>JAFGPX010000225.1 GCA_016935975.1 Deltaproteobacteria bacterium
CATCTGTCCAATCGCCCGTCCTTTGGCTCGCTCAGGCAGCCGCATGAGCGAAGCCATTCCCGGCACTTTCACCACGGGCTGCTAGCCGTGATCAGCACCTCAAGGGCGAAGGCAGGCGCGTCCTTCGGGGGATGGTCCGCGTCTGTCCGGCCCGCTGGCGAAGACAGTGGAGGAAAGAGCACGAACCTCGCCTACTGGATCTCACTGGTGAACCAACGGAGAGAACCCAAGGCGCTCTGTCGCTTCCTTGCGGTGAAAGCCAGGCTGCTTCTCGCGAACAAGGAGTTGCGCACCGTGGAAGAAGGCAGGCCGGATCGAGTCGTTTGTCCTGATGACTTTGGAATGGACAGTGGATGGCGTCTAGTGGGGCCGGGACAAGCCTTCACCTTCCTCTTCACTATCGAGCCGAAGGCTGGTGAGGCTCCCGCCGAGCGCGTGGAATTCGTGATCCAAGGAACGGAATCCTCTTCGGACTTGGAACAACCATTCTCAGCCTTCAGCATCCAGGCGTTCGTCCGTTGAGTGTCAAGCAGTAAGGCCCGAGGGTGGTGCCCGAGGGTGGTGCCAGCATCTTCTGGAATGTGCTGGCGAACGCCGCACGGATTCCCGCCTTGACCGCTCTTGCGGCGGTGCCGTCTTGCTCGTGCCCAACGGCCCCGGTCAGGCCGGTGCGTTGAACGCCAAGGGCGGCGGGAAGGCTTTGAGGGGAAACAGGTCCCCGATCTCTCGGGCGCTATGGCGCAGACGCGGCGGGAGATGGACGCGCAAGGCTGCGCAGCACCTGCTGCAGCTCCGGGCTGGCGGCGTGGGGTTCGTGGCGGGAGACCTCGTGCCCGGTGTCCCACAGCACGGGCACCATGCCGCGCGAGAGCGCGGCGTTCGCGACCGCCGACATCCAGCGGACGCGCGAGGCGGGCTCTTTCTGGTCGGTCACGCCGAACTCGCCGATGAAGGCGGGGATGTCGTTGCGTTGGCAGAAGCTCTGCATCTTGTCGAAGAGCTGGTCCAACTGCTTGACGTCCGCGGGGGCTCCCCAGGTCGGCATCATCTTGCCCCAATCGGCGTCTTCGGTGAGCCCGCAGAACTGGTACGGGGTGTAGTAGTGCACCGAGATGAAGAGCCGGCCAGAGATGGTGTCCCTGGGCAGCTCGTAGTGGCTGGCGCAGGTCTTTTCGATGTCGGTGCTGTACCCGGCGACGACGAGCAAGCGTTTCGCGTTGTTGCCCGCGGTCTTGCGGACCGTGTCGACGAAGAGCTGGTTCACCCGCGTCAGCGTCGCGTAGGCCTTCTGGGGGAAGCCTTCGTTGGCGAAGTTGGTCTCCTCGTTCAGGCCCTCGAAGACGAGCTTCTCGTTCTTGCCGGCAAAGAAGGTCGCGATCTGCTCCCAGTACGAGCGGAACTTCCTTTCCGCCTCGGGGCTGAAGGTGGCGTGGGTGGCCGGGAAGCGCTCCTTGTGTCCGGAATCGATCCAGCCCCCGTCCCAGTGGATGTTGACCACACAGAACATGCCGGCCCCGATGATCCAGTCCACGACCTCGGCGACCCGCCGCAATTTGTCGGACTGGACGCGCCCGTCCACGGCATAGGTGTCCCAGGCCACCGGCAGGCGCACGGTCCTGAATCCCAGGCGCGCCAGGCTGGCCACGAATTCCTTGGTAATCGGGGGATTTCCCCAGCCCGTTTCCCAGGTGGTGGTGTTCTCCAGGGTGTTGCCGATGTTGATGCCCGGGCTCATTCGCTTGGCGGCGCTCCAGGCGTCCAGCTCCGCCATCGGCTCGACGGGAAGTGGCGCGACGGCGGCGGCAGCCACGCCGCCCGAGTGTCGCGGTGGCGGTCTGAGGCAGGAAAGCGATGCAACGAGGCAAAGCAGGGTCGCCGCCAGCAGTGACCGGATCGAGCTACGCATCGTGGTCTCCTCTCAGGTTTGCGTCCGAGCGTCTACGGCGCCGTCACCCGGAGCACCTTAGGATGCGCGGCCGACGCCGGGCCGCCATCATGCCACAAGGATCCGCCAAGCCCGATCTACCAGCCGCGCAGTGACGTCATCTCTTCCCAGGTGCGGCGGAGCAGCCACTGGTCGCCCACCGTCGGCGTCGAGCCCGACGACGAGCCGATGATCATGAGCGACCCGCCCTCGGGCCGCGGGCTGCTCGCCGGCCAGTCGTAGTAGTCCTGGAAGCCGAAGCCGTGCCCCATCTCGTGCTCGATGACGGAGCTGCTCTTGCCCATGGCGTTGACGAAGCTGCTCGCCGGCATGCGCAGGCCCCAGTCGCCACCCACCGCGGCGGCGCCGCCGCCACCCGGAAGGTTGTCGTCGAGCCAGATCCAGTAGTCGTGGTGGAACGCCTCGCCGCCCGGGCAGTCCGGGAAGGTGTGGCTCCAATTCGTGAAGAACGAACAGGCGTCCGGGCACTTGGGCTCGTTCTTGGGATCGCTGCCCGGATCGGTCTCGGTGTAGACCTTGATCGAGCTGTCGAGGTCGGAGACCCACGCTTCGTTGCCCGGCCTGACCGCCCAACCCGTCACCTTCACCGTGATGTGCGAATAGGGGAAGCAGGCATAACCAGCGAGCTTTTCGAACCAGTCGTTGAACCACCTTTCGGCCGAGCTCGCCATGTTGGACTTGACCGACGCGCTCGGCGCCGTGGTCGCGCCCCAGCGCACGCAGAGATTGATTTGCCCCTTGCCCAGGATGACGCTGTCGAGCAGCCAATCCTTGCGGCTCTTGACGTTGGCGCCGAGCTGCTCGTTCCAGCTCGCGTCGACCCACGCCGCGACGCTGCTGGGCGGATCCTCCCAGACCGGCGTGCAGGGGCCGCTGCTGCCCCCGCTGCCGGTCGCGCCGCCGCTGCTCGTTCCCCCTCCCGTGCCTTGCGCCTGTGTGCCGCCCATCGGGACGCCGCCGCCCGCGCCCGTTACGCCGCCCGTCCTCCGTGTGCCGCCCGTGCCCGTCGCGCCGCTGCCTCCCACGCCCGCAGAGCCCCCCGTCCCCACGGCGCCCCCGCGTCCACTCCGTCCCCCGGTCCCGGACCTGCCGGCCGTACCCGTGGCGCCACCGATCTGCGCGGATCCGCCCGACGCCGTGCTGCCTCCCATGTCGGAACGGCCGCCGGTAGCGGACACGCCGCCCGTGCCGTTCTGGCCGCCGGTTTCCCCAGCGCCACCGCCGGCCGAAGTGCCGCCCGCGCCGACACTGCCTCCGCTGCTTGCGGATCCGCCGCTACCGCTCGTGCCGCCCGTGCCCGCGCCGCCGCCGGACCCGCCGCGCGCCTCGGTGCCCGTTCGGCCACCCGCGGAGCCGTCGGGCTTGCTGCCTTCGCCCTCGGCCGGCGCCTCGCAGCCACCGAGCCCGAAGACAGTCGCGCCCGCAAGCAACAGGCAGCCAGCGAAGATTCGCGAGTTCCTCATGGGGCAGTGCCTCCTCGTCACGATGAGGTCGTAGCTGCCCCCGCGCGCGGCTCACCTCTTGCGCGATCCCCCTCGCTCCGGGAGACGTGGACTTGCTACTTCGCAAACAGCGCGAGGTCTACCGCGTCGCCCATGGCCTTGTAGCCGGCGGGCCCTGGGTGCAGCCAGTCTTGCTGAGACCACTGGGCGTATTCCGCCTTCATCTTGGTGGGATTCGCCGGATCCTGGAGGGCTTTGTCGAAATCGATGACACCGTCGAACACGCCGCTCTTGATGTAGTCGTTCACTTGCTTGCGCACGCTCTCGTGCGAGTCGTAGCCCGAGTATCCCTGGAAGGGCGTGATGGTTGCGCCGTAGATGAGCAGCCCCTTGTCGTGCGCTCGCTTGATCAAATCGTCGTAGGCGGACTTCAGGGAGCTAAACGATGCTCCTCCACCGATGTCGTTGACCCCGTCGAAGACGATCACGTACTTGACGGCAGAGCGCCCGAGCACGTCGCGGTTGAAGCGCGCTTGCGCCGCCGTGCCGCTGGTTCCAATCAGATTCGTCGCGCCGATGCCTTGGTTCATCGTCGCGACTTTCACGGTGGCGGCGTTGCCCTGCAGGCGCGCGGCCATGATGTCCGTCCACCGGTTGTTCCCGTCGTCCGTGGTGCCTCGGCCGTCGGTGATGGAATCGCCGATTGCGACCACGCCCACCGCCGATTCGTCGGCCATGACGTCGATGTCGGAGATGTAGTACCAGTGTTGGAACTTGGTCGCGGACGACATGCTGGCCGCGTTGACGGTGCTGCTGTTGCTTTGCAGGTAGGACGTGGTCCGCGAGCCCGAGTGGCCGCAGACCTGGCTTGGAACACTGCCGAAGGCGGTGGTGATGGTGACGTTCCCTTGATTGGGAATGGGGAAGTCGATCGGATCGGACCAGACCTCTTTGCCTTGCGCGATGGTCAC
>JAFGPX010000226.1 GCA_016935975.1 Deltaproteobacteria bacterium
GCCGCCCGCGCCGCCGCGTCCAGAGGTGGCCTCCGTTCCGTTACTCGAGCCACCGGATGCGCTTCCGCCGGAGCCGCCACCGCCGCCCGCACCTTGTCCGGTGCCACCAGAGCCCGTCACGCTGGCACCGCCCTGGCCCCCTTGTGCCCCGAGCGTGTTGCCACCACCGCCCCCACTGCTACTGCAGGCGGCAAGCAGAAGCAGTGCACACCCGATTGCGCCTGTTGTCAGTGATGAGCCTCGAACGCGAAGAACCATGGAGGCCTTTCCAGGAGGGCATCAAGCGCGGCGAAACACCAGGCCGTACAAGATGACCGTACTTCCAGCGAAGAATCGGATACCCGCAACGGTATCATTTCTAGTCCTCTCTATTTGTGGTCCGAGCCAGGAATTGTCATCAAATCCTGTGCCGAGAGACGAACGCGTCCACGGTGGCACCGCTCCGCGGCTGACCTTGCGCGGCCTGGCGATAGGCGGAATTCCCGAAGGGCAAGTCAGCGATACGCGTTGACCGGGAGTATCTAGCAGAAGCCGGACCGAGCCGTTCGGGATGGATTCGGCCCGGGTGCAAGGAGCAGCGAAGCGCCGAATACCAGAGATATTCAAGCGAGCGGCGACCCCTGTCCGCTGTAGACGATCACGCAGAAGCGCGCCTTATGCCGAGCTCGGCACAAACCGCCGTTCGGCATGATCGTCTCCATTGCAGAAGCCTCGGCGGCCTCCGGTGCGTCTGTCCGGGGTGCGTCTCGCGGAATAGCCCTCGTGGTGGCCGGGTCGTCGGCCGAGCGCCGCGGGCTCGGCCGGCGTCCCTTCTCATACCGATTCGGTCTTCATTGCGAATCCGTCCAGGCAAGAAGCCTTCGCTCTCCCTTGAGGCTGCGGATGCGCGTCGCGTCCTGGCTGACCTCGAGGCAGCCGCGATAGGCGCCGCTCTTGTCCCGTACCGCGAAATACTGGATGTGGATGAACTTGCCGTGCAGCTCGATCCAGAACTCGGCCTCGTCCCGCTTGCCCGCGCGGAACGCGTCCAGGATCTCCTGGACGATGTGCACGCTCTTGGGCGGGTGGCAGTTCTGCACTTTGCGGCCGATCACCGCGGGGCTGCGCGGGAAGATCCGGTGCGGCCCCTCGGAGTAGAAGCGTACCTCGTCGTTCTGGTCGACGAACGACAGGTCCACCGGCAGGTGGGTGAAGACGAGATTCACCTGCTCGAGGGTGAGCGCGCCGGTGAGCAGTGCAAGGAGACCGGCTGTGGGCGCGGTCGTTTCCTGTCCCGCATCGGCGCCGTCGGGCCAAGCGGCGGCGGGCCTCGCCAGCGCGTAGCCCAGCTCGTCCTCGCCGCGACGAACCTCGACCCACTCCTGCTCCGTCAGCGTCTCCAGCGACAGCGGCAAGAGGATCTTCTCTTCCTTGTAGACCATCTCGACGATGTCCCGGGCGAGAGCCGTCGCCGCGGACGGGAACAGCGCCGTGTTCCGGCTCGCAGCCGCTTCGCGGGCCACCTTGAGGGCCGCGCGAATCTGGTTGTGCACGCCCCACATCACCTGGGACGGCCCGGTCACTCCGTGCCTTTCGAGGATCGGAAAGAGCTGGTTCTCCTTGCGTTGGTAGTGGTTCTCCAAGCCGCCAAGCGCGGAAAGGACGTGCTCGGCTCCGACGTAGCTCTCCTCCACCTGCTGGCCCGCGCCGATGGCACGGGCCACGCCGCCGAGCTGGTCGGTGAGCCGCGAGAGGATGCGATTGTCCTGCACGTAGGTGTGGACGGGGTGTCCAGCAGGCGCTTCGACCTGCACGTGCTCGTCGAGGGCTTGCCGGAACGCGCCGACGTGGACGTCGCACAACCTCTGCACCTCCGACACGGGAAGGCCGCCGCGAATGAGATCCTCCTCCATCGCCGCGATCTCCGACGCCTCCACGTCTTCGACGGCTTTGGCGAACCGCTCCCTGGCCTGCTCGCGATCGCCACCGGCGTGCAGGTCGCCGATGATCGCCTTGAGCTCTTCGACGCGCTGTTGCCGCGTGCGTCCGCTCTCTTCGCCGGAGCGCTCCACCTCGGGGCGCTGCCCCGTCTTCGCTTCGATCTCGGCTGCGATCGCCTGCAGGAACGCATCGAGGTCGAGGCTGGCGATGCCGGCCGCCGTGCGCAGGGTCGCGAGGCGGCCGATGGTTGCCCGCGCCATCCGGTTCCTCAGCATCTCGAACTTGCTGTCGTACGAGGCCAGGAAGTCCTCGAGGAACGGGTGGGTCTTGAGCAGGTCGTGTACCTTCGTGCTGGCTGTGAGTGTCATGGCAGAACCTCCTTGCGCCGGGACGTCGTAGAAGCTGAGCAGCGCGCTGTTCCGCTCTCTCCGACCGCGCGCTCGGGATCGGCGGAGCCTGGCGACGAGCTTTCCGGCCAAACACGCCGGGCGTGGTGCGGGCGCCGATGGGCACCACCCCCGAAGCGATCCAGGGCTTTTCTCGCGCGGTCCATGATCCCAGCTCTTCTCGTGCCTCAGCCGGCCAAGGCGCGGGGGAAGAGGATGTTGTTTTCCAGGTGGATGTGGTCCATGAGATCGACCTCGAGCTCGCCGAGCGCTCGGTAGAGCTCACGCCAGCTCGCGCACGCGTAGTCGGGTAGCTTCAGGTTGTTCGTCAGCTTCCGAATGCGGCGGAGGTTCTGACCGTGGTCCTCGTGCTCCTGGACCATCACCTGCACCGGCATGTACGCGTTCTGGCCGCGGCCCGAGCGGATGAGCGGGAAGAGGATCTGCTCCTCCTTGGCCAGGTGGCTCGTGACGGCGGCGTACACGTCCGCGAGCAGGTCGGCGAGGCCATCTGGACGATCGGGCTTGTCGGCGTGCACTCGCTCCACCTGGCGCGCGAGATCGACGAGCCTCGGCAGCTCCGCGCGCAGGGGCGCGTGGTAGCGATCGAGGATGTGCTCGATGAGCTGGTCGATGGGGCGCTCGGCCCACCGCACTTCGTCCCCGCCGCCCGTCTCGGCCGCCGCGAGCTCGCGCAGCACCGTGTCGGCGTCCACGCGCCCGGCCGCGCACGCCTCCTTGAGGGACTGCTTGCCGCCGCAGCAGTAGTCCAGCCCGTATCGCTGAAAGACCTTGGCGGCGGACGGGTTCGTGGCGACCAGGTCTGCGAGAGTCGGCTCTGTGCTCATCATGGCTTGCCTCCATTCCGCGTCGATAACGCTTCTTGACGGCATCCAGAGCAACCGCCGTGCCCAATGGAATCACCCGCAGTTACAAAGGGATACAGCCATTGTTGTCAGTATCGCAGCGCAATGATCTGTTGCGATCTAGTCAACCTTGTTGCATATATCGCAACGATGAGCCAACTCGAGGCCATTGTCGCCATCGCCTCCGACATCACGGCGGCTCTTTCATCGGATGAGCGCTACCGCCGGTTGCTCATCGGCCTCAAGCGGGTGATCCCCTACGACGCGGCGGCGCTCTTGCGCATCGAGGGCGACGAGCTCGTGCCCATCGTCTCCGAGGGGCTGTCCGAGGACGCCATGGGCAGGCGCTTTTCGCTCAAGGAGCACCCGCGGCTTTCGATCATCTGCCGTTCGGAGGCGCCGATCACGTTTCCCAGCGACAGCGAGCTGCCCGACCCCTATGACGGTCTTCTCGCCAAGGACCATGGTGAATTCCAGCGGGTTCACGCGTGTCTCGGGTGCTCGCTGCGGGTCGGGGACACGCTTCTCGGCGCGCTGACCGCGGATGCGGCGAAGCCCCACGCCTTCGACGGAATCGACCTGGGCTTTCTGTCTGCCGTGGGCGCCCTGGCCGCGGCCGAGATGCGCACCACGCATCTCATCGAGGCTCTCGAGCAGAGCGCCAAGCGGCAGGGCCTGATCGCCCGCGATCTGATGCGGGACGTGCAGCTTCGCCAGGGCGCCGACATGATCGGCACCACCCGGGCGATGCAGCGGCTGCGAAAGGACATCGACATCGTGGCCGGCTCCGACTTCACCGTTCTCATCACGGGCGAGACCGGCGTCGGCAAGGAGCTCGTCGCTCGTGCGGTGCACGCGGCCTCCGAGCGCCGCGGGGAGCCCATGCTCTACGTCAACTGCGCGGCCTTGCCCGAAACCCTCGCCGACAGCGAGCTGTTCGGGCACGTGCGAGGCGCCTTCACCGGCGCCTCCGCGGACCGCCCCGGCAAGTTCGAGGTGGCCAACCACGGCACCCTTTTCCTCGACGAGATCGGCGAGCTGCCGCTGTCCGTGCAGCCCAAGCTCCTGCGGGCGATCCAGCAAGGGGAGATCCAGCGGGTCGGCTCGGACAAGGTCGTCAAGGCGGACGTCCGCCTCATCGCCGCCACCAATCGCGACCTCGAGCGCGAGGTCAAAGCCGAGCGGTTCCGCGCGGACCTTTATCACCGGCTCAACGTCTATCCGCTGAAGGTCCCCCCGCTCCGCGACCGCGCGGATGACATCCCGCTGCTCGCCGGCTACTTCTGCGACGTGGCGCGACGCCGGCTCGGACTCGGTCCGGTCCGTCTCGATCCGGAGGCGATCGCGGCGCTCAAGAGCTACCCGTGGCCGGGCAACGTGCGCGAGCTCGAGAACGTGCTGTCACGTCTCGCCCTCAAGGCTGCGGCGCGAGTGCCGCGAGGGGAGCCCGTCGTGCTTTCCCGGTCGCACCTGGGGCCGGACTTCGCCGTCTCGACGACGGTGGCCTCGCAAAAGACGGATCGGGAACCGCCGGTTGCAGGGGTCGACGCTGTGGCTCTGAGGGAAGCGACCAAGGAGTTCCAGCGGTCGCTCATCGAGCGGGCCCTGGCCGCGCACGACGGCAACTGGTCGGCCGCCGCCAGCTCGCTCGGCATGCACCGCAGCAACCTCCATCACCTTGCCGTGCGCTTGGGACTCAAGTAGGGAGGACGGATTGAGACTCGGCCTTCTGCCCGCGCTGACGTTCGCATCCTTGGGGGTGTTGCTCGGCGTGGGTGGCACGACCTTCGACTACGCTGAGGGGCTGTCCTATCTGAGCACCGACCCGGCCACGTGCGCGAATTGCCACATCATGCAGTCGCAGTACGACTCGTGGCAGAAGGCCAGCCACCACACCGCGGCCACGTGCGTCGACTGCCATCTGCCGGCTCGCTTTCCGGGCACGTACATCGCCAAAGCCGAGAACGGCTGGAACCACTCGAAGGGCTTCACGCTCCAGAACTTCCCGGAGCCGATCGTCATCACCAAGAAGAACGCGGACATCTTGCACGCCAACTGCCTGCGCTGCCACGCGGATCTCATTTCCGATCAGGCCATCGTGTCCACCGAGGGGGCACCGCGATGCGTGCACTGCCACGTCTCGGTGGGACACGGTGAGCCGGTGGGTTTGGGCGGACCGATGGCGCTTCACGAAGACGAGGAGGAACGGAATCCATGACCAAGAACGAGCGCAGCATCCTTGGACGCGGCTGGCCCTACCTCGTCCTGATGGTCCTGGTTGCATCAGCTACCGCCGGCGTGACGGCGTTGTTGCTGAACGTCGCCGAGCGCAAGGCGGAGCAACGAACGCCTTTCGTGCGCTTGGTCGAGGTCGACGAAGACACGACCGATCCGGCGCCGTGGGGCAAGAACTGGCCCAAGCAGTACGACACCTACAAGCTGACGGCCCAGCACACGAAGACCCGCTACGGCGGCCACGGTGGCAGTGAGGCGCTCCCCGAGGAGAAGATCGAACGCGATCCGTGGCTCAAGCGGATGTTTCTCGGCTACGCCTTTGCCATCGACTACCGAGACCGGCGCGGGCACGCCTACATGCTCCAGGATCAGGAGCAGACCAAGCGGCAGACCAAGCCGCAGGCGGGCTCGTGCCTGCACTGCCACGCATCGGTCATGCCCCTTTACCGCAAGCTCGGAAACGGAGATGCCATCGCCGGGTTCGAGAAGACCTACGCCATGTCGTACCAGGAGGTCAACGAGATGCTGCACGACATGGGGCACGCCCACCCGGTTTCGTGCGTGGATTGCCATGACCCGAAGTCCATGGTGCTTCGCGTGACCCGCCCCGCTCTGCTGCAGGGCATGGAGGCTCTGGCGAGCGGTAGCGGCGAGGTCCCCCACCTGCCGTCGGTGCAGCGTTGGCGAGAAGGGCCTCGGGACCGGCCGTACGACATCAACCGGGATGCGTCGCGCACCGAGATGCGATCGCTCGTCTGCGCCCAGTGCCACGTGGAGTACTACTGTTCCAGCGGCTTCAAGCTCACCTACCCCTGGGGCCGGGGCTTGAAAGTAGAGCAGGCCGAAGCGTTCTGGAACGAGACCACGCTTGCGCAAGGCGAGAGGTTCTTCGACTACAAGCACAAGGAAACCGGCGCGCCGATTCTCAAGGCGCAGCACCCGGAGTTCGAGCTGTGGAGCCAGGGGATTCACGCACGCAGTGGAGTCGCCTGCGCCGATTGCCACATGCCCTACGTGCGTGACGGCGCAACCAAGGTTTCGGACCATTGGGTGCGCAGCCCGCTGCTCAACATCAACCGCGCCTGTCAGACTTGTCACAAGTTCTCCGAGAAGGAGATCGAGGCCAGGGTGGCCCGGATTCAGGACACCAACTACCGCATGCTCCAGGATGGAGGGAAAGCGATCGTCGCTTTGATCGATGCGGTGCTCGTGGCCCGACAAAACGGGGCCACGGACGAGCAACTCGCCTCGGCGCTCGATTTTCAGCGGCGCGCGCAGTGGCGGCTCGACTTCGTCGCCGCCGAGAACTCGATGGGGTTCCATGCGTCGCAGGAGACGGCCCGGATTCTCGGCGAGGCCGCGGACCTGGCGAGGCAAGGACAGATCGCGGCGCTCCAGGCCAGATGAGACAGGCCGATGCCCCGCTCCGGGGCGGCACGAGCGCATGCCGCCGCCTCACCCTCGCTTCGCCCTCCGCCCATCCTCCGTCTTCGCCTTGCGAGCGCGCGTGGCCCGGTCGAGCCAACCGCCCGTCCGGTTTGCGCTAGACTGCGCCGCGTGAGTCCTACCGAATCGCCTAGCCTCGACCGCCGAAGGTCGTGGATTGTCCTGGCCGTCGCCGCCATCGCCATCGCGTGCACCCTTTGGTTTCTCGACCGGCTCCAGCCGCTGGCCAACTGGCTGTTCTGGCACTTCGCCGTCATCTACGGGTTCGTTCTCTTCTTCGGCGTGGCCTGTTTCTGCGCCGGGCACGCGCTGCTTGCCTGGCCGTGTCGCAACGATCGCATGGCGCCCGCCGAGCGCTGGCTGCTCGACATGGCGGCCGGCGTTCTCGTGTTCGCCGTGGGCACGTTCCTCGTCGGCATCGCCCACGGGCTGGGCAGTCTCTACTTCTGGCTGTTCCCCTCGGCTCTGATACTCCTCGGCCTTCCCTTCGTGGAGCGCGACGGCGGCAACGTCTTCTTCGACTGGCTGCGCGCGCGCTCCCGATTCCGCCAGGCGCCCTCGCTCGCCGTGCTCGTGGCCACGGGGTTCGGCGCCATCGGCCTGCTTCTGGTCTACCTGCCACTGCTCACCACCGAAAACATCGCGTTCGACGCCAGCTGGTACCACCTGGCCATTGCCGAGCACTACGTCGCCGCGGGACGCATCGCCGCTTTCCCGGAAGGGTGGCACCTCGGGTCGATTCCGCACCTGGCATCGTGGCTCTACACGTGGGCGCTGGCGAGCCCGGTCCTCGGCGAGTACGGCCGCCTCCAGCTGGCAGCTCACATCGAGTTCTTCCTGTTTCTCCTGACCCTGGCCGCGGCCCCCTTGCTGGTCGCCCGCTTGACGGGTGCCCGGCAGGCGCGCGGGACGTGGGCGGTTTTCTTTCTGTTTCCCGGTCTGTTTCTCTACGACTCGAACCTCTCCAGCGCGGCGGACCACGTGCTCGCGTTCTGGGCGGCTCCGCTGGCTTTGAGCGCCTTGTGGTTCGTCGGCACCTTCCGCTCGAAACGCGCGGTCGTGCTCGCCGTGGCTTGCGCGGGCGCGGGGCTGACCAAGGTGCACGGTATCTACCTCCTCGTCCCGACCGCGCTCTTCGTCCTCGGCTGCGGGGCGATTCGCGTCGTCCGGCGCCAAGCGTCCCTCCGTCGGCTCGTCTTCGTCTTCGCGGTGCCGCTGCTGGGCTCGTTCTTGCTGCTGACGGCGAGCTACTGGCTGGCCAACACGATCTGGCATCACAATCCGTTCTACCCTCTGCTCCCCGACGTCTTCCCCTCGCGTCCATGGCGCATCGAGCATCCCGGCGGCATGGTCGACCCGGGTTGGCGGCCGCACGGATCGCTCGCGCACCGCCTCGCGGAGACCTTGCTCTCTCCGTTGAGCTTCGCCTTCGTTCCTCACGACTGGACCACGTTCCATCGCAACCTGCCGGTCTTTGGATTCCTGTTCACGTTCAGTCTCGCCATGCTTCCGTTCCTGCGCCGGGCCCGGCGGCTCTGGGTTCTCGGCCTCGGTACCGTGCTGGGCCTGCTGATCTGGTACTGGACCTACCACCAAGATCGCTATCTGCAGGCGCTTCTGCCCTGGATGGTGGCCGTGACCGCCGCCGTCTTCGTTCGCGCCTGGAACATGGGGCTGCCGGCGCGCATCGCCGTCGTGGGCTTGGTGGCGCTTCAGCTGGTCTGGGGCGGCGACATCCCCTTCATCCCGGGGCGCTACAGCGACCACACGGGCATCGAGAAATCCATCCGCTTTCTCTCCTCCACGTACCGCAACGATATCGAGAACCGCTTCGATACGTCCTCGGAATTCAAGCAGGTGGGCCTGGTCTTGCCCCGGGACAGCGTGGTCCTTCTTCACCTGCTGCAAATGCGCCTCGGCATCGGCCGCCCGGTGGTCACCGACAATCCCCGTTGGACGAGTGTTCCGTTCTTGGGCTCGCTGGCCGGGCCCGCGGCGGCCTGGCAACAGCTTCGCGGCCTCGGCGTGACCCACATCCTGTTCAAGAGCGACCGCTGCAAGCCCGAGGACATGGACCTGCAGAGCGAGCTGGCGACCCACTACCTGGCCCACTTCGCCAGCGACCGCGCGGAAGAAGTCGATGGCAAGATCGTCGTCGCGCTGTCCAAGCACGCTCCCGCGCCAACGGCCTTCCCCGAGGTCTTGTTTTCCGGTTGCTCGACGCGGGGGCGCGTCGCCTGGCACACGCTCAATGCAACCTTCGCGGCCGACCGACGGTCTCCGTCCGAGCCGGCGCCGGACTTGCCCGCCGTTGGCGAGGATCTCTTTGCCGGTCTCGAATGCGCGGTGATCGACGGCCGCTGCCGGATCGACCTTCCGGAAGCCATCGCTTCCGAGTGGCGGAAGGTGACCGAGTGGAAGCAGGTTCAGCTTTGGATGCGCGAAGTATCCTCGAGCCAGCAGGCGCCACCGTAGCCCCGCAACCAGACACCGGTTGGGCGAGCGCGGCGCGGGCCGCGGGTGTACGATGCGGGTGTGAATCCGACGCGCGCGGTGTCCATTCTGATCCCCTGCTACAACGAGGCCGAGTCCCTGCCGCACCTTCTGCGCAAGCTGGACGCGACGGTCGCCACGCTGGGCGAGCGGGGCGTGACCACGGAGGTGATCCTGGTCGACGACGGCAGCCACGACGATTCCCGCCGGCTTCTGCGCGAGGCCACGCGCGAGCGTCCGTACCTGCGCACCATCCACCTGGCCCGCAATTTCGGCCAGACCGCGGCCATGGCGGCCGGGTTCGACGCCGCCCGCTTCGACGTGGTGGTACCGCTCGACGCCGATCTGCAGAACGATCCGGCCGATGTGGCGGCCTTGCTCGACAAGCTCGACCAGGGCTTCGACGTGGTGTCGGGCTGGCGGCGGCAGCGCAAGGACATGCTGGTCACGCGCAAGATCCCGTCGTGGATCGCCAATGCCCTCATCTCGGTCGTCTCGGGCGTGCGCCTGCACGACTATGGCTGCACGCTCAAGGCCTACCGTCGCTTCGTCCTGCAAGGCGTGCACCTCTACGGCGAGATGCACAGATTCATCCCGATCTACGCCGCCCAGCGCGGGGCGCGCGTCGCCGAGATCGAGGTGACGCACCACGCGCGGCAATACGGCAGGACCAAGTACGGGCTCGGACGCATCCCGAACGTGTTGCTCGATCTGGCTCTCGCCCAGATGTTGTGGAAGTACGGCACCAAGCCCATGCACCTCTTCGGCAAGTTCGGCTTGCTCAGCATGGGGCTCTCGCTGCTCTTTTTCCTGACCATGGTCTGGTACAAGTTCTGGGGCGGCAAGGACTTCGTGGCCACGCCTCTGCCGCACCTCACCGTGCTGTCGTTCCTGGTCGGTTGTCTGTCGGTGCTCCTGGGCCTGCTGGCCGAAATGACCATGCGCACGTACTACGAATCGTCGCAGACCGCGACCTACGTCGTGCGCGAAACCTGCTCGGGGGGCGAGGCCACCGATCTCTCCCAGACACCCCCGCAGGTCACGTCATGAACGGCCGCTAGGCCCCCGTCGACTCACCGCCCGGCCGCCCAGCGTGCGCGCCAGCGCTCGAAGACGAACAGCGTCCACAGGGCCTTGCGCCGGTCGCGGCGGCCGGAGAGATGTTCGCCGAGCAGCCCCTCGACGAAGGAGGGCTCGAAACAGCCCTCGCGCCGCAGTTTCTCGGGAGCCAGCTCGTCGCGCAGGGCGGGCGCGAGATCCTCGCGCATCCAGCGGGCAACCGGCACCGCGAAGCCTTGCTTGCTGCGTCCCAGGATCGCTTTGGGCAGACGGCCGCGCATGGCGCGCTTGAGGATGAACTTGGGCGAGCGCCAACGCAGGCGCATGTGCGCCGGCAGGCTGCAGGCGAAATCGATCAACGCCGTGTCGAGAAACGGCGCTCGCACCTCGAGGCCGACCGCGCTGGCGGCGCGATCCACCTTGGTGTTGACGTCGTCGGGTAGATAGAAGCGCGCGTAGAAATCGAGCAGGCGATCCCAGGCCGCGCTCGCCGGCCCCAGCCGGGCGCGCGCGTCGACCGCGGCCAGCGGATCCCCGGGCAGCGCCCGCGCGAGGTCGGCGGTCAACAAGGACGGGAGTTGCTCGGGAAGGAAGGAGGCGAGCCAGCGTTGGTGTCGTCGGGGGCCGGGCACGTTCCCGCCCTGCAGGAACTGGTTCACCTTGAAGTCGAGGCTGAAGTAGCCGCTCCGGGCGGGCAGCAAGCGGGCAGCGGCGGCGAGCGCGGCCTGCAGCGCTGCCGGGGTGCGGTCGAAGAAGAGCCGCCCCCACGCCTCGGCCAAGAAGGTCTGATAGCCCGCGAAGAGCTCGTCCCCGCCGTCGCCGCCCAGAGCCACGGTGACGTGGCGCCGGGCGAAGCGCGACAGCAGGTAGGTCGGGACGACCGAAGCATCGGCGAAGGGCTCGTCGAGGAAATCGCCCACGACCGGCAAGATGTCGAGAAGGGTGCGCACGCCCAGGCGCTCCTCGCGATGGTGCGTGCCCAGGAAGCCGGCCACGCGACGCGCGTGGCTGCTCTCGTCGAACGAGCCTTCCGAGAAGCCGACGGAGAAGGTGTGCACGTTTTCTGCGCCGGCCGCCTGGGCCGCGAACGCCGTGACGGTCGACGAATCGATGCCACCCGACAGGAAGATCCCGACCGGCACGTCGGCGACCAGGCGCCGGCGAACCGAGCGTAGGAGGTGCTCGCGCAACAGGGCGGCCGCATCGTCGTCGCGCAGCTCGCGCGTCTCGTGCGCGAACGACAGCTCCCAGTAGCGATCGACACGCGGGTCGCAAGCGCTGCCGTCCTTGATCTCCAGGCGCAGTCGCTCGCCCGCGGCCAGCTTGCGCGCGCCGCGGAAAATGCTGTGCGGCGGCGGCACGTACTCGTGCACGAGGTAGCGACACAGCGCCTCGGGGTCGATGCTGCGATCGAATCCCGGCACGGTCAGCAGGGCCTTGAGCTCGGAGGCAAAAGCGAAAAGCGGCGGCGCCCCTTGGCGCGCGACGCTGGCGAAGTAGAGCGGCTTCTTGCCCATGCGATCGCGCGCGGCCAGCAGCCTGCGCCGTTGCGCATCCCAGATGGCGAAGGCGAACATGCCGTCGAGACGCGGCAGCAGTTCATCGCCCCATTCCTCGTACCCGTGCACCAGGACCTCGGTGTCGCCATGCGAACGGAACACATGCCCGCGCGCCAGCAGATCCGCGCGCAGCTCTTGGAAGTTGTAGATCTCGCCGTTGAACACGACCTGCACGCTGCCGTCTTCGTTGGCGAGCGGCTGGGCCGCGTTGTCGGTGAGGTCGATGACGGCCAGACGGCGATGGCCGAGCGCGACGCCCGGGGCGTGGAAGAAACCCTCGCCATCGGGGCCGCGCGGCGCCAGGGTGCGCGTCATGGCCTCGATCCGCTGGGGATCGAGGCGGGCCCACGTTGGATCGATGAGGCCGGCGATGCCGCACATGCAGGGGCAAGAGTACCGCAGGATTGCGCCCCGCGCCCCCTTGTCGACGGCTTCCAGGGTTTTGCGCGCGAGCGTCTGAAGTCTCGTCGATCCACGTAGGTGGTCGTGGCGGCCGGCGGGCCTGCTATTCTGGGCCCATCATGAGCCGAGTGGCCAAGCACGTGAAAAACAAGTTCGTGGCGGGGCTTGTCGCCGCCATCCCCATCGCCATCACGCTGTTCCTGGTCTTTTACGTGGACAGCGTGGTGCAGAAGGTCGTGCACCTGCCCTATCCCTTGCTCGGTATCTTGCTTTCGCTGGCGGTGATCTACGGGCTCGGCGTCTTCGTGACGAGCCTGGTCGGCCGCTACCTACTGCGGACCTTCGATCGGGTACTGGAGTGCATCCCGGGGCTGCGCGACCTGTATCGGACGTGGAAGCAGCTGCTCGTCACGCCGGACCTGGACTCGGGCATGTTCGCGAAGGTGTTGTTGTTGCCAGACGAATCGGGACAGCACTACTGGCTGGGCTTTTCGACGGGGCGTCCCATCGGCGACGGCAGCGATCGCCTGTGCGTGTTCGTGCCCAACTCCCCCAATCCCATCACCGGGCGTCTCTACTTCGCGAGCAGGAAGCGCTGCCACTTCCTGCCCATCTCGCCCAAGGATGCGATCAAGACCGTGGTGTCGAGCGGCAACTACTTGCCCGAAGCGTTGGGCCTGCCCCTGCCGCCGGCATCGTCCTGATTCGTTCCTCGCGCCGGGCCGGTCGCGGTCCGGACAGCGCGGCTTCCGCCGGACGGCGGCAACGGCGAGGGCCGCGAAAAGCGACATCCGGAGAAGGGCTCGCCGCCGACAGCCATTCCGTTGCAGGCTGGTGTACTATCCCCCATCTGGGGTTTGGCCCAGGAAGGGAGGCAACATGGCGACCTACTTCATGTTCGGGAGCTATTCGTCGGAAGCAATCAATGCGGTGAGTGCCTCGCGGAGCAAGAAGGCAGAGGAACTGGTCAAGGGGCTCGGCGGGGAGATCAAGTCCATGTACGCGCTCCTCGGCGAGTACGACCTGGTTTTGATCGTCGAACTCCCGAACTTCGAGAACGCGGTCAAGGCCTCGGTCGCGTTGACCCGGCAGACCGGCATCGCGTTTTCCACGATGCCGGCTATCGCCGTGGCCGACTTCGACAAAATGATCGCGAGCGGTTGACCGCTCGTATCGCCTCGACGAAGGCAGCGGTGAGTGCCGGGCGGTTGGCCTTCGCCACGCGACTGCTTCAGCGCACCTGGGCCACCGATGACCATCTGGCGAGAAACAAGGGTGGTTTTCGTCGCGCGAGGACCTGCTAGGGTCGCGTGGCCACCCAGTAGAGGGTGTTGGCCCGGCCGTTGCCGTTGTCGTAGCCGGTCAGCTTGGCGATTTCGCCGGCGGCCGCGGCGCGGTCGATCACGGCGTGGGCCATGCGCATGAAGCCTTCCCAGCCTTGCTCGGTGGTGCCGCTGGCCGCGGCCGCGAGCTGCGGCCAGGCATCCTCTATCCAGACCGGACGCAAGAGATCCTCGGACGCGGGCGTGAAGGGCAGCATCTGGATGCCGTAGATGTACTCGGGGTTCGAGCCGAACCACGTGGTGTAGTCGGCCTTGGTCGACGACACCTGTCGCAAAACAGACCTCCGAAGCGGGGGGCCGCAGCGGCCCTGACTCCTACTGCGATAGTGTCGCAGATGTCGAGGTTCGCGCAAAGATGGGGGTCGTGTCATCGACACTTGGGGGATGCTGAGCATGGTCGCCATCCTCCGCTTCCCCGGCGCTTCTCGTCGCGCCGGTTGTGTTGCGCGCCGGGCAGGTGTCTTTCGCCGGCAACCCGCGGCGCGAAATCGTGCCCCTCATCGGGGCGGCGATGGCCATGCAGCCAGCTCGAGCAGCCGCCCGGGCCGCGTGCCTAGCCGTCCTCGGCGGTGTCTGCGAAGCGATAGCCGATGCCGCGCACGGTTTCCACGTAGGCGCCGGCGGCTCCCAGCTTCTCGCGCAGACGCTTGACGTGGGTGTCGACGGTGCGCGTGTTGTTTTCGGGATTCGCTTCCCAGACGTCGTCGAGGAGCGTGCCCCGGGACTGCACGCGCCCGCGCCGCTCGTAGAGGGTGCAAAGAAGGCGCATCTCGAGCGGGGTGAGCGCGATCTCCTGGCCGTCGACCCAGGTGCGGTGCGCGCCGCGGTCCACGCGCAGGCGGCCAACCCGGATCTCGTCCTGGGCTTCCGTGTCTGTCGCGGTCGCCTGCGCGCGGCGGAGCACGGCGGCGATGCGCAGTACCAGCTCGCGCACGCTGAAGGGCTTGACCACGTAGTCGTCGGCGCCCAGCTCGAAGCCGACCACGCGGTCGATCTCCTCGCTGCGCGCCGTCAACATGATCACCGGGATCGAGCGCAGGCTCGCGTCGCTCTTGAGGTTGCGGCAGATCTCCAGGCCGGAGACGTCGGGGAGCATGAGGTCGAGCAGGATGAGGTCCGGACGCTGCTCGCGCGCCAGGGCCAGACCCGGGGCGCCGCGCTCCACGACCGAAACCTCGTGCCCTTCGAGGCCCAGGTTGTAGGCCAGAATCTGACGGATGTCCGCTTCGTCTTCCACGACCAGGATGCGCGCCATGGTGGTGGTGGTGGTTCTACACCAAGATGGGGTTCGTGGCAGGCCCGTGGTCGCGGTGAAGGCGTACTTGCGCTTGAGAACCAGGTTGTCGCTTTCGTCCGGATCGACCGGCAGGGAGAGGCAGCGCACGTCGAGGTCGGGAACCAGTGCCACGGGCACCTCGAAGGAAAGCGGCAGGATCACGCCCGCCCCGAGGCGCGGGATCAGGATGTCGGGGCCGAGCGGGTCGCCGCGTATGCGATTCTCCTCGCGCATCCATGTAGGGTATGTCGGGAATGGTGGTCGCACCTCCGCGACGTCCGGCCCGGCGTGGCATTCCCGGCATCTGCCCTACCCGTCGACGGCGGACTCGCTCTGTGCGAAGGTAAGAGCGAGGCCCGTGTCGCCGTCTCAACCGGGGCGTCGAATCGGCCGATAACGGAACGGTTGATGGAAGCGGCGCAAGCAGTCAACCCGGAGCGCTTCGGACGCTACATCCTGCTCGATCGCATAGGCGAGGGGGGCATGGCCGAGGTCTATCGGGCCATCATGCCCGGCGCCGAGGGTTTCAAGCGCACCTTCGTCATCAAGAAGATACTGGCGAAGCTCAACCAGTCGCCCGAGTTCGTCGAGATGTTCGTGCGCGAGGCCCGCATCATCGCGCTGCTCAACCATCCGAACATCGTGCAGGTCTACGACTTCGGCAGCGTGGACGGCCAGTACTTCCTGGCCATGGAATACCTGCGCGGCCACGACGTTCTGGCCATCATCCGGCGCCTGCGCGACATGAAGCGTTCGTTTCCCGTCGCCATCGCGACCTTCATCGCCCACGAGGTGGCGGGCTGTCTTGCCTACGCGCACGCGCTGGCGGGCCCGGACGGCCGTGCGCTCAACATCGTCCACCGCGACGTCAGTCCGTCGAACATCATGTGCTTGCGCGAAGGCGGGGTGAAGCTTCTGGATTTCGGCATCGCCAGCGCGGTGAGCGACGTCAGCGCGGACCGGACCGACCAGTCGGCTTTCAAGGGCAAGCTTCGCTACATGGCGCCCGAGCGCTTGCGCAACGAGGCTTTCGACAGCCGCTCCGACCTCTACTCGCTGGGCGTGGTGCTGTGGGAGATGCTCACCTGCCGGCGGCTCTTCCGCGGCGCCAACGATGCCGAGACGCTCAAGAACATATTCGGAATGACGGTGCCGGCGCCGTCCGCGCAACGCCCCGAAGTGCCGCCGGGCCTGGATGCCATCGTGTCGAGCATGCTCGAGCGCGATCCGGACAAGCGCTATATGTCCGGACGCCAGCTCGCCGACGAGCTGGAAGAGGTTCTGCGCGACATGAAGCACAAGTCGCGCCACCTGCCCAGGCTGCTCGTCGATCTTTTCGGATCGAGCTCGCATTCGAGTCAGGTCGGCATGGCGTGCCTCACCCCCGAGCTATTGGCCGAGATGGGCGACGAGTACTCGGAGGTGGAACTGGCGGATCCCGCGGTCGAGGCTTTTCCGGCCAAGGCCAGGTCGGCTTGGCGTTCGTGGCGCGCGTGGGGTGTGGTGGTGGGTGCGGCGGCCGCGCTCGCCATCCTCTGGGCTTTCTACGGTCTTCCTTCCGGCCGGGACCAGCCGGCCGCCGCGAGTCCGCCAATCCCAGCCACGCCGGCCGTGCCCGAGGAAGCCGTCCCTTCGCCGGAGGCACCCGCCATTCCGGCCCCCGTCGCTCAACCTGCGGGGCTGCGGGCCGCGGCCGAAGCCGACACGGGCAGAACCACGCCGGCCAAGGCGAAACGCAGAAGGCGGGCGCTCATGCGGCGAGCGCGCGTGGACGAAGGTGCCATCGCCGGCGGCCGCTCGATCGATCCGTTCGCGGAAGCCGCACACCGAGGCAAGCGATGACCAGGCGGCGACTGGCGATGGCCGTGGCTTCGTTGCTCGCGCTGGGCAGCGCGCAGGCCCAGGCGGCCAGCCGCGAAGCCGAGAAGCAGGCTCGGGCCTCGTTCGAACGCGGCGAGGCCCACTTCAAGGCCGGCCTTTTCGCGGAGGCACTGGCCGAGTACCGGGCCGGCTACGAGCAGCTCCCGCTGCCCGGCTTTCTCATCAACATCGCGCAATGCCAGCGGCGGTTGGGCGATCTCGCGCAGGCGCGCGCGACCTACGAGAAGTTCCTGATGGTGGCGCCCGACTCGCCGTACGTGCCGGAGGTCAAGTCGCTCATGGCCGAGCTCGACCGGCTGGTCGAGGCCGCCGAGGAACGGCCTTCGCCTCCAGCGGTTGGCGCCGAGGCGAGTCCGGCCGGCACTCGGGCGCCGCCCGCGCCGGTGGAGCGGGCGGCCGTGCCCGTGGCGCGGGTCGATGAGCCGCCGGCCAGCAACTTGGTGGCCGCTCCGAAGTTGCCCCCGGAGCCGGCCGAGAGTGGCACGCGCTGGTGGTTGTGGGGCGGCATCGGCGCCGCCGTGGCGGTGGGCGCGGCGGTGACGGCGTATGCGCTGTGGCCGACGGGAACGACCACGGTACACGAAGGATCTCTGGGGACCTTGCGACGCTAGGAGGATCCGTTGCGCGCGATTCGGCTCGTTTTGTGCTTCCTTTTCGCCGCGGCGGCCGGCTGCCGTTCGGCCGAGCAGGTGCCCGAGCCGGGCGCCGTGCTGTTGCGGGTGAAGTGCCCGGCGGGCCTACCGACGCCCGACGAGCTGCGCGTCTGGGTCTACGACGACGGAGGCCGGCTGTGGGACGGGGTTCGCATACCGTCCGAAGGTCCGCTGGTGGTGGCCGATGCCCCGGAGCTGGGCACGATTCTGATTGCTCCGGGCGCGGTTCGCGGCCAGCTTCGGATTCACGTTCGTGGTCTGGCCGGCGGCGCGCGCGTTCTTGACGGCTTGCTGACTGTTGCCTCGCTGGCGAACGGTGACCGGACCCACGATATCCTGCTGACCCTGGAGGTGCCGGCGGACGCGGACGGAGACGGCGTTCCGGATCTCATCGACGATTGCCCGGGCCTGGCCAATCCCGCGCAGGGTGGTTGTCCCTCTGCGCCCGAGCCCGACGCGTCCGTGGTCGAGGCTGGTCGCGGCGATGTTGCGACGGACTCCGCGCCGGCGAGGCTCGACGTCGAGCCCGGTCCGGACGGCAAGGACGACGCCAGCGCGCTCCCGGGGCTCGACGGCCCCACGGTGGTCGGCCCCGATGGCCCCGCTGCGGTCGACGCTTCCATCCCCGGCGATGACGGGGGTCCAGACGGCGGTCCGGACAGCGCACCGGACGTGCCGACGACCGGCGACCTCGTGCTGCCCGGGGGCGAGACGGGGCCCGTCATGGATGTCGCCTCGGTCGATGCGGGCGTCGGCGGAGGCGACACCACGGGCGCGGTGGATGGGGATGCGGACGCCGCGATCGACGTCGCCGCCGATGCCGCCGCGCTCGACGGTGGTGCCGGCTGCGAGGACGCCGGGGAGAGCGGCAGGCCCCAGGGCGCGCTCTGCGCGGCGGATGGCGAGTGTGCTTCCGGCTTCTGTGTCGACGGCGTGTGTTGCATTAGTGCCTGCCAGGGCCCGTGCCGTTCCTGCAACCAACCGAGCACCACGGGCTTTTGCCAGGGGTATGCGAGCGGCACGGACCCAGAAGTCGAATGCCCGAGCGGCAGCTTCTGCAACGGCGTCGGCGCCTGCGGCCCGGTCCCGCCGCCGAACCTGCCCAACGGCGAGCTTTGCACTTCGCCGAGCCAGTGCTTGTCCGGCTTCTGCAAGGACGGGGTCTGCTGCGATACGGATTGCCTGACTCCTTGCATGGCGTGCGGCAGCGGTACTTGCCAGATCGTCAAGCGCACCGACGACGTTCCCGAGTGCACCGACACGATGACCTGCAACCAAAAGGGAACCTGCGTCGCGCGCTGAACTTCGTATGGGGTCAAGGACTGCGTACCGGTGCGCTCGCACCGGCGGCCTCGCGTAGATAGCACTCCAGCCGTGCGGCCGTCTCGGCTTTCCCCTCCCGCTTGAACCGATGGATGGCCTCGACGGTGAAGGCCGGGTCGAGATCGTAGGCTCTCTTCATCGCGGCTCTCGCCTCTTCGGCCCGGCCGAAGTGCTCGTAGCAGACGCTCAGGTTCATCCACGCTTCGCCGTAGCTAGGCCGGCTGGCGACGGTCGATTCGAACAGCGCCATAGCCTCGGCCATGCGGCCTTCCTCGCCCAGGCTGGTCGCAAGGCTGTACTCGGCGTCGGCGTTCATCCGGCTGTCCATGGGGCCTTGCCCGAGATTGGCCAGGAGGAACAACGGAGTCATGGCTGAAGCTGCGGCCAGCCGCTGCAACCTGCTGGCTTGCCGGACCAGCCATTCCCCCCCGGCGGCGGCGAAGACGAGCAGGAAGGGCACCAGGGGAACGCGATAGCGGGCCGTGACGAAGAACAGCAAGACCATGGCCGCAAGCCCGGCGACCAGTGCCGCGGGCAAGGGCGCCCGGCGCGCGCCGACCCACAACCCGAGGCCCGCCAGAGGCAAGAGGAATCCAAAGGGGAAGGCGAGGCCCGGCACCTTCCATAGCAAGACACGGAGAATGGGCGAGTGCTGCCGCGCCGGATAGATGGCCTGGTTGCGGAAGATCTCGTTGCCCGACAGCAGGAGTCGCAGCTTGTGGGCCTGCAGACGCAGGAACCCGGCCGGGTCGTTCGCCGCCCAGCGGAGAACCTTGCGCGCGAAGTAGGCCGAGGCCGCCGCGCGTCCGGCAACCCCGGCTCGCGCCGGTTCGTTGACGAGACGCAGCCAATCGGCGTCCGGCCGGACGGAAACCATCCGGTCGTACTGTGGGTTGTTGCCGATCCAGAAATTGATGCCGCCGTTGTACGACACGAGGACGAATTCCTTGCCGTGTCGGTAGTTGTGCAGGGTGGCCGGCGCCACGGCCACGGCAAGCCCGAGCAGCACCCATGGGAATCGTCTTCTGGCATGGACAGCGAGGAGCAACGGAACGATGACGGACGAGGCCACGGTCAAGGTAGCGGCGCCGCCCCCAAGACCCGCGGCGGCCCAGAGCAGTCGGCTTCCGCGTTGTTTCGCGAGCATTCCCAGGACGGCCGCGCCGACCACGAGGAAGACACCGAGGCTTGCGGCCAGGATCTCGCCGTCGAAGTAGATCAAGATGCCATAGAGGCTCGCTCCGACACCCGCCGCCATGCCCACGCGGCGGCCGAACGAGCGCGTCCCCATCCAGGCCGTGAAGACGACCACCAGTGCGCCCAGGCACGCTTGCAGCACGCGAGGCAGAAGGTAGCCGCCCCGGGAGAGGGACCAGATCGACGCAAGGAAGTAGGGATAGCCCGGCGGATGCCAGTAGACGGGGTCGGGATGTCCCTTGCCTCTGGCGATGGCGATCGCCGCCCGCACGTATTCTTGCCCGTCGATCACGGGATGGCCGAAGTAGGGGCTGTCGCTCATGGCCAGGGCGTGAGCCAGGCGCAGCACCAGGGCGCCGATGAAGAGCAACAGCAGCGCGCGCCGTGGCAGCATCGCCGTGGCCGGAGGGGCCGGACTCGACAGAGGGGCGTCGGTCACTGCAATTGGGCTCTGCTTTCCCCGAGTCGGTTCTTTGGACGCGGGCCTTCTCTTTGCGGGCACCGCCCGCTGGGGGACATGTTGCCACAGGTCGGGTTTCGGCGGCAAAGGTGACCGCGCGTCGCGCGGGCCTGCTATCATGCCCGCGCAGGCGCGCTCCCCGATGCAAGCAGCAGAGCCGAAGATCCCGAAGGACGTCTTGAAGCTGCGGAGCGCGGTCGCCCTCGTGATCCACCTGGGCGCGTTCCTCGGGTCGTTCATGGCCGCGTCGCTGAACCTCGGTCTGCCGGCCATGGGGCGCGATCTCGACATGAGCGCCTCGGCGCTGACCTGGGTGGCCAGCGCGTTTCTGCTCACGGCCGCGGTTTTCACCGTCCCGTTCGGGCGTATCGGGGACATCCACGGTCGCCGGAGGATTCTGCTCTACGGCAACGTGGTGTTCGCCGTCTTCTCCCTGCTTTCGGCCGTCGCGTGGTCACCGGCCGTGATGATCGTTTCGCGCATCCTGCAGGGCATCGGCGGCGCCATGCTCTTCGCGACCGGCACGGCGCTCCTCACTTCGGTCTTCCCCCCCGGCGAGCGCGGTCGCGTGCTCGGCAAGAACGTCACCGCGGTCTACCTGGGTTTGGCGCTCGGCCCCTTCTTGGGCGGTTTCCTCACGCAGCACTTCGGCTGGCGCAGCGTCTTCGTGGTCAACTTCCTGCTCGGCATGGTGCTGGTGGCGGTCACCATGTGGCGCCTGCGCGGCGAATGGGCCGAGGCGGCCGGGGAATCCTTCGATCGCGCGGGCGCCTTGCTCTACGGCACGACCCTGGTGCTGCTCATGCTCGGCTTCTCGCGTCTGCCCCACGGCCTCGGGGCGGGCTTGTTGGCCGCCGGCCTGGCGGTGCTGATCGCCTTCCTGGTGTGGGAGCTGCGCGCGCGCAGTCCCATGCTCGATCTGTCCCTCTTCCGCAGGAACGTGGTGTTCGCCTTCTCCAGCCTGGCCGCGCTCATCCACTACAGCGCGACCTTCGCCGTCACCTTCGTGCTCAGTCTCTTTCTGCAATCGGCGCAAGGCCGCTCGCCGCAGGGGGCGGGGCTCATCCTGGTCGCGCAACCCTTCACCATGGCGCTCTTCTCGCCGCTGGCGGGCCGGCTTTCGGATCGTATCGAGCCGCGCTTGCTGGCTTCGTTCGGCATGAGCTTGACGGCCGTTGGCGTGTTCTTGCTGTCGTTCCTGCGGCCGGGCACGGGCAGCCCGATCATCTGCGCGGAGTTGGCTCTGCTCGGCTTCGGTTTCGCCTTCTTCTCTTCGCCCAACACGAACGCGGTCATGGGCGCGCTCGACAAACGGCAGCTGGGCGTCGGCTCGGGCATTTTGGGTACCATGCGCTTGCTCGGGCAGAACATGAGCATGGGTATCGTGATGATGGTCCTGGCTCTCTACCTCGGCGGCCGCCAAGTCGATCCCGCCAGCACGCGCGAGTTCATGCACAGCCTGCGCGTGATCTTCTGGATTTTCTCGGCGCTGGGCGTGGCAGGGGTCTTCGCCTCGCTGGCCCGCGGCCGGGTACGCTAGCGGCGGAGGCTACGCGAATGCCTCTTTGGCCAGGTTGATGTCCACGCACACCACGTACGACTCGCCGGACGATAGGCTCACGCGGTTGGAGATGGTGATGCAGACATTGCCGGTGGCAATGGAGACGTAGGGCTCGGTCACGTAGCGCCGTTGGTTGGTGCCGAGGTACATGAAGTACTCCCTGGCGCTCTGGTTGCCGCCGGCGGGGCTCGGCCCGAAGATGGTCGTGCGCTTGCGGTGCCGACAGTTCGGATTGAACACGATGGGCGTGATTTGGCGGCCCGACTCGTGGATGATGTACGCGCATTCCGCGGACGGAAAGCGCATCAAAGCGTTCTCGATGACGACCTGGTAATCGGCGGGATTGCTCATCTCCACCACCGCCGTGATACGGCCGGCAATGTCGTTGTACTGCTTGTACATGAGCTTGCGCTTCGTGAACCTGCGCACCAGATGGTCGGTCAACAGGGAACGCAAGCGGCTAGCGTGGGAGAGGCCCCGTTCCAGGCACGCGCTGTCCGGGGGTTGCGGGCGGGCGAAGTAGAAGCCTTGCACCAAGTCGGCCCCGCGCTCCAGGCAGGTCAACGCCTCGGCCTCGGTCTCGATGCCTTCGACCACCACGAAGACGCCGATTCGCTGCGCCATCTTGATGAAGAAATCGAACAGCTCTTGCTTGTGGTACTCGCGGTCGATGTTCTGGATGAGGGTGCGATCCAGTTTGATGATGTCGGGCTTGATGCTGGGGATGCGTTCCAGGTTGGAGTGACCCGTGCCCATGTCGTCCAAGGCGATGAGGAAACCGCGCATGCGGTGGGCCGTGACGAAGCGTTGCAGAGCCGAGGCGTCGTTGATCTTGGACTCGATGATCTCGATGACGACACGCTCGGCAGGAATGCCGTGCTCTTCCGTCAACTTGATCAGGGTGTTGGATTCCGTGGCCGAGCGGCTGAGGCTGGCGACATCGACGTTGACGAAGAGGATGAGCTCCGGATCGAGGGTGGCGAGGGTGGCGAAGCCGGACAGGGCGGATTCGCGACAGAGACGATCGAGCTGCGGCGATTGCTTGTGGCGGGTGGCAGCGTCGAAGAGATGGGCGGGGGAGATGGCGTCGCCGCTCTTGGGATTGGTGGCGCGCACCAAGGCTTCCAGTCCGATGACCTTCTTTCCCCGGATGGAGATGATGGGTTGGAAATGGCTGCGCATGCTCTGGGCGCGCAGCACGGCATGGATGTCGAACTCCGCGTCGATCAGTCGCGCGCGCTCCGCAGTCGAGTGCAGAGCATCGGATGAGGACGACGGATTGACTGACATAGAGCCCTGCTCCAGTGGAGTTCTGAGCCTGCCCAGCGAGAAACGACGGAGCGACTAGTATACTGCGATCCCAAAATCCCCGATAGAGTCCCGAAGACGGCAAAGTCGAGGCTGGACAGGTAGGGCAAAACGCCCGTTTGCCCTGCCTGTCCCACATCGCGCATCGTGGCTGCTCTCGTCTCCGTTCCTCGGTTGCTCCCTGTTTCTCCCCCAGGTGACCGGTACTGGCGCCAGGCGGCTTGGCCCCCTCACGACGGCGGTCCCGCGTTCCCTCGCCGTCAGACGCTCTTCGTTTTGGCGCGCAGGATGATCTCCGTGATCTCGGCCGGTGCCCCCAGCCGCATGGGTGGGCCCCAGAAGCCGGTGCCGGAACTCACGTAGATTTGCGTGTTGCCCACGCGGTGCAAGCCGCGGACAAACGGCTGTTGCAGGCGGACGAGCGCGCCCCAGGGCTGGATCTGCCCACCGTGGGTGTGGCCGGAGAGCTGCAGATCGACGCCGAGCCTGGCGGCCTCGAAGATGGTCTTGGGCTGGTGTGCGAGCAGCACCACCGCGCGCGAGGCGTCCCGGCCGTGCAAGGCCTGGGCGACGTTCTCGGGCGGGCCTTCCGCGGGGAAACGCGAAGCGCCGTGATCGTAGACGCCGGCCAGGTCGAAACCCTCGCGCTCGCCGCCGATGCGGACGTGCTCGTTGCCAAGCACACGGAACCCCATGCGCTCGAATTCCGCTATCCAGGCGCGCGGCGACGAGCGCGAGTAGTACTCGTGATTGCCCAGCACGAAGAAGACGCCGTGGCGGGCGCGCAGCTCGGTCATGGGCGCCAGCACCGGACGCAGCTGCTCGATGCTGCCATCCACCAGGTCTCCGACGACGGCAATCAGGTCCGCCTCGAGTCGGTTGCTGGTGGCCACCACGTGCTCGACGAAGCGGCGGCCTAGCAGGCCGCCGACGTGCATGTCGCATATCTGCACGATCTTGGTTCCGTCGAGCGCCGGCGGCAGCCGGTCCAAGGTGATGTCGAGGCGCTTGACCGCGATGTCGGATTGCGTGGCCCGCACGGCCGCGGCGGTCACGGCCGCCGTGCCGGTGAGGACGGCGCCGGCCAGCAGACGCGCGCCAAAGACCCGGCGGGACGGATCGTGTTCGACGCCGAGCCTCGCGAGGCGGGTCGCGACGACCGCGAGCAGACGCAGGACGTCGGTGCCGAGCAAGATGACGAGCAGCACGAACATCGCGCCCATCCAGACGAATCCGGGCCACGCAAGAACGTGTCCGAGTCGCGGCGCCAGCCGGCCGCTGAGCGCGGTGGCCACGATGAGGGCGGCCAGGCTGGCCACCAGCGTGGTGGCCAGGTGGCGGGCCGGGCCCGTGAGATGGGTGTCGCGGACGAGCCGGAGCCAGAAGTAGTAGTGAACGCCCGCGAGGATGACGCAAGCGATGGAGAAGAAGATGGCGAATCCGAGGAAACGGGTCAAGGTTGGGCTCTCACGTCCATCGAGAGAATCCGGCCCGGTGCTGCCAAGACTACTTCGTCCACGGCTGTTCGAACTCGCTCTCGCTCGCAACCGGCTCGTCTTCGGCCTTGGCGACGTTTGCGCCTTGGACAGAGTCGTCCAAAACGGCGGGGAAGGCCGCCTCGGGTGGCGTTTCGGGGACGGCCGGGCTGGGCTCGTCCGCGGCGCTCGCTAGGGCGTTCGCCTCGGCCACGGTTTCGCCAGGCGGCGCTTCGGGCGGCGCTTCCGCCTCGGGGACGGCGGGCAACGGCTCCACTCCTGGCACCGCGGACGGCTCTTCGTTTTCGGGTTCGGCCTTGGCTTGCCACTCGGCGCTGTGTCGCCGTCTGGCGGAACGGAGCTGGCCGTCGTCGGCGGGCAAGAACTCGGCCGCCGCCGCGATGACGGGAATGGCCTGTTCCGGCACATTTCGTCGGTGTGGTTGCAGCAAGGCCTTGAGCATCGCGCGGTGGTGAGCCTCCAGTCGATCGGCGGGGAGCGCTGGCGGCCTCCCTTCGGCGCGCGCTCGGTTGACCTCCACGTAGTCGCTCCAACTGGGCGGGCTCCACTTGGGCTCCAGTGCGTCCACATAGCTCGCCTCCATGGCGGCGCGCAGCTCGGTGAGATGCTCGAGGAAGATGCGCGTCGCGGGGCGCATGGCTGCCGACATCTCCGGTGTCAGACGCTCGCGCAGTTCGCGCACTTGGCCGGCCCATGCCGCGATCCGAGCGCCGCACCGCTCGGGACCCAAGCGTCCCAGGAAGGGCACCGCATCCTGAATCTCCTTCTCCAGCGAGCGCAGAAACTCCCCCGGTGTGGCAGGCCGTTGCGGCGGCAGGCTGGGCGCGGGCGAGGCCGGCGCGGGCCGCGGGTCTTCCTCGGCCGTTGGGCGTAGCAGGGTGCGCAGGCGCGCGAACTCGGCGTCGCGCCGGATCTGCTCGGGGTCGAGCGGGGGCGAAGGCGGCCGGACTGGCCGCCGCCGGGCACGCCGCCCCACGGGCGTCTTCGCCGAAGAGCTCTCGCCCGTGGCAGCGACGGATCGCCCGGCAGCCGCCCGTGCCGCGCGTTCACGGGCCACTGCCTCGCGCACGCGCGCGCGCAGCACCTTGTCGATCTGCTGCAGAAACTGCCGCGTCAGAGAGTCGACGAACCGGGGCCGCGCTCTCGCGGCTCGTTTCGCTTTGCGCCCGGCCCCGCCAGCGTCAGCGCCCGTCCGCGCGGCAGCGAAAGCCGAGGCGATGATCTCCTCGCCGCGCGTGCGAATGGCGCGCTCTACCTCGTTGCGCAGGTGGAGGGTGATGCGGTGGACGGTTTCGTCCGGAGAACGCGGAGTTTGGGCAGGCACGTGCGTCACGGTTGCTCCTGCGAGTCTGCGAAATGGGGCCGGTTCGCGCTTGGACGCGGCTCGGTACAAGCAGCGCCGGTCAAGGTGCGCGGAAGCTAGCACAGCGATCAGGGGCCTTCAAACCATTGGCCTTCCATAGGGTTCGGCGCTCTAGTAGCCCTCGGAGTCGCCCGCGGCTTTCACCTTGCCGCGATGGAGTCGAAAGAGCATCACGAAGTAGGCGACGGCGATGGGGAAGCCGAAGGCCCACCATTTGAGGCCGGTGCGCAGTCCATGTGGGCTGACGGCGGCGTTGTGTGCCGTCAGGCTCCAGGCGGGATCGAGGGTGGACTTGAGCATCACCGGGAAGAGGCAGGCGGCGCTGGCGGCGAGCAGGCCTAGGATGAAGGCGGCGCTGCCGACGAAGGCGAGCCTGTCTTGATTGTGGAACAGGCCCCAGAACACCAGGGCAAGGCCCGTCAGGAACATCAGCATCCCGAGCCAGGCCAACGGCGCGTGCGGTAGGTTGGCGTAGATGTCGGGATTGACGGTGGCGGTGATCAGCGTGGCCAGGCCGCCCAGTACCGCGGTCAGGAGCGACAGCGGCCAGGCGAAACGCCGCGCCCGCTCGTGCACCGGTCCGTCCGTCTTCCAGGCCAGAAAGAGCGCGCCGTGGTTGGCGATGGTGACGAGCACGAACAGAGCCACGAGCACGGTGTACCAGTCGAGAATGCCGACGGGATTGCCGGTGCCGAAGTCTGTGAAGAGGGGGATGTTGAAATACCCGGTGTCGTCCACGGGCACGCCGCGCAGCACGTTGCCGAGCGCCGCGCCCAACAGCACGGGCAGAAGCAGGCTGGCGACGTTGAAGGCGCGATCCCAGAAGCTGCGCCACATGCCGTCGGGCAGGTGGCTGCGGAACTCGATGGACACGCCGCGCATGATGAGCGTCCAGATCACCATGAAGAGCGCGAGGTAGAAGCCCGAGAAGCCGGCGGCCAGGACTTTCGGAAAGGCCAGAAACAGGCTGCCGCCGGCGGCCAGCAGCCAGACCTCGTTGCCGTCCCACCATGGGCCGATGGCGCCCAGGACCTGGCGGCGCTCGGCATCGGTGCGCGCCACGAAGGGATGCAGGATGCCTGCGCCGAAGTCGAAGCCATCCATCACCGCGTAGATGGCCAGCATCACGCTGACCAGCCAGAACCAAAGCGTTTCCATGGCTACTCCTTGTGACCCCCGGTGGCGGGGCCGGCGAAGACGGGCCCGTGCGCGACCTCGTGCATGATCAGAAAGACGAACAGGAAGCCGAGCACGACATAGATGCCGGCGAAACCCAGCGAGGTGAAGACGGTCTGCCCGTCGTGCACGAGGTGGCTGGCGCCGTCGCGCGTGCGCAGGAGCCCGTAGATGAGCCAGGGTTGGCGGCCCATCTCCGCGGTCATCCAGCCGGCGGTGTTGGCGATGTAGGGGAAGGGGAAGGCCAGTGTCAGTAGCCACAGCATCCAGCGCGTACGGGCCAGCCGCCGGCGCCAGAGTAGGAAGGCGGCAAGCCCCAAGAGTGCGATGAAGATGGTGCCCAGGCCGACCATGATGTGGAAGCTGTAGTAGAGCAACTCGATGTTGGTCGGCCACTGCTCGGCCGGGAATTCGTCCAGGCCCCTGACGTTGCTGTCGAACGAGCCATGGGCGAGGAAGCTCAAAACGCCGGGCACGGGCAGGGGATTGTCCAGGCGCCGGTTAAGGACGTCGGGCTGGCCGATGAGGTTGATCTCGGCCCAGGGCCCGCTCGACCAGCGGCCTTCCATCGCGGCCAGGGTCACCGGTTGGTGCTTGGCCACGAGCTTGGCCTGCCAATCGCCGGTCGGGAAGGCGACGAGCAGGCTCGCGACCAATCCGACGACGACGCCGGTCTTGAGGTAAAGGGTCGCTTGCTCGCGGTGGGCGCCGCGCAGCGTGTAGAAGGCGCCGACCGCGGTCACGACGAACGAGGCGGTCACCACCGAGGCGATCATGTTGTGGGCGTACTGGGCCAGCGCCCAGGGGTTGAGCAGGAAGGAGAGGAAGCTCGCGATCTGATAGGTCCCGTCGAGCGCGATGCGGTGGCCCACCGGATGCTGCATGAACGCGTTGGTGGCGATGATGAAGTAGCCCGACAGCCACGAGCCGACGAACAGGGCCAGCGCCGCGAGGTCGTGGATCTGGCGGCCGAAACGCTTCTCGCCCCACAGAAGCACGCCGAGGAAGGTCGATTCGAGGAAGAAGGCGAACATGCCTTCCATGGCCAGGGTCTGGCCGATGATCTCGCCGGTTCGGCTGGAGAACTGCGCCCAGTTGGTGCCGAACTGGAATTCCATGGGAATGCCGGTCACCACGCCCACGGCGAAGTTGACGCCGAAGATGCGGATCCAGAAGCGGGCCGCGTCCTGGTAGCGTTCGTCGCGCGTGCGGCGGGCCAGCAGTTTGAAGAGCACGATGAAGAGAGCCAGCCCCATGGTGAGCTGCGGGAACAGGTAGTGGTAGGCGGCGGTGAAGCCGAACTGCAGGCGATGCCAGAAGACGAGATCGCTCATGGTGGCTCCTTCATAGCGCAGAAGGGACTTGGACGCCGCAGGATGGACGTGGCCCCTTCTCCGCCCTTCCCGGCGCAGTCTAGCCCGCGCGCGGGATGGTTGCGGCGCGCAGTCGTTTCGGGCAAGCCACGCTACGTGGCCGCTGCTACCGGTATCTGGAAATGCCGATGCCGGTGCCGGACATGACCGCGTCGACGACGTCGCCCGCCGGCGCGCGCGACTTGATGTAGACCAAGGTCTTGGCCAGGATGTCGTGCAGGGCTTGGCGCTTGGGGTGGAAGGCGACCAGCAAGAACCCAGCGACGTAGCCGACCAGGATGCCCGTGGCCAGCACGAGGTAGACGATGGGAATGGCGAGCTCCGACAAGCGCAATTTCGAGAGCTGAAACGACACCTGCTGCTCGCCGTGGAAGACGTAGACGATGACCGCGAGCACGGTCCAGGCGAGCGGGCCCCAGGCGAAGGCGGCGGTGCGAAGGAGCGCCGCCTTCCACGACAGCTTGCCGCCAAAGGCGCTCTCGACGCGAATGCCGAGCAGCCACTTGCCCGGCGTCTGTCCGAGCCAGCGATGACAGAGCACCCAATAGACGAAGGCGACGGGCAGCACCAGGAGTCTCAGGAAATACGCCGCCACCAGCAGCAGCACGGCGTCGATGGCCAGCGCGATGCCGCGCGCCCCCATGCCGCCCAGCTCGCGTCTGGGAGCGCGGGCCCCTTCCAGCGCGCCGATGACCTCGTCGTAGTCGCGCGGCCGGTCGTCGGGATCCTTGGCCAGCATGCGTTCGACGACGCGGGCCACCACCAGCGGCACTTGCGGACTCCGATCGCGCACCGGGGTCGCGCGATCGGTGACGTGCATGGACATGATGCCGACGGGCGACGGTCCCGAGAAGGGCGGTCGTCCGCACAGCATGTGGTAGAGCGTGCAGCCCAGCGAGTAGATGTCCGAACGGTGGTCGGCGATCTGACCGCGTCCTTGCTCGGGGGACATGTAGAGCGGCGAACCGATGATGGCGCCATCGCGCGTGAGCTGGGCGTCGCCGCGCA
>JAFGPX010000227.1 GCA_016935975.1 Deltaproteobacteria bacterium
GAGGTATTCAAGCGAGCGGCGACGCAGCAGACGGGCCGGAATCCGCCCGAACGGCGACGCGGAGACTTTCGCCACGGGCTGCTAGCCGAAGGCACTTGGGCAGTGCGGGGCCAGCGGACAAACGTCGCAATCGGGTTGGCGCGCGGCGCAGACTCTGCGGCCGTGCCAGATGAGCTGGTGCGAGAACAGGATCCAGCGTTCGCGGGGAACGATGGACATGAGATCGCGCTCTATCTTTTCCGGCGTCGTCTCGCGCGTGAGACCCAGTCGCTGTGCGAGGCGCGTGACGTGGGTATCGACCACCACGCCAGCCGGGATGCCGTACGCCGTGCCGAGCACCACGTTGGCGGTCTTGCGCGCCACGCCGGGCAATTCGAGCAATTCGTCCATCGAACGCGGTACTTCGCCAGCCCACTTGTCCGCCAGCATGCGGGCCGCTCCGAGGAGGCTCTTGGCCTTGTTGCGAAAGAAGCCCGTGGAGCGAATCATGTCTTCGAGAACGGGTCGTGGCGCTTCGGCGAGGGCGGCGGGGGTGGGGAAGCGGGCGAACAGTGCGGGTGTCACCATGTTCACGCGCTCGTCCGTGCACTGTGCGGACAGAATCGTGGCGCACAGGAGCTGGAAGGGATTCTTGCGGTCGAGCTCGCAGTCGGCCGCCGGGTAGAGGCGGTCCAGTTCTCGAAGAATCGCTTGCATGCGAGCCGGCGCTGGTGGCCAGACTCGGCGCACCGGTCTGCGGGGCGCGCGGGTGCGCTTGCGCCGGGGGTGGGTTCGCGAAGGAAGACGGGGCATGACCGGGGTCTACCACAGCGATTGCGGCCAGGCGCAGGTTCGGCTGTAATCCCGCATGATGGACGAGAGCCCCGAGGAATTGCAGGAGATCCGGCGCGAGGCCGAGCAGATCGACGTGCACAAGTATCGCCGGCGGTATCGCGCGCTCATGACGCTGGCGGTGCTCGCTTTCTGCGCGGCAGCGGTTTGGGTCGCCATCCGCATGGCGGTGGCCGGTCGCAATCCCTGCGAACGGGTTCGCGACTACTACTGCCGCAAGGCACCCGACCCCGCGAAGTGCAAGCTCTACGAGGTCATTCTCAAGGAATCCGTCGAGGACGAGAGTGCCAGAATGCGCGGGGTGATCCGGGACCAGTGTCTGACGAAGATCAATCGGCTGAAGGAGGAGGACGGCGTTGTCCTCGAGTAGGGCTCACATGCCGAACGACGAGCCACAGCCGCAGGTCGACTTCACGTTTGGGTTGGCGAACTTGAAGCCCGAGCCCTGCAGGCTCTCGACGTAGTCGACCTCGGCGCCGGCCAGGTACATCAGACTCATCTGATCGCACAGCAGGCGCACGCCCTGCGATTCCAGAACCCTGTCGTCGTCCTGAGCCTGGTCGAAGTACAGGTCATAGACGAACCCGGAACAGCCGCCGCCCTGAACCTTGAGCCGGAGACCGTAGCTCTCCCCTAGCTTTTCCTCGGCACGGACGGCTTTTACTTTCTCGGCGGCGCGTGCTGTCAGCTTCACGAGATCCTGGGGTGTTTCGGCCTGGGTTTCCTGCTTCGGGTCTGCGGCTACGGACATGATGTCTCCTTGTCAGGACATGCTATCTGCCAAGTACGATGCCGGCCACCCGGCAAGGGTTGCCGGTTTGCTGCCCAAGGCGACTAGAAGGGCTTCGTCGTCTCGGCATGCCAGTCCGGTCCGCGCATGCCGGTGACGTTCCACACGCGCAGCACGTCGGACTTGCCCTTGACCCGGACGGGCGGCAATGCGACGGCGTTGACCATGGACTGCACCCGGGCGTAGGTGGCCTCCGAGACCAAGATCTCGCTGGCCTTGGCCACGCTGCACAGGCGCGAAGCGGTGTTCACCGCGTCGCCAATGGCGGTGTATTGCAGCGCGCGAGAGCTGCCGAGGGCGCCCGTGACCACCGTGCCGGTGTTGATGCCGACGCCAATCTTGATCTCTTCCTGGCCTTGGGTGGCTCGCGCGCGGTTGAATTCGGCCAGCACCGCCAGCATGTCCACGGCGCACTCGACCGCCTTGATCTCGGCGCTGGGCAGCGGCACGGGCGCGCCGAACAGGGCGATGACCTCGTCGCCGACGAACTTGTCGAGCGTGCCCTCGTGCTTGAAGATGACATCCACCATCAGCTCGAAGTACTCGTTGAGCATACGCACGATTTCTTGGGGCGCGCGCCGTTCGCTCATGGCGGTGAAACCGCGGATGTCGGAGAAGAGCAGGGTGACCTCGGTGAGCGCGCCACCTTTCTCGAGCTGCAGGTTGCCGGCCACGACCTGCTCGACCAAGTTGGGTGACAGCAGGCGCTGGAATTGGGCGCGTGTCTTGGCTTCTTGCTCGATCTTGCGCGCCAGCATCGAGTTGCGGATGGCCACGGCGGCCTGGTTGCCGATGCTGGCGAAGATCTGCAGATCCTTCTCGCCGAAGGCACCCGTGGCGATCATCGAGTCTAGATGCATGATGCCGAGCAGCTGATCCTGGTGGATGAGCGGCACGGTCATGGTCGAGCGGATACCCTGCATGATGATCGAACGCGCGCCCTGGAAACGGCTGTCCTGGCTGGCGTCCGAGGAGAGCACGGCGGTCTTGTGCTGGACCACCTCGGACAGGATGGAGCGCGAGAGCAGAATGTGCTCGTCGCGGCCGTCGCGCGTCTTGGCCACTCTCGGCCTGGGTCCGTCCTCCTCCATGAGCAGGATGACGGCGCGATCCGCCGGGATCAATTCGAAGGCCTTCATGATGATCTTCTCGAGCACGCCGTCGAGGTCGACCTCGAGCCCGATAGAGCGGCCCAATTCATGCGCCAGGCGCAGCTTCTCGTAGTCGGCGCGCAGTGCCTCGACGTTCGAGATCTCGCGCTCGGGCAAGAACTCGGCGCTGGCCTGGACCTTGCGCTGGATGAAGGAGCTGTCGTTCGCGACCGGCTGCTGGATGCTGACTTGCTGCGCGGCCTGTGCCACCTGGGCTGGCAGCTCTTGGTAGATGAGCACCGTGCCGCCCAAGGTGATTTCGTCACCCTCCGAGAGCATGTGGTCGTGGACGCGCTGGTCCTTCATGAACGAGCCGTTCAGGCTACCGAGGTCGCGGTAGAGGAAACGGCCGTCCGGCTGCCGAATGATCTGCGCGTGCTCCTTGGAGACGATGCGGTCGAGGATCTGGACGGTGTTGTGCGGATGCCTTCCGATGGTGGTGACGGGGCCCAGCTCGAATTCTCGCCGGTCCTCGCTACTCTGAACGATGATTTTCGCCATACCTAGCCGCGCGATTGTACCACGACGCGCCTTTACCAATCGACCCGTGTCGCGTCCGAAATCACTTTGGGCGCGAGGTCGAATTCGAGGGTCTTGTCCGGGAAGGGGAAGTGCGCCTTGGCCTTGAAGCGCACCTCCAACTCGATCTCTTTCTGTCCACGGCGCAGCATGATCTTCGCGCCCTTGTCGTTGATCCCGGCCTTCATGAGCTCGTCGGCGATGCTCGTCTTGATACTCTCCATCATGGTCCGTGCGTAGTGGTCATCCCGGAGGTTCGCCTTGTAGAACATGGGGACGTGGTCGTAAAGGATGCCTTTGGCTCGGGCGCGGGCGGAATAGACGGGCCAGAGGTAGATGCCTACGTAGACGAAGAGACCGGCCAGGATCACGAGCAAGAAAGAAACCCAATTGAGCGTGCGGGGTTTGCGGTATCTCACGGTGCCTCCTCCATCGCGGCGGCCCCGCCGGGCTGGGCCAAGTCGTGGGCAAGCTGGCTGCGCATGCAACCGAGGCCGATAGAGAGCTGGATGACGAAAGCCACGGCCTGGGCCACGAGACCGGCAGCCAGGACCGCGGCCCAGCGCGCCTCGGTGGTTGCGCCCGGCGCGTATTCGGAGAAAAAGTGGATCATCAGGGCCTGCGACGTGCCGAGTCCCTGCACCGAGATGGGCAGCACGGCGACGAAGTAGACGATGGGCAGGCACAAGATGGCCTTGGCCACCGGGATGACCACGCCGAAAGCGGCCATGGAGACCCAACTCAGGGCGAGCAATGTGAAGATGTGGGGCACGCGCACCGCCATCGCGCGCAGGTGGCCGCCGACTCCGGCCGAGAGCAGGACATCGAAGAGCGGCCGCCGCGCCAACCAGCTGGGGCGCAGCATGACCAGCACCACGTAAACGGCCAGACTGGCGTAGGCGATGAGCACCACGAGGCGCAGTACTGGAGGCACGTCGGACGCAACCAACAGACCCACGCTGGACAGAACCAGAAGCATGAGCACGTTGACGCCCATGACCAGAAGCACGGCTGCGGTGCCGCGCAGGATAGGCACGCCTCGCGAGCGATTGACGAAGTAGATGATGGCACCCTGGCCGATGGTGTAGTTGACCAGGGCGAGAAGGTAGGTGGCCCCGCGGACCACGAGTACCTCGCGGTAGGAGAGGGGCGCCACGAACCAGCCGAAGGTTTTCATGATGGCGTAGGAATCAGCCAGGTAGACCGCGAGCACGATCAAGGCGGTGGCGGGAATCGCCCACCAGTAGGCGGCGTGGATCGCCTCCCCGACCTTGGCCAAGGGGATGGTGTGGAACAGGTAGACGAGGATCCCGATGGTTACGGTCCAAGCCAGGATGGGCCCCAACTTCTTGCGCATGTCATCCGACTATCGCACGAAACCGCGATAGCTTCCGCTCTGGCGCGCAGCCAACGTCGCGCTGTCGCCAACTTGTGTATTCTTTCCGACGGGGTGAAACTCTCGGGTGGGAACCCAGCGATGAGCCGCCCTCATCCAGACCGCAAAACCGCCGAGACTGCCCCTGTCCAGGGCCAGGGGGGCACCGCGCCACCAGCGGGCGGCACGGGCCACGAGGCCATCCAGGGGCCTGGACAAGGCAAACCGCCGTGGGGGCTGTCGTTCTACCTGTTCGTCGAGCCTTTCGCCGCTGGCAAGATAGTAGTGGATCTGTCGGCCGGCGGCGGTCCCGGCTCGGAGCTGCTGCGGAGGTCGGGAGCGGTGCAGGTCCTGTCACCGGACAAGCCCGGTTTGCCCTTGTCTTTCCCGGATGGCGGTGCGGACCTAGTGATCTGCGCGCTTGCGGCGGACATCGTGACCGACGATGCCCAACGCGCGGCGTTTCTGGCCGAGATCCATCGGATCTTGCGTCACGAGGGCATGGCCATCGTGCGCGTCGTGGCGCAGGCCCTGCGGGGCGCGGCGGCGGGGATCTCTCTGCGGGCCATGCTGGCCGACATGGTGCTCGAGCACTTCGCCACGGTCGACATCGTCGAGGAGACGCCCTTCCTCGCGGTTTCGTACTTCGCCCCGGGCAGCGACGATCTGGCGGTCAGCGAGGCCATGGCCAGGGTAGGGGGCCAGCCATCGCACCTCATCGCCCTGTGCACGGCTGCGCCCGAGCGCACATGGCAGCTCACCGAGAGCCTGCTCGTGCCCACCGGCCCGGGCGGAGGTGTAGAGGCCGGCGAGGGCGAGCTGGCCGCGTGGCGGGCCGAGGTCGAGCGGCTGACCGCCGCGAATCTGGAGGTGGCGCGCGAACGCGACAACCTGCGCGAGCGGCAGATGATAGTCGAGGATCGCGCGGAACGGCTCGCCAAGACCGTCTTGACCCTGCGCAAGGACGTCGAACGCTATCTACGTCAGATGAGCGACGACGCTGCCGGACGAGAGCTGCTCCTGCTGGAGCGCGATCAGCTGCGCCGTCGGCTCACTGCCATCGAGAGCGAAATGGTCAGCGGCAGCCGCGAGATCGATCGGCAGAAGGCCATGGTGCAGGCTCTGCGCAAGGAAGTGGCGCGCTTGCGCGCCGCGCGCGGCGAACGCGACACCGAATGAGCCCCGCGGCGAGCAGGTAGCCGAGCGCGGCGACCACCGCAGATCCCGGTGCCGCCCGGTAGGTGAGGGTACAGCCGCCCCCCTTCGGATTCGGCTCGGTCGCCGACGCATCTGCCGTGGACAAGGGCGGACGAGTCAGGGCGTCGAAGCCTGGCACCACGAGCACCTCTCCAACGTCGACGGCCCCGGGCCCGGGATTCCCGTCCGAGCCGTCGGCGGTGGCCGGATCGGCGGCGTCCTTGGCCCCGGCATCCGGCGTCGCGTCGGGCGTGCCGGCGTCCGGAGTGAACGCGAAGGGGCTCGGTTTCGCGCTGGCCTGCCACCTACCCAGGGCGCCCAGCATCTGCTGGTAGGAGTTCTGGGTGACCTGGCAGCTGAGCTGGGTTGGGTCGAGCACCACCGTGCGATTGTCTCGATCATCGAACCCGTTCGCGGTGGGCATTACCGTCGGGTTCATGATGTCGGAGGTGCTGCCGGTGTGCTCCAGGCCGACCAGGTGCCCGTGCTCGTGCGCGATCAGCACCGCGCAGTCGTGGGCGCTGTATCCGCAGGCGAAGGCATAGGCGGCCAGCTGCACGTTGTCGTTGCAGTTGAAGGGGGCGACCCCGGCTTCGTCTGGGGTCAGGCTACAGATATTCGCCACGCTGTTCATGCACCAGCCGCCGTCGCTGGTGATGATGATGGGATAGTAGTCCCCGGTGGGGGGACGGCTCAACGTGAAGACCAAATTGAAGTCCGCGTACCACAGGTCGAGGTGCTCCTGCACCTGGCGCTTGCACACCTCCGGATCCGTGGTTGCCTCGTTGTTGGCGGTCGCCTTGTAGTCGCACGCAAAGGCCGGCGGGACGCCATCGCAGCAAGACATGTCCGGCGGCATCGTCTTGCCGTCCGCGTACCACAACCAGAGGTAGGCCGGCTTGGCGGCCGGCCGGCCGGCCCAGCGGTGGGCCTGGCGAGCGCCGGCCGGCGCGACGCTGCCGGCGCTCGCTGTCTGGCTCGCCAGAAGGAGAAGCAGGACGGCCACACCGGCCGTCTGCACAGGTCCGTTGCCCCAGCGCAACATGCGGCGATCCTTTCGTTTTCAAGTGTACACCCCTCGCATTCGTGCCGCCCTCTTCCACAAGGGAACAGCTTGGTAGGCGCGTTCTCTTGTGCTACAAGACGCCCCTGGCGCCAAGAGACCTCGGCGCCGTCTCGGTTGAAAACTTGCAGCATGCGGTCGTGGCGGAACTGGTAGACGCGCCAGATTCAGGTTCTGGTGGCTTTACGGCTGTGGGAGTTCGAGTCTCCCCGACCGCACCAATCGACTCACGAGGCCAGAGCCAGAGAGCGCCTCGGTGGAGGTGGTTGGTTCCGGTTTCCGCCTAGGCGCGCGCTGCGCGCAGCGCGCGTTCGAAGGCGGGCAGCGAGCGCTCGATGGTGTCCGTCGGCACGGTGATGGACAGGCGCAGGAATCCCTTGCGGCCGAAGCCCACGCCGGCAACGGCCAGCACGCCTTGCTCCATCAGCTTGCCGACGAAGGCCACGTCGTCGGCGATGGGGGATTTCAGAAACACGTAGTAGCCGCCCTCGGGCTTGCGTACCTCGTAGCCGGCGCGGCGCAGACCGTCGCACAGGAGGTCGCGCTTTCTCTGGTAGGCGGCCACGTCCACGCAGGCGTCGGCTGCCTCGGCCATCACCAGTTGCCAGAGCGCCGGGGCATTGACGAAGCCCAGGGTTCGGTTGGAAAAAGCGCAGGCGGCGAACAGCCGGTCCGCGTCGGGCAGGCGCGGGGAAAGGGCAAGAAACCCGATGCGCTCGCCAGCCAGGGCCTGGGCCTTGGACCACGAATAGCAGATGGCGGTGTGGGCGATGGCGGCCGCGACCGGCGTCTGTTGGTGCCCGTCGTAGGTCAGTTGCCGGTAGGGCTCGTCGCTGATGACCAGCGGTCCTTTGGGCAGGCGCGCGAGCATGGCCGCCAGGTCGTCGAGCACGCTCGCCGGATAGACCCGACCCGAGGGGTTGTTGGGCGTGTTGAGGATGATGGCGCGCGTACGTTCGTTGACGGCCCTTGCGATGGCGTCCGCGTCGGGCAGGAAGTCGCCGTCGGTCTCCACCACGACCGCGCGGCCGCCGTGGTTGTCCACGTAGAACGGGTATTCGGCGAAGAAGGGGGCGAGCAGGATGACCTCGTCGCCGGGGTCGAGGATCGACTTCAGGATGACGTTGCAGGCGGCAGCGGCGCCCGTGGTCATGCAGACGTGCTCGGCCGAGAAGGGCAGGCCGGTCTCCCGTCGTAGCTTGTCGGCGATGGCGGCCCGCACCTGGGGAAAGCCGGTATTCGGCATGTAGCCGTGGCTGCCGGGCAGGCCGCGCTCGACCGTCCGGCGCAGCGTCTCGAGCGTCAACGCCGGTGGCTCGATCTCGGGGTTGCCCAGCGTGAAGTCGAAGACGTTTTCCGCGCCGCGATCCTTCTTCAGGCGCGCGCCCTCTTCGAACATGCGCCGGATCCACGACGCCCGTTCGAGCTTCTCTGCGATCCCACGTGCGACTGGCATCAGCCCTTGAGTACCATGTCGCCGCCGAGCACGGCTAGACCGTTGGCTACCAGGAGATCGAGCGACCGGCAGGCACAAATGCCGCGCGGGTCGGTCTTGCGGGGAAGGGCCCTTGGACACACGGAAGGGGCTTTGATGGGACAGCACATCTTTGTCGAGCGCCCAGTCGCCATTTGTCGATGCGCGGAAATCGCGGACAAGGGGTGTGCGAATCAGGGCGTGGTCCTAGCCCGGCGCGGCGCTGGTCGAGACGCTGTGTCGCAACCCGTCTGGTCGTTCTGTCATCACGTTGCAAGGAATGGACGCGCCGAGCGCACAGAGCGGAAATCGCACGGGCACAACCACCAGGGTCGCTGTTCAGGAATTGCGGGTGGTGATCTTATGAAGTACAAGGGATGCGCATGTCGCTTCGTCCCCTGTTCGCCGGCATCGACGTGGGCTCCTCCCGAACCAAGGCTGCAGTCCTCGACGAAGGTGGAGACCTGGTTGGCCGTGGCGTGCAGCCCTCGGGAACCGACTTCGCCGCGGCGGCCGAGAGCTGCCTCCTGTCGGCCCTGAGCATGGCCAACGCGACCCGGGCAGACATCGCCAGAACGATATCCACGGGCTACGGCAGGAAGAACGCATCGCTCTCCGACGACGTCCGTACCGAGATCGCGTGTCATGGGGCTGGTTGCTATCGCTCGTTTCCGCTTGCGATCTCGATCATCGACATCGGAGGTCAGGACAACAAGATCATCAAGCTCGATGACGAGGGCAAGCGGCAGAGTTTCAAGATGAACCGCAAGTGCGCCGCGGGTACGGGTGCATTCCTGGAAGAGATGTCCCCGCGCCTCAACATCCCGCTCGAGGACATGAACGATCTGGCGGCCCGTGCCACCGACATGCTCAAGCTGGGCAGCTACTGCACCGTGTTCACCGCGACCGAAGTCCTGGAAAACATCCGGCGCGGCCGAAAGGTGGAAGACATCATCAAGGGGCTGTTCTATTCCGTCATCAAGCGCGTGCTCGAGATGGATTCCCTCACGGAGAACGTGGTGATGACCGGCGGAGTCGTGGC
>JAFGPX010000228.1 GCA_016935975.1 Deltaproteobacteria bacterium
CCGTTCATCGCGGTCAATTGCGGCGCGATTCCCGACACCCTCCTCGAATCCGAGCTGTTCGGCCACCGCAAGGGCGCGTTTACCGACGCCAACCGCGACCGCAAGGGCCTCTTCGAGGAGGCGTCCGGCGGCACGCTTTTCCTCGACGAAATCGGCGAATTGCCAGTCGCCCTGCAGGTCAAGCTCCTGCGCGTACTGCAGGAGGGCGAGGTGCGGCGCTTGGGCGACAGCCAGGACATCAAGGTAGACGTGCGCGTGGTTGCGGCCACGGCTCGCGATCTGTCCGCCGAGGTCGGCCGCGGCGCTTTCCGGGAGGATCTCTTCTACCGGTTGAACGTGTTCGCGCTCCATCTGCCGGCGCTGCGCGAACGCCGCGAGGATATCCCCCTGCTCCTCGACCACTTCCTCGCGCGCATGAACGCGCGCATGGGGCTGCAAGTGACCGGGGTGTCGCCCGAGGCGATGCGCGCCTTCGTCGAGTACGACTGGCCGGGCAACGTGCGGGAACTGGAGAACTCCATCGAACGAGCCATCGTGCTTTGCGAGGGATCGCAGATCGAGGTGGACAGCCTGCCCGAGCGCATCCGCCGCACGACTGCCCCCCAGGCGGCGACTTCGCAGGCCGAGCCCGAGAACGACGATCTATCGATCAAGAGAGCTTCGCGTCGCTCGGAGGAGGCGCTCATCCGGCGCGCCTTGGGCAAGACCCGAGGCAACCGCACCCGGGCAGCCGAGCTGCTCGAGATCAGCCACCGTGCGCTCCTCTACAAAATCAAGGAATACGGAATCACCGTGGGACGGGACGCGCGTGACGTGCCCGGAACGGCCGAGGGCCCCCAGGACACGCCCCCGCCGCTGACCCCGCCACCGCTCACGCCGACGCCCCTGACACCCACCCCTGCCCCGACGGACGATTCAACTTGGAGGACGAAATGATCGATGTGTCTTCCAAAGAGACGCTTTTTTGCTTTCCAGGCCGGCAAGCGCACAATGTAGGTAAACATACGCCAATGCAGGATACCCAAGGGAGAATCAACCGATGCCCAAGAACTGCATAGGACTCGACATCGGATCGAGCTCCGTCAAGGTCGTCCAGATCAAGGAAACCTCGAAGGGCCTGCAACTGGTCAACTTCGGCTTCGAGCCTCTGCCGTCCCAGACCATCGTCGACGGGGCCATCATGAATCAGGGGGCCGTGGTCGAGGCCATCCGAACGCTGCGCGACAACCTGGGCATCAAGGGCCGCGAAGTGGCGACGGCCATCTCCGGACACTCGGTGATCATCAAGAAGATCAAGGTGCCGCCCATGACGCCGGAGGAACTCGAAGAGCAGATCCCCTGGGAGGCCGAGCACCACATCCCATTCTCCAAGGACGACGTCGAGATCGATCATCAGCTGGTCACGAGCGAAACTGCCTCCGACGGCCAGATGGAGCTCCTGCTGGTGGCCGCCAAGAAGGAAGTCGTGGCGGACTACAGCATGGTCATCCGCGAGGCGAAGCTGCAGCCCATGGTGATGGACGTTGCCGCCTTCAGCATTCAGAACGCCTTCGAAGCCAACTACCCGGTGGTGCCCGAGGAGGCGATTGCGGTCATCAACATCGGCGCCACCTTGTCGAACATCAACATCGTCGCCGGCGGATCGAGCGCGTTCACCCGCGATGTGACCGTGGGCGGCAATGCCTTCACCGAGGAGATCCAGAAGCGCCTCAACGTGAGCCAAGAGGAAGCCGAGGCCTGGAAGATCGGCTCGGCGGGCGAAGGCGCCAATGAAGTCGTTCCACAGGAGGTCGAGGCGGTCATCGCCTCGGTGGCGGACGGCGTCGCGGGCAAGTTCCAGCGCTCTCTGGACTTCTACCTGGCCTCGAGCACGGACGCGACCATCTCCAAGATCTACCTGTGCGGCGGCTCGGCCAAGGTGCCGGCCCTACAGCGAGCCCTCGAGACGAAGGCGCGGACGGCGGTCGAGGTCATGGACCCCTTCCGCAAGGTCGCGGTCGATGCGCATCGCTTCGATGTGGCCTTCGTGCAACAGCACTCGGCGGAAGCGGCGGTGGCGGTGGGTCTTTCACTGCGCAGGCCGGGAGACAAACAGTGATACGCATCAACCTACTCCCCATTCGCAGGGCGAAACGGCAAGAGGCCGGCCAGCGGCAGTTTCTGGCCATGGGGCTCGCCATCCTGGGCACCATCGGGCTCGTCGTGTTCTTCCATCTGCAGGCAACGACGGAGCTAGAGAAAGCCCAGCACGACAACACCATGCTGCAGGCCGACGTCGCCAAGCTGAAGTCCGAGCTCGGCGACTACGACAAGGTGCGAGCGCAACGCGAAGAACTGCTGCGGCAGCGCAAGACCATCCAGTCCCTCGAGTCTGGGCGCACGGGTCCCGTCTACCTTTTGCGCGAGCTGTCCGAGATTCTCAGCCCCGGCAAGGGGCCCACCTTCGATCGCGTGACCTACGAAGAGGCCTTGCGCAAGGATCCCAACGCCGGCTTCGGCGGCAATTGGGAGCCCAAGCGGGCATGGATCGACTCCTACCAGGAAGACAGGCTGCTGGTGAGGCTCCGCGGGTCCGCCAAGTCCAACGAAGACGTGGCCGAATTCCTGAAGCGACTCAATGCCTCCGTCTTCTTCAAGAACGTCAACCTGGACGCCACGGCTCAGGCGTCAAAAGGCGTGGTGAAGTTCGTCAACTTCGGGCTCACAACCACGGTGGTCTACTAGATGAACAACTTCCTACAGAAGCTACTGCGTCTCAAGACTCCGGTGAAGGTCGCCGCAACCTTGGGCGTCATGATCGCCATCGCGGGGGCCTACGGTGGTCTTTTCTATCTCGACCTCGAGGACCAAATCAAAGGGGCACGTGCCCGGGGTGCGCAGCTGCAAGCCGAGAAGGCCACCTACGAGGCGCGCAAACGGGAGTATCAAGCCTATCGCACCGAACTGACGCAACTCCAGCAGGAGCAACGCGACCTGCTCAAGGCCTTGCCCAAGAAGGCCGAGATTCCGACCTTCCTCTCCAATCTGCAGGAACAGGCCGAACTCTCGGGTCTCGAGATCATCTCCCTCCGCATCGACGCCGAGAATCCCATGGAGCTCTACATCCGGATCCCCGTGCGCATCGAGGTGCGCGGCACGTATCACAGCATCACGAAGTTCTTCAAGAATCTGAGTGAGCTGCCCCGCATCGTGAATGTCGAGTCGCTGTCGCTGGGCGTGGAACGGGCCGTCGCTGGGACGTCGCCTCGTCTGCGCGCGAAGTTCGTGGCCGCGACCTTCCGTTATCGCGACGCAGGGGGTGGCGCATGAGAAACCTGCGACTGGCAGTCCTCGTGGCGGCTGCGTTGGGTGGCATCGTCTGGCTTGAAGAGGCAACCGCCGCACAGGGCGCCAAGGGGACGCCGGCCCCGGCCGCCAAGCCCGCCGCGGCCCAACCCGCGCAACCGGCAAAGCCGGCAACGCCGCCGGCCACGGGGGCCGAGGCGCTCGCGCAGCGACTGGCGGTCCTGCGACGCAAGGTCCTGCGCGAGGAGGATTTCGCGGAAAACGACGACACCAATCGCGACCCCTTCCGTTCCTACCTCGAAACCTGGATCGAACGCGGGCCCAGAGCCACCGCCGCGGTCGTGTCGGCGATCTTCTCCAAATACTCCCTCGAGGAGCTGACCCTCATCGCCGTCGTGAGCGGCGACGCCAACCCCCGCGCGATGTTCAGAGATCCCACGGGCCTTGGCCAAACCGTGAAGCGCGGCGACTACATCGGAAAGTCGGCTGCGCGTATCACCAAGATCCTCTCCGATCGCGTCGTGCTCGAGATGTCGGAAATAACACCGGGCGGGACCACCAAGGCATTGGAGAGAGCCGTCCTCGTCAATCCGGAAGGAACAGACCAATGACCTGTCAAAGCGAACGACTCAAGTTCTGGGCCGCCCTCGTGGGTGCGGCCACGATTGCGGTGTGGTCCATCCCTGCTTCCGCCGAGACCGTGCGCGTGCGCAGCATCCGGGTTTCGGAGACGGCAGGGGACACTTCCGTCTTCATCGCCGCCTCGGCGCGACCCATCTTCACGACCTGGAAGCTGGAACAACCCGCGAGGGTGGTGGTCGAGCTGAGCGGCACCCGGCTGGGAGACGTGAACGTTCCCATCGACGCCGGCACCTACGCGCTGGGGCTGGTTTCGGCGAGCGTCACCGAGGACGAAAGCGCCGGGCCCCGCACGCGCATCGTGCTTACTTTGCGCCAAGCCTCCGACTACAGGGTCGAAAGCAAGGGCAACGACATCACCCTCCGCATCGTGCCACGGGTTCGACCGGACCTCGCGGCCGAGGGCAACGCCAAAGCGAGAATCCAAGCCGAAAGCCATGCACGGGCCGAAGCCCAAAGGCGCGCCGAACAGCAAACCAAGGTGGCGGCGCAGGCCAAGGCCGAAGCAGCAGCCAGCGCCGAAGCGCAGAAGAAGATCGAAGCCAGGCTGCACGACGAGGAGAGGCAGCGCCTGGCAGCGGAAGCCAAGGCCAAGGAGCATTCTCGTTCGGAGGCTGCGGCCAAACTGGAAGCGGACAGGCTACGCAGCGAACTGACCCGTGCCCAGCAGGAGGCCGCGAAAGCCCGCGCCGAGGCCACGGCAGCCAGCCAAGAGAGCCAGCGCCAGCGGCTCGCTCTTGCCCAAGCCGAGGCTCGCGCCCGGCAGGCCGAAGCCGACGCCGAGAACGCGCGCCAGCGAGCCGATTCCAGCGAGAACAAAGCCGCCGCCGCGCGCAGCAACGAAATGGACCGAGACAAGGCCTTGCGTGCAGCCACCGCCGAGGTCGAGGCGCGCCAGACGGCGCTCGACCGCATCGCCCTGCGCCAGCGAGAGCACCAGAGCCAGCTCGAAGAAGCCGCGCGCCTGGTCAGCGAACGCGAAGCCTCGGTTCGCATGTCCGAGGCGAAGCTGGCGAAGTCCGAACAGCAAGCGCGCGCAGCCCGCGCTCGCCACGAAAGCCTGGCTTCTGACGCCTCGTCGAAGGGAAAGGCTGCGGCCGCGGCCGCCCTCGTCGAAGCCGAGCGCCAGCGCAACGAGGCCGGCAAAGCCGCCGAACGGTCTCGCCGGCAGCTCGCCCAAGCGATTGCCGCACGCAAGCAGGAGGAAGCGCGCCGGGAAGAACAGGCGGAGATGCGTCGCGCCGAAGAGGCCAGGCTGGGCCAAGCCATAGCTCTGCGCAAAGCCGAGGAGTCCCGCCTGGCTGATGCCCGCACGGAGCACTCGCGCCTCGACGAGGAACGGCGGAAGCTCGAGGCGGAGCGCGTGCGGCTCGAAAACGTGCGCCAGAGTCTGCTCGCTGAGGTCAATCGGTTGAAGACGGCGGCCGCTGCTCCCGCCGTCGCCACAGCGTCGGCGCCACGGCCCGCACAGGTCAGAAGCGCCGTGGCAGCCAGGCCTGTGGTTCTGGCCAACCCACCTTCCGCCGGACAAAGCGCGCCCGGAAGCCGGGCTGCTGCATCCCGGGCCACGCCCAAGCCGCCGCGCTCGATCACGCTGCGGGCCCTGAACCGCGTTCGGGCCATCGACTTCGTCGACGAGCCCGGCCACGCCTCGGTCATCATCGACGTCGAAGACCCCACCGTCTTCGCAGTCGAGCGCCTGGGCGGCCGGCGTCTGAGCCTGCGCATCGAGCATAGCGACCTGCCGGAAACCCTCGAACGCAAGTTGGATGCCACGGAATACCTGGGGCCGGTCAAGATCATCAGCTCGTACCGCGACCGGGCGGCCCACAGCACCGTGAGAGTCGACGTGGATCTCGCCGAGGACGTCCCCAACCGAGTCCGCCTGGAGGGCAACCGCATCTACTGGGATTTCCAGAAGGCACACAGCAAAGCTCCGAGCCTACCCGCCGTCCTCTACGTGCCCGCGCGCAGGGTGGCGGGATTTCTCGCCATGGCCAAGGACGGTCTGTGGGTAGCGCAAGCCGCGCCCCCCTTTCTCTCGCCGCCCGGCACCGTACCCGGTGCGACTGCGCCGGCAGCCCCCGCCGGGTCGAGCGCGGCCGAGCCCGCGGCAAGCGCGCCGGCAGGACCTCGGGGTGGCGCAAAGAGCGGCCGTACCGCCTTGGGCAAGAAGCGCTACACCGGACGCCGCATCGACCTCGATTTCAAGGGCGCCGATATCCACAACATCCTGCGCCTCCTCGCCGATGTCGGCCAGGTCAACGTCATCGTCGCGGACGATGTACGCGGCGAGATCACCATCAAGATGCGTGACGTGCCTTGGGACCAAGCGCTCGACGTGATCTTGCGTTCGAAGGGGCTGGGGTCGGTACGCGAGGGCAACCTGCTGCGCGTGGCGCCTTTGCCTCTCCTCGAGAAGGAGCTGGAAGCGGAGATCGCGCGCCAGAAACAGATCCAGGACGTGTTGCCCACCGAAACCCGTCTCATCGGCGTGTCCTACGCCGAGGCCTCGGCCCTGAGCGACAAAGCCAAGGATCTCCTGACCCCGCGCGGCAGAATCTCCGTGGACCAACGCACCAATACCCTCATCGTCTCGGACGTGGTCAAGAGCCTGCAGCTCGTCGAGGACTTGGTCCGCAACCTAGACACGCAGACCTCGCAGGTGGTCATCGAGGCGCGTATCGTCGAGGCCAACTCGAACTTCGCCCGGCAGATCGGCGTGCAGTGGGGCGGCACCGGCTATGCCGACACGGACCACGGCAATCCCACGGGCCTGGTGTTCCCCTATAACGTGGGCATCGGCGGTGGTTCGGACGATGGCAAGGCGCCGCTCACCGGGCTCGTGCCCTACCCGCGCAACGGCGACGGCACGACCAACCCGAACTTCCTGGTCAACATGCCGGCCGCGGCGGGCATGGGCACCGGCGCTGCCATCGGCCTCACCATGGGCTCGGTCGCCGGCGCGTTCAACTTGAACCTGCGGCTGTCGGCCTACGAGAGCACGGGCAGCGTTCGCATCCTGTCTTCGCCCCGCATCACGACCATGGACAACCTGGACGCGACCATCTCGCAAGGCGTGTCGATCCCGGTGTCCACCGTCAGCGCCATGGGCGCCCAGACGCAATTCGTGGACGCGCGCCTCAGCCTCCAGGTCCGGCCGCACGTCACCAACGAAGGCACCATCGCACTCCAGGTGAATGTTACGCGCAACGAGCCAGACTTCGTCAACACCGGGGCGCGCGGCGACCCGACGATTCAACGCAAGGAAGCCAGGACCACCATGCTGGTTCGGGACGGCGATACCGCCGTCATCGGCGGCATCTACACGCGCAACACCGGTCTTTCGAGCGCGCGCATCCCCTATTTCTCGGACATCCCGGTCTTGGGATGGTTCTTCCGCAACAAGAAGGAGAACGACAACCGTTCCGAGTTCCTGGTTTTCATCACTCCGCGAATCGTCAATCGCTCCCGGATAGCTAGTCAATAAGATCGGAGCAGGTACCGCCATGACAATGAACAACAGCAGCAAGTGGCTCGGTGGTGACGTGTGCATCTTCGCGATGGCGCTCGGCCTTGCAGCTTGTAGCCGGCTCACCGCGCCGGAGGCCGGCATCGCGCTGCAGATCCAGCAGGTTCAGGTGCTGTCGGGTGGTGACTGCACCGTCCCCGGAGAGGCGACCTCTCTGCACCGCAGCGCGGGCGTTCTCGACCTGGCGCTGCCGGACGGCTCGGCGCCGCCCTACTACCTGCCCGTTGCGGTCATCAACAACTTGGCCGCCACCGGCGATACCCCCGCCAACGAGATGAACAACATCACCTTCACGCACTTCACCGTGGAGCTGTCCGCGCCGAACGTCGTCTGGTCGGATTCCTGTCCGGCGACCTTCGACACCCCGTCCTTCACCTTCGTTCTCGCGCCCGGAGCTTCGACGGGCCAAGGCTTCAATGCAATCACCTCCTCTCATTCGCGCTGCATCCAGCCCTACGTGCCAGCCGAAGGCCTCGCGATCAAGGCGAAAATCCGAGCCGTGGGATGGCACGGAGGAAACTCCATCGAGAGCGCGCCATTCGTCTACGAGGTCACGGCGTGCAACGGCTGCCTGCAGCAAGGGTACACGGACCCGGCCCTGATCGCCTACGAATACCCCTACGACTATCCCCTCTGCGCCGCGCTCACGGGCAACAATCCCTATATGGGGGATCCCTGTCTGCCCCCAGGACAAGACGAATTGATCCTCTGCTGTGGCGCGACCGTGACGATCAACGGCACGCCCCAGAACGCGGCGATATGCCCCGGCTTGTTCACGGGTTCGACCTCGACCGGCACTTCCACCTCCACGGCGCATTGAGGCCGCGGGGCCGGGCTATTGACACGTCCGGAAGATAGCGACTAGAAGCGCAGGCAACGACGATGTTTCGCGACAGTCTAGCTGGCATGGTAGACCGCCTGGCCGGGGGCATGGCGGGCATTCTCATAGGCTTCGATGGCATCGCGGTCGATGCCTACACCAAGTCCGGACAAGAGGCCCTCGACATCCAGACTCTCGGCATGGAGCTGTCCCATGCCGTGGGTCAGATGCGCAAGGCGGTCGAGCAACTCGACATCGGGCCGCTGCGCGAGCTGACCTTGAAAGCGAACGACCTCGTGGTCCTCGTCTACCTGATCAGCGACGAGTACTTCGTCGCCTGCGCCGTCAAGCCCGAGGCCAACTTCGGCAAGGCGCGCTACCTGATGCGGTTGCTGGCGCCGCAGATTCAGGCCGAGCTGTGAGCGAGGCCGAGCGCACACGCGGGCCCAGGCGGCCGGTGGTCTTGGCCATCCACGGCCCGAACCTGAATCTGCTGGGAACGCGCGAGCCTCACCTCTACGGCAGGACCACGCTGCGCGAGATCGATCGGGAGCTGAGAATTCGCGGCGCCGAGCTGGGCCTCGCGGTCGAAACCTTCCAGTCCAATCACGAGGGAGCTCTGGTGGACCGGGTGCAACAGGCACAGGGGCGGGCCGACGGCCTCATCGTCAATGCCGGTGGCCTGACCCATACCAGCGTTTCGCTGCGTGACGCCATAGCCGCGGTCAAGATCCCGACCGTGGAAGTCCACCTGTCGAACCTCTACTGTCGGGAGGAGTTTCGCCATCGCTCGCTCCTGGCTCCGGTGTGCATGGGGCAGATTGCGGGATTGGGCGCGATCGGCTACCGTTTGGCGCTCGAAGCGCTGGCCCGGCTCTTGCCGAGGAAGCGGAAAGCGCCTCGCGACCAGCCGAGACCCAGCAATTCATCTCCCAGCGAGTCGCGGACCGCGACTTCGTCAAAGAAAGGAGCCGCGAGGAAATGAGGAAACGCAAGGCCCTCGTTGCCGGCGCCAAGAAGGCGTCTCCGGCAAGCCGGCAGGAGCCCGAATGTGGCTCGAAACCCCTCGATCTGGACAGGCTGCGTGAGCTGGCCGAGCTCGCCACCGAGTTCGACCTAGCCGAAATCGAGCTGGATGCCTACGGTGGCGTGCGCGTGACCCGCCGTGCGGGCGGAGCGCTCGTCCCCGCCGCCCCCCTGTTGCCGCCCCCTCCTCCGGTGCACGTCGCCCCGCCGCCCGACAAGTCGGCCAAGGTTTCCGAACCCGGAGCGCTCCTCACCTCCCCGTTCGTGGGCACGTTCTACCGCGCCCCCGCTCCCGAGGCACCACCCTTCGTAGACGTGGGCCAGACCGTGCGCAAGGGACAGGTGGTGTGCATCGTCGAGGCCATGAAGCTGATGAACGAGATCGAATCGGAGTTCGACGGCAAGATCCTCGAGATCCTGGTCAAGAACGCGGAGCACGTCGAGTACGGCCAACCCTTGTTCCGCATCGACAAAGCGTAGGAAACCACCGGGAACGGCATCGCGCCGTCGGTGGGCACAGGCGGCGGCGGGAATGCCCCGCTTCTGCCGCCGGCGCGGAGAGGCTCCCGGACAACCAGACGGTGCACGCGTGTTCAAGAAGGTACTGATAGCGAATCGGGGCGAAATCGCCCTACGGGTCATCCGCGCCTGCCGGGATCTCGGCCTGCGCTCGGTGGCAGTCCACTCCACCGCCGACACCGACGCCCTGCACGTGCGTTTCGCCGACGAGAAGGTGTGCATAGGCCCGCCTCCGTCGCGACAGAGCTACAACAACGTGCCGGCCCTGATCAGCGCCGCCGAATTGACGGGGGCCGATGCCATCCATCCCGGCTACGGATTCCTGGCCGAGAACGCCGATTTCGCCGAAGTCGTGCAGAAGTGCGGCTTCGTCTGGATCGGGCCTCAGCCGGACGTGATGCGTACCATGGGCGACAAGGTCACCGCGCGCGCGGCCATGGAAGCTGCGGGGGTGCCCGTCGTGCCGGGAACCCCCATCATCGAGACCGAGCGACAGGCCGAGGAAGCCGTCGAACGCATCGGCCTGCCCGTGATCATCAAGGCCACGGGGGGCGGGGGCGGTCGTGGCATGAAAATCGTGGACGACAAGAGCCGGCTTTCTGCTCAACTCGCGGCCGCGCGCTCCGAGGCTCAGGCCGGTTTCAACAACCCCGCCGTCTATCTCGAACGTTACATCGGCAAGCCACGCCATATCGAGGTGCAGGTGCTCGGCGACGGCCAGTCCGCCATCGCCATCGGCGAGCGCGAGTGCTCCATCCAGCGCCGGCACCAGAAACTCATCGAGGAAGCCCCTTCGGTGGCGCTCGACGACGCCCATCGCGTGGATCTGCTGCGCGCCGCGCGCAAGGCCACGGCCGCCATCGGCTACAAGACCGTCGGCACGCTGGAGTTCCTGCTCGACGAGAATCGTCAGTTCTACTTCATCGAGATGAACACCCGCATCCAAGTCGAGCACACGGTGACCGAAGCGGTCTTCGGGGTCGATCTGGTGCGCGAGCAAATGCGCCTGGCGGCCGGCGATCCCTTGCACCTGCCCGCCGAGATGCGCCCGCGCGGCCACGCCATCGAGTTGCGCATCAACGCCGAGGATCCCGTCACCTTCGCGCCTTCGCCGGGCACCATCACCGCGCTCAATCTACCGGGCGGCATCGGCGTTCGCGTCGACACCCACATCTACGCCCACTACCGCGTTCCTCCCTTCTACGATTCGCTCTTGGCCAAGCTGATCGCGCATGGAGAGAATCGCCATGTTGCCTTGGCCCGGGTGCGGCGCGCCCTCGACGAAGTCGTGGTCGAGGGCATCAAGACCAACTGCGACCTGCACCGCCGCGTGTTGGCTCATCCGGATTTCGTCGGCGGCCGCTTCGATACCCACTTCCTCGAACGCCTCTAACGCGTATGGTAAGAGGTGCGCTGACGAAGGCGGGCTTCGCTCACGGCCCGACAAGTCACGCCTGGAGCCATGGAGTGGGAGGGCTCGGGAACCCTCTGAGGATTCCCAAAAGAACAGATTGCTTGCCGAAGCTCGCCGAGCGGGGAAATACTCGGACGCTCCTTTACAGGTGTTCCGTTCCCGGTAACACTGTGCATGCGGACACAATCAGGTGGTAACGAAGAAAGACAAGCACCTCGCAGCAGCGCAGAAGTACCTAGAGCGGGGAAGCTTCGAGAAGGCCTTGGCGATGTTTCAGGCAGCCGTCAGGGAGGACCCGAAGGATACCCGCACGTGGCTTCGTATGGCCGAGGTGCATGTCCGGCTCGGGCAGAATGACAAGGCCACCGAGGTCTACCAGAAGACCGTCGACCTCTACGTCGAGCAGGGCTTCTTCCAGCGAGCGGTCGCGGTCTACAAGAACATCATCAAGCTCGCCCCGGAGTTCATCGAGGCCCGCCTCAAGCTGGCCGAGGTCTTCCGCCAGCTCGGTCTGCTTTCCGATGCCGTGCAGCAGCTCGAACAAGCCTCGGCGCTGTATCTGAAGGCGAATCGAAGCCCCGAAGCGCTCGCCGCGCTCAAGCAGATCGTCGACCTCAACCCCGAGCAGCCCAACCCCCGCATCCGCTACGCCGAGATGGCCTCGCAAGCCGGGGCCCTCAAGGAAGCCGCTGCGGAGTTTGCCGAAGCGGCGCGGCTGGTCAAGGCCCAAGGGCGCACCGACGAATTCCTGCGCGTGGCGGAGCGCATGCTGCACTACGACCCCCAGAACCACGACATGGCGCTGGAGGTGGCCGCGAAATACGTGGAGCACGGCAACGCGCGGGCCGCGCTGCCTCACCTCAAAGTGGTGTTCGAGGCCAAGCCACGCGAGCCACAGGTTCTCGACTTGCTGGCGCGAGCCTTCGACCAGCTCGGCCAGCCGCACCGAACCCTGCCGGTCCTCAAAGAGCTGGCCCGCGTCTATGCCGAGGCCGGTCGCATCAGCGAGCGCAACCATGCGGCGCAGCGTGTGCTGGCGATGGATCCGAACGACGCCGAGATGCGGGAGCTCTTGGGCAGAGGGCCGAGCACCCTGGCCCGCTTGCAGACTGTCTCGCCCGTGCCCCTCTCGTCCGGGACGCGGCTGACCACGCCATCGCCCATACCCACGCCACCGCCGGGAAGCACAGCCGCCAAGCGGCCCACGGCCATCACCTTCAGCGAGGTGGAGGTTCCTGCAGCCCTGCGCAACAGGTACGCCACCCCCAGCGAGCCGATGCCCGCAACGATGTCGGAACGCATCACTATCGCCTCGGGTATGGTCGAGAAATCCGACGACGACGTCGAGGTCAAGCGCATCCTGGCCGAGGCCGACGTGTTCGTGAAATACGGGCTGGTCGAACGGGCGGCGGAGCATCTGCGACGGGTTTTCGAGCGTGTCCCCACCCACCAGGGGGCGCACGAACGCCTAGCCGTGGTGCTCGAGCAGCTCGACCGCAAGGCCGAAGCTGCAGCGGAATACGAAACCCTGGCTCAGCAGGTTCTGGCGAGCAAGCCGCGCAACGCCGCAGCCTACGCGCGCAAGGCTCTGGCGCTCAATCCGGCGGCACGCCGAGCGACGGAGGTCTTGGGCGCGGTCGAAGGATCGATGCCCGAAGCACCCCATGGCGACGCATCGACCTCCGAGGAGCTGCCGGTCAAGACACCGGAACCCGATCACGTCGGCAGCGACGAGATCGAGCTTCTGTCAGACGTTTCGGACAGCGACGAATTCGAGGGTCAGGAGGGCGGCTCGGCTTTCGAGAGAGGACAGGACACCACGGGCGGCGGCGCCATAGCCCCCGCCGAAGAGTACGACGACTACAACCTCGAGGAAGGGGGCAGCACCCAGATCGGAGCGCCGGTCTTTCCCGAAGCCGAGCGGCAACCGGCAGCGGCGCGAGAGCGTGAGCCCAGCCCGTCGGTTTCCGACGACGCCTTCCTGGCCGATCTAGAGCAGGTCGACTTCTTCATCGAGCAAGGCCTCGTCGATGAAGCCACGGCCATGCTCGACGAGCTCGAAACCCGAACCCCGGGGCACATCCTTGTCGCCGACCGGCGGGACAAGCTGTCCGCCCTCGCACCCGCTGCTGCGACCTCGCAAGGCGCGATGCCGGCGCAAGTCCACGGCGGCCCGGACGCCGCGGCGCCTGACATGCGCGCAACGATGAGAAACCCGCCCGATGCGGGCCAGCCCAAGAACGAGAAGCACGACATCGACACGCACGTCGACCTGGGGATCATGGAGAAGACCATGGAGCGCTATGACGCCGCCATCACGCACTTCAAGGCGGCCCTGGCCGATCACGGACGCGAGGTCTTTGCCCTGTCCATGATTGGCGAATGCCACGAGGCCTTGGGAGATTCCGCCGAGGCTATCCGCTGTTACCAGGACGCGCTCAAGAGGCCCACCGCGACTTCGGCGGAGGCTACCCAGCTCTACTTCCAGCTCGGCAACGTCTTCTACAATCTCGGCGACCACAGCGAGGCCCTCTACTACTTCGAACGCGTCTACAAGCGCGACCCGAATTTCCGTGACATCACGCGCCGGTTGGCCGAAGTCAAATCGCGCGCGGCGTCGCGATAGCCCGCCCACCCGCCAGAGCACGACACAGCTCGCGCGCTACCCTGCCCCGGCCGCGGCGCGGCCCCACGACCCGGCCAGCCTACTCGGGAGCAATTGCCTCCGACGCTGGCGCGTGTTCGAGGTGGTCCCCCTAACCCCTTGGTTTCCTTGCGCCCTGGTGTTACGTTGGCCCTCTCGGTTGTCGCTAGTCGAGGACGACCGCTCATCTACCGGAGGGCCGCATGCCCAGCGAGCGCGAGTATGAACAGGCCTTACAACGCGACCCAGGCCACAACGAGGCCTTCCTCTCCCTGCGTCGATCGTATCGGGAGTCGGGACGATTCGACAAACTCGTCACGCTCTACGAAACGCGCGCACAGGCCATCGCGGATCAGGCCAAGGCGGCCGAGCTCTTCTACCTGGCCGCCGAGGTTCGCATCGACCATCTCTCCGACGTCTCGGGCGCCGAGGCCGACCTCGCCCACGCCGTCAGTCGCGATGCGACTCACCGCAAGGCCGTCCGGCGACTCAAGGACATCTACCGCGAGCAGGGGCGCGCCAGCGAATACGTCAAAATGCTGGAGGTCGAGGCCGCAGCCCTCGGCCAAGCCAAGGATCAGGCCCGCATCGCCGAGTTGCGCTCCGAAATCGAGCGCCTCTACGGCCAGCAAATCGCGCGTATCGAGCACGCTCTGTCGACACCCGGCTTGCGCGCCGAGGTCACGCCCGAGCAGCTCAAGATGGTCGAGGCTTCGCGCCGGATCCACAACGCGCTCGGCGACTATCCCGCCGTGTGCCGCCTGTACGAGATCGAGTTGGCCGGCACCACGGATCCCAAGCGGCGCATCGCCCTCATGTTCCGGCTGGGGCGCGTGCTGGCCGAGAAGATCGGCGATCTCCCGGCGGCCGCGCAGAAGCTCTCCGACGTAGTCCGGCTGTACCCGCGCGACGACAAGGCTCTGGAAGCCCTGGCCTCGGTGTTCGCCAACCCCAACTGGACCGGCGCGGACGGCCCCGAGCGCGCCGCCGGCCTGTACAACCAGATCGCACGACGACGACAAGAGGCCGGCGACATCGACAGTGCGGTGGCCTCGCTGCGCAAGGCACTGGCCGCGGTGCCCTTCCATGCCGAGGCGCAAGGCCTGCTCGAACGCGTGCTCAGCGAGTCCGGCCGTTTCGCCGACCTCGATCGCTTCCTGCGGGAGCGCGTGACGCAGGCGCGGACGAACAAGGAAAAGATCGAACTCCTGACCAAGCGCGCGCAACTGGCCGAGACCTCCCTGGGCGACCAGGAGGAGGCCATCCGCACCTACGAGCAGGTCTTCGCCCTGGAGGAGCCCGGCGGACCGGCGGCGCACCACCTGGCCAACCTCTATCTCGGCCGCCACGACTACGCGAAGCTCGCCGAGTTGCGCGAGAAGCAGCTGGAACGCACGACGGACGTCGAGGATCGGCTGTCCCTGCTGCGCGAGCTGGCCTCGCTGTATCACGACCGCTTGGGCGATCAGGAACAGGCTGCCGTCTACCTGCACGCCATCCTGCAAGAGAACCCCAGCGACGCCGCGGCCCTTCGTGCCTATGCCGATCATTTTCGCTCGCGCGGCTCCTTCCGCGAGCTGGCCGATCTCCTCGAGTTCGCCGCCGAGCACGATCTCAAGCAGGGACGGCCCGTCGAGGATCTGCTGCCGCGCCTGGAGGAGGTCGCGGTGCTGGCGGAAACCAAGCTCGGCGATCTCGAGCGCACCCTGGCGGTGTGGCGCCGCATGTGGGAGGTCGCGCCGGGGTACGAACGCGCGCTCGAGGCGCAAAAGCGCATCCTGCAGAAGACCAAGCAGTGGGATCAGATGGTGCCGCTGCTCGTCGAAGAGGCGGAACGCGCCGAGCTGCCCGAGATCAAAATCGACGTCCTGCACCGCCTGGCCCGCCTGCACGCGGACAAGCTCGGCAACGTCGACAACGCCATCGCCGTCTACCTGCAGATCCTGAGCCTCGACCCGCGCGAGCCGGTGGCCCTGCGCAACGTGGTCGAGAGCTACGAGAAGAGCGAACGCTGGGCCGATCTGGCGCCGCTTCTGCAAAACCAGATCGAGAGCACCGAGACCGAAACCGAGAAGATCGGGCTCCTGCGCCGCGTGCTCACCATCCAGATGGAGAAGCTCGGCGACCTGCCGGCGGCTTCCCTCGCCGCCACGCAGATATTGAAGTTCCTCCCGGGCGACAACGACGCGCTCTTGCAGCTGGAAGCCATTCTGGAGAAATCCGGCGACAAGCCCCGCTTGGTCAAGATGCTGGAGTACCACCTGCGCTACGCCGGCTCGGGCGCCGAGAAGCTCCACATCATCAAGCGCATCGCCGGGCTGCTGCAGGATCAAATCGGCGACCACGCCAAGGCCATCCCCTACTGGGAGAAGATCATCAAGCACGTGCCTGGCGACGAGCAGGCCCTGGACGCGCTGCTGGTGGCCTACGAAAAGGTCGGCCGCGCCGAGGATCTGGCGCACGTCCTCGATCTCAAGATCAAGGCCAAGGAAGGCGATCCCGCCGAGCAAGTCGTGGCCTTGCGTCGTCTCGCTCACCTGGCCGGCACCGAGCTCAAGCAGACGAGCCGCGCCGAAGACGCCTGGGAAACCCTTCTCAAGCTTCAGCCCACCGATCGCGAGGCCCTGGAAGCCTTGTCGGCCATCGCCGCGGACATGGGCGACTTCTCCACGCTGGCCGGCCTGCTCCAGCGCCGCATCGCCATTGCCGACAATCCCGCCGACGCCACCGCGCTGGCGCTCGAACGCGCGCGCCTGTTCGAGGAGGATCTTCGGGAGCCGGCCGAGGCCATCGTCGCTCTCGAGCAGATTGTCAACGAGATGGATCCGGCCAACGTCGCGGCCCACACGGCCTTGCGCCGCGTGGCCGAGTCGGTCGAGGACTGGCCGCGCGTGGTTGCGGTTGCGGAACGCCATTTGGCGCTCACCACCGAACCCAAGGAACGCGTGGCGCGGGGCCTGGAGATCGGCTGGCTCTACCGCGAACGTCTTTCCGATCCGGTCAAGGCCGCGCGCGCCTTCGAGCGCGTGCTGGAAATCGATCCCGAGCAAGCCGACGCGCTCGGCGACCTGGCCGCGATCTACACCGAGGCAGGCGACGGCGAGCGGCTGATTGCCGTCGACGAGAAGCTGTTGGCGCAGGCCAAGGAGCCCGAGGAACGCCGCCACCTGCTCTTCGACATGGCGACTGCGGCCGAGCAGATGCTCAAGGAGCCGCGCCGCGCCTTCGAGTACTACCGGCGCGCCTATCACGAACAGCCGGATGAAACCACGCTGGGCAAGCTGGAGGGCACCGCCGAGGCCTACGCCCTTTGGGAGGATCTCATCAGCGTCTACCTGGGCGAGGGCGCCAGGTCGACGGAGCCGCGCGACCAGGTCGACGTTGCGCTCAAGGTTGCGACCCTGTGCGAACAACGCCTTGGGGCACCGACGCGTGCCTTCGTGGTGCTGCGCGAGGCCCTGGTCCATGAGCCCGACGCCAGCACGCTTCTGCCCGAGCTCGAGCGACTGGCCCGCGTGATTCCCGACTGGCAAGGCCTGCTCGACGTGTACGCCCAGGTGGCGCGCGGGCGCCCCGACGTCAAAGAGCGCATCGCTCTGCTCCGCTTGCGCGCCTCCGTGCGCGAGAACGACATGAAGGATGCGTCGGGGGCGTTCGACGAGCACATGCGCGCCTTCGTGCTCGATCCCGACAGCGAAACCTCGCACCAGGAGATCCTGCGGCTCGCCGAGAACACCGGGCGCTGGGAGGATGCGCTCAGCGTCGAGGGCCAGCTCTTCACACGGGCCCAAGAAATCGAGGAGAAGCTCGAGATCTCGCGGCACGCGGCCGAGCTGGTCGAGACCAAGATCAAGGACGAGATGCGCGCCTTCCGCGCATACCTCGGTGCCTTCCGGTTGGCCCCCGAGGACGAGAGCATCATCGCCAATCTCTGGCGCCTGGCCGAGAAGATCGGCACCTACACCCGCACGCCCGCGCCGCTTGCGACGCCCACGCCGGTCGGCAAGGAGGGCAAGCCCCGGACGGCCCGCGGTGAAGGCAAGACCACGGCGCAAAGCAGCGACGCCATCACCCCCACGCCGCAGGAAGTAGCCAACCTTCTCGGCCCCGAACCCTCGCTGGAGCTCGATCCCGACCAGATCACCGGAGAGATCGACATTGACGAGGTCGACATCCTCGAAGACTCCATGGAATCGGAAGCCGAGAACCGCATGCTGGTTCCGGGCATGCCCGTCAGCTTCGAGTCGCCGTGGCACGAATGGGTACAGGCCTACGAGACGCTCACGGCCGACGCAATCACGCGGCACCGCTACCTGACGAAAGTGGCCGATATCTGGATGCGCGGCGCCCACCAGGTGGATCGGGCGCTCGAGGCTCTGGAACGCGCCTTCGCACTCAACACCGCCGACGAAAGCGTGTGCGCCGAGATGGAGCGCCTGGCCGAGAGCGAAAACCGGTGGAACGCCGTGTGCGGCATCTACCAGCGGGCGGCCGACCGTGGTTCCCGCACCGACATGGTCGCGTTCAATCTGCGCGTGGCGCGCATTCGCGAGCGACTCGGGCAGAGCGAGGCCGCGGAAGAGCGCTATCGCAACGTGCTCGTGCTCGAGTCGAACAACGTCGAGTCGCTCGACCGGCTCGAATCCATCTACCGCAGCGGCGAGCGCTGGGCGGAGCTGGCCACCGTGCTCGAACGGCGCGCCCTGGCCGGTGACGCCCGTCTGGAAGGCCCCGAGATGCGGCGCAAGGCCTTCGAGCTGGCCGAGCTCTACGACCAGCGCTTGGAGCGTCCCTACGAGGCGGTCGACACGCTGGAGAAGGTCGTGGCCAGCATCGAGGAGGAGAGGTCGAACGCCAGCAGCACCGAGTCGGCCGACGGGCTGGTCGCAGAAGCTCGGGCCGGCTATGCGGCACTGGCGCGCCTGCTCGGCAAGGTCGGCATGGCGCAGAAAGCGGCGGCTGCGTTGCAGCGCGAGCTGGAGCTGGCCGGCGACGACGAGGGCGCCCGCGCGGCGCGCGGGAATCTGGCCGAGATCTACGAGCGCGAGCTGGCCCTTCCCGCCAAGGCCATCGAGGTCTACGAAGGCATCTTGGCCAAGTCGCCCGAGGACACGGCCGCCCTGGCCGCCCTCGACCGCCTGCACACCGCGGCCGGCCACTTCGAGGCCCTGGCCGACGTGCTCGACCGGCGCATTCGCATCACCAAGGGCCCCGAGCGCACGGATCTCATCTGGCGGCGCGCCAAGGTCCTGGAAGAGCGGCTGGGCAATCCCGACGGAGCGGCGGCCTGCTTGCGCGGCCTCGGGCCGGATGCCCTGTCCGATCCCGAAACCGCGGCGGCGCTTCTGCGCAACCTGCGCAGCGCGGGCCTGGCCCACGAGGCCATGCGGATTCTCGAACAGCGCATCGTCGCCCTGCGCACCGCCGATGGCGACGCCAACCTCATCGCCGCCCTCTACCTCGAAAAGGCGCAGCTTCGGGCCGACGATCTCGACGATCCCGAGGGCGCGCTCGATGCCCTGGAGTCCGCGCTGGGCATCGCCCCGGATCTGCAACCTGCCCTGGCGGCGCTGGCCCGCTTCCATCTCAAGCGCAACGACTTCAAATCCTACGCCGCGGCCCTGCTCCGTCAGGCCGACGCCATGTCCGGACAACCCGAGCAGGCGGCCGTCCTGCTCGAAGCGGCGGCCGTGTTCCGCGATCAGCTCGGCGACACACTGCAGGCGCGCGCCTGCTTCGAGCGCGCCGTGGTCGAGCATCCGTCAAGCCCCGAGACGCTCGGCGCGCTCGCCTCGCTGGAGGCCTCCGAGGGGCGCATCGACGAGGCCACGGATCTCTACGAACGACAACTCGAAGCCACCGAAGCCGGTCCGGCCAAAGCCGTCGTTCTGACGAATCTGGCGCGCGTCCTTTGCGAGAACCCGGAACTGCTCAACGAGGCCGAGGCGCGGCTGGACCAAGCCCTCGATCTCGATCCCGGTCACCTGCCCGCCGTCATCACCATGGCGGACATCTACTACCGCGAGCAACAGTGGAGCAAGGCCGAGCGTCGTCTCAACGAGGCCCTGCGCCGTCTGCGCGGCCAGCCCGAACAGACCGCGCGGCTCTACCATCGCCTGGGCGAGGTCTACGAAAAGCTGGGCCGGCTCGAGGAAGGCTACCGGCAGCTCGTCGAGGCGGATCGGGCCATGCCCGGCCAGCTCATGCTGCGCATCGCGCTGGGCGAGAACCGCTTCCAGGCGCGGCGCTGGCGCGAGGCCGCCATGCACTTCGAGTCCATCGCCGACCACGAGATGGCCACGCAATACCCCGAAGAGGTCGCGCAGGCCTTGACCCACGCGGCCCAGGCCGAGCTCAAGCTGCGCCGGCCCGAACGCGCGGCGGCCCTGCACGAAGCCGCTCTGCGCTTCGCCCCCAGCCACCCGCAGACCCTACGCGCCTTGGCCGATCTGGCCATCGAGCGCGGGGAGAAGCTCGAGGCCGCGCGCTCTTTGCGCCGCGTGGCCGAATGCTCGGCGGACCGCAAAGAACAAGTGCAGATCTTCGAACAGATCGGCGACCTGCACCTGGCGCTCGGCAACAAAGACGCCGCGCGCACCGCCTACCTCGACGCGGCCTCGATGCTAGAGACGGACGAGCCTTCCAGCATCCCGCTCCTCGAGAAGCTGCTGGATCTGCAGCGCGGCGACGGCGCCGTAGGCGACGCCATCGCGACGGCGCGGCGGATCGCCGAGGCCGTCGTCGACCCGGCCGAGCGGGCCGGCCGGCGCCGCGAGGTGGCGAGCTTGCAGATGGAAATCGGCGAATACGTCGACGCCGCGAACATGCTGGAGAAGGTGCTGGAAGACAACCCCACCGACGAAACCGCGCTGGCGAGCTTGTGCACCGCCTATGCGCAGGCCGGCCGTGCCGCCGACGTGGCGGACACGCTCGAGCGTCTGCTGCCGGGGTTGTCTGCTCCCGCCGACAAGGAGGCCGAGCGCCATCGGGCCTCGCTGTGGGAAGAGCTTGGCAATGCGGTGGCCGGCCGGAATCTGGAGGCCGGCATCGACGCGCTCGAGAAAGCCGTGGCCATGGACAGCGAGCGCCTGTCAGCGCGTCTCCGCCTGGCCGACCTCTACGCCCAGCATCCGGAACGCGGCGCTCTGGCAATCGAGAACCACCGCGCCCTCGTGCGGCTCGACCCGACGTGCCAGGCATCCCTGCGCGCCCTTGCGAGCGACTACCTGGCGCGCGGCGAAAGCGACCGCGCGTGGTGTTGCCTGCAGGTGCTCGATGTCCTCGGAATGGCCGACGACTCGGAGCGAGCCGTGCTCGAGCAGCACCCTTCGCCCGAGCGGCCCACGGACGAGCCTTATGCCGCCGCGGTCGGCGAGGCTGATCGCCAAGCCCACCTGGCCCATCCTGCCACGCGCGTCGTGGCTGATGTGTTCGCGGCTCTGTGGGAGGGCGTCCCGGCGCTGAGCCGCGCCACCCTCGACAGCCTGGGCGTCACGGCCAAAGACAAAGTCTCGGCGATCTCCGACCTCGACGTGGCGAAGATCTTCAGCCAGGCGGGCAAGGCTCTGTCCAACCAGCGTGCCGGGCTCTACCTCAAGCCCGACGCCGAGTTCGACGGCGTCCGTCTGGTTGCAGCGGCGCCCACCGCCATCGTCGTGGGCAAGGCCTTCGCCGAGGCGGTATCGGCCTCCGCGCTACGTTTCCACATCGGCCGGGCCCTCGAGCTGCTGCGGCCCGAGTACGTTCTGGCCGCCACCTTGGATTCGGTCGCGCTCGACGATCTGTTCACGGCGGCGCTCAAGGCCTTCCACCCCAAGCACAACCGCTGGCGTGCCGGCTCCGAGGACAGCGCCGCCGAGGAAGCCGCCAAGCTCAAGAAGGCCCTGCCCTACAAGCTCGCCAAGCGCATCGCCGAGATCTTCCAGGAGCACGTCGACGCCGAAGTGGACTGCCTGCACTGGCGATCGGCGGTGCTCGAAACCGGGAACCGCGCCGGCCTCGTCCTGTGCGGCGATCTGCAATCTGCCGTCCGCGTGGTGGTGCGCGAAACCGCCGTGGAAAGGCCGGAAGTCATCGGGCCCAAGCTTCTGCTCGACCAGGTGCAGAAGCCCGGGCTGCTCAAGGAGCTGGTCCGCTACTTCGTCACCGACCAGCATTTCACCCTGCGCCAGCTCGTGGGCACGAGTGTGAAGTTCTGACCCGGAGTCCGCCGTTGACTTGCCGTCGGTGGGCGACTATAAGCCCCCTTCACCCCGCGAGGATGGCGGAACTGGTAGACGCACTAGCTTGAGGTGCTAGCGGTTAACAGCCATGGGGGTTCGAGTCCCCCTCCTCGCAC
>JAFGPX010000229.1 GCA_016935975.1 Deltaproteobacteria bacterium
CCTTCTGGGCTTCTACCACCGCGAGGCCGCGTGAAATGGGCTTCGGTGAGACCCGAGGCGGTGACGATCGGTTTTCGGCACACGACGACTACAGAGGGCGAGCATCGGCAGTTGGCGCATGATGCCACCGGACGGATGCCCCACCTAGGGATTCCCGAGTTCACCGACGGAAGAACGGTGTCGCGGATGAACACCTGGCGAAGGACAGGGGTGGACGGATTTCTCCGGGAGGCAAGCAAGCCTACTTCCTGCCATCGACCGGCAGGTCCGGGCTCGTGACCGCGTCGGGCTCGAAGAGCACGCTCACGGCGATGGATTTGTCGTGCAAGACCACCACTTCCCCCTCCACGGGGGATTTGAGGATGGCGGGGGTGAGGGCGGCTCGCGCCCAGCCTTTCTTGCCGTCGACCTCGGCGCGCTCCGTGAGCGGGATCGAGGTGCCTGTGATCTGCTGGAAAGCCGCGCGCGCCGCCTCGGCCATGTCCTCGGCGCACTGCCAGCGCTGGGCCGGGTCATACCGCAAGGCTCGATCGACGAGCTCGACGATCTTGGCGGGCGCCGCGGGGAACACACTGCTGAGCGAACGGGCAGGATTCTTGGTGGCAGCCATGAGCATGTCGAACTGGCTGTCGCCGTCGTGCACGTAGTGCCCCGAGAGCGCGTAGAAGAGCATCGCCCCGACGCCGTAGATGTCGCTGCGCCAGTCGACCGCGTCACGCCCGGCGCTCGCCTGCTCGGGCGACAGGTAGGGCACCGTGCCGCGCACGAGACCGTCGCGGCTGGGCTCGATCTCGCTGCCCTCGAACAAGCGAGCCAAGCCGAAGTCGAGAATCTTCACGCGACCGTCGTTGCACACGAAGACGTTTCCCGGTTTGATATCGCGGTGGATGATGCCGCAGCGGTGGGCGACGCCCAGCGGCTCGAGCACCTGCTGCCCGATGAACACCACCTGCGCGGGCGTGAGCTGGTGCTTCTGGATGCGCGCCAGGAAGGAATCCCCTTCCAGTAGCTCCATCACCAGATACACTTGGCCGCTGGCGGTCGTGTCGTCGTCGAGAATGCTCACCACACCTGGGTGGCCGATGCGGTTGGCCACGTAGCCTTCGCGCAGAAAGCGGTCGCACACCTCGGCGCCGCGGCGGAACTCGGCGTTGAGTAGCTTGATCGCTACCCGGCGTCCATTGCGGTGGGTGGCCGAGTAGACGCTCGCCATGCCTCCCATGCCGATGAGCCCATCGAGCCTCCACTTGCCGCCCAGAACCGTCCCGACGAGAAGTTGTGCTTCGTGTTCTTGGACACTGTCGGATATCAAGTAGACCCCATTGTCGAATATGGAATTGCGATGTCAAGGCAGAAGCCCTGGCAAGAGAGCCAGTTGACGTGACCGAATGCAAAGTCAAACCGCGCCACGCTGAAGGACGGGACGTGAGCCGTGATGGCCCATGGGCTGCCCGTCCTGGAGCTCGGGGGCGCCGCCCAGCACGCCCTGCCCGAGCTCCGTGGTGTGCACGGTCGTGAGGTGGGAACGATCGCGCAGTTCCGCGGCATGTCGGCCGCGCTCGGCGCGATCGGGCATCTCGGGCTCTGCCTGGAAGATAGAGAGCTTCGGGGCAGATGCCGCCGCGCTCGCCTGGATGGTCTGCCCGCGCTTCTTGAAGATTGGTTCCATTCTTTCTCATCGAGTGGCGTAGCGGCTCGTCGCGCAGCAATTCCACCACGGCCCTGGCGATGGCGGCCGGATCGCGGAACGGCACCAGCTTGCCGCGATCCTCGGTGAGCAGCTCCGTAGCGTGCCAATAGGGCGTCGACACCACGGCGTTGCCGGCGCCGAAAGCGTACGCCAGCGTGCCGGAGGTCATCTGCGCCTTGGTCAGGTACGGCGTCAGGCAGATGTCCGCCGCGCCGATGAACCGCATCAGCTCTTCCAGCTCGACGAACCGGTTGAAGAAGACGACGTGCTTCTGCACGCCGAGATCCTTGGCCAGCCGTTCCAGGCCGAGACGGTACGCCTCGCCTTCCTCGCGGAGCAAATTGGGATGCGTCTGACCGAGCACGATGTAGACGACGTTGGGGAGTTCCCGGATGATGTCGGGCAAGGCGCGCAAGGCATCCCCGATGCCCTTGTTGGGCGAGAGCAGACCGAACGTCAGCACGACCTGTCGGCCCGCCACACCGAATTCGTCCTTGAAGTAGTTCGGATCGGCGAAGGGCATGTCGGGAATGCCGTGCGGGACATAGTCAATCTTGGAGGCCGGCACTCCGTAGACGTCGCACAGGAGCTTGCGCCCTCGCTCGGCCATGACCACCAGCCGCGTCGAAAGCTGGACTAACTCGCGCATCACCCGTGCCTGCTCCGGGCTCGGCTCGCGCAGAATCGTGTGCAGCGTGGTGACGATGGGCATGCGCAGCTCGCGCAGCAGCGCCAGCAGGTGACTGCCCGCGGGCCCGCCGAAAATGCCGAACTCGTGCTGGAGGCAAACCACGTCGACATCCGTGATGTTGAGGAAGTCGGCGGCACGCAGGTAGGACGGCAAGTCCTGCTCCGCAATCTCGAAGCGCACCTCCGCCGGGTAGTCGTAGCCGCTCGCCACGTCGTTGACCGGCACGACCAGGCACTGCATGGCCGGAAACTCCGCCCCCATCGCGCAGCGCAGGTCAGCCGTGAAGGTAGCAATGCCGCACTTGCGCGGCAGGTAGTTGGCGAGGAACGCGATCTTGCGGATCGGAGCTGGTGTCTGGGTGCGCATGCGACCTTCGAGCGGCCACTCTGGCCCCTCACCTCAACGAACACGGCCGATAACGTTCGTCGCGTCCAGTGCCGGATCCTGAGTCATTCGCGTAGCTGTGCCTCGCCGCCCTCGGAGGAGACCTGGCGCGCATGCTTGTATTGCGAAGCACCCCAGGTGTGGCAGGCTTCGTTCTTGGATCCGCACGACGGACGGTGCCAGGGCCTTCCATCGCGGGCGAATGTCCCTGGCGGTCAGCAGTGAAGAGGGGAGGCTTTGGGTATGTCGAGCGCGGGCGGCGGGATGGTACTCGGACTCGATGTGGGGTCCGTGGCGGCCAAGGGACTGATCCTGGATACACACGGTCGGGTCCGCGGCCGGGCGTCCGCGGCGCTCGCGGGCGATGCGAGCGCGGCCATGCTCCAGGTGCTCCGCAAGCTCCTGCCCGAGTTGGCCCGTCCGGTGCTGGTTGGGGTAACCGGTGGCGGCAAGGGGATCCTGGACGGACTGCCCGGCGCGGTCTGCGAGAACGATCTCGTCGCGACGACCCGGGCCGTGGGGGTGCTGCTTCCTGCCGTCCGGGGGATCATCGAGATCGGGGGTCAGCAGTCGAAGTGGATCCGCCTGGGACCGGGCGGGCAGATGGAGTCCTTCGCCCTGAACGACCAGTGCGCTGCGGGCTCCGGCGCCTTTCTCGAGCAGCAGGCCGGCCGGCTGCGCCTCGACATACGGGAGCTGTGCGCGATGGCCGCCTCCGCGGAGCGTGCCGCGTCCATCGCTGGCCGGTGCGCGGTCTTCGCGAAGTCCGACATGATCCATCTCCAGCAGAAGGGGACGCCCATGCCGGAGATTGCCTACGGTCTGTGCGTCGCGCTCGTGCGTAACTACCGCGCCACGCTCCTCCGTGGCAGCGAGCTTGCCCGGCCTTGCGTGCTCCTGGGTGGAGGAGCGCTCAATCCGGGATTGGTGCGTGCGGCGAGGGAGGTGCTCGGACTGTCGGGGGAGGACCTCCTGGAGACGCCGGAGCCCCAGTTCCTGGGAGCCTACGGTGTTGCCCTCGCGGCCACGGAGCGGGGCTCCGCGGTGGCCGCAGCGGCGATCTTGCGCATCGTGGAGCGGAGGGCTGCGGGGATGGAGGAGATCGGGATGAGCCTTCAGCCCTTGCCAGTGATCGCCGCGGACGCCCGGCCCGTGCCCGAGACCCGCGGAGATCGTGAGGTTCGTGCCTACCTCGGGGTCGACGTGGGCTCGGTTTCTACGGATCTGTGCCTGCTGTCGCCGAACGGCGAGGTGCTGGATGGCATCTACCTGCGGACCCGAGGGGATCCGGTCGGCGTTCTCCGCGAAGGCCTGGACATCCTCCGCGAACGGACGGGCGGAAACCTGCAGGTGCTGGGCACGGGCACCACGGGAAGCGGGAGGCACCTGGCCGGGATGCTGCTGGCAGCGGACGTCGTGAAGAACGAAATCACCTGCCAGCTCCTCGGAGCGCGCCACGTGCTGCCGGAGGTGGACACGATTCTGGAGATCGGCGGTCAGGACTCAAAGTATGTCTCGGTCCGAGATGGCCGGATTTCCGACTTTGTCATGAACAAGATCTGCGCCGCCGGGACGGGGTCGTTCCTCGAGGAGCAAGGCGAGTCCCTGGGTGTGTCGATCCTGGACGAGTTCGCCGACCGGGCGCTGCGCGGAACGGCCCCAACCGATCTCGGCAGCCAGTGCACCGTATTCATGGAGAGCGAGGTCGTGCGGGCGCGGCAGCGTCGTACGCCGCTGCCGGACATCCTGGCGGGGCTCGCCTACAGCGTAGCCCGCAACTACCTAGAACGTGTTGTCGCCGGACGGCCGATCGGGAGCCGGGTGGTGTTCCAGGGTGGCGTGGCGTCGAACCGCGCGGTGGTCGCGGCCTTCGAGGCCCTGCTGGGGCGGCCGATCACGGTCCACCCCCAGAACCGCCTCTCCGGCGCGATCGGGGCTGCACTAGCCGCCCGGGACGTGATCGCGGGGCGGCCTTCGTCGTTCCGCGGACTCGCTGCGGTCGAATCGGCACAGGTGGACAGGTTCGAATGCCGGAAATGCGCCAACCGGTGCCAAGTAGGCCGCGTGCACGCGGGCGGTGGCGTGGCCTGCTTCGGCGACATCTGCGAGCGCTACAGCGTCCGGGACGGGAGCGCGGTTACCTCTGGACAGCCGGATCTGGTCCGCGAGGTCGAGGAACGATTGGAATCCTACGCGGGCGGCGAGCCTAGGACGGGCACCGCGGGAATTCCCCGCTCGTCGATGATGTACGACTTGTTCCCGTTCTGGGCCACCTTCCTGCGCCGCCTGGGCTTCCGCGTGGTCCTGCCCGGC
>JAFGPX010000230.1 GCA_016935975.1 Deltaproteobacteria bacterium
AGGAGCGCGTGGCCAAGAAGGAAGGGGCCGTCGAGAACGAGCGCTTCCGGATCTATTGGGATGGCATGCCCATCTGGGGAAGGCTGGGGGCGCACGCCGGCCTCTTTGCCGGCTTGCAGGCGTGCGTGCTCGCGTCCACCTACTGCAGCAGCTGGATCTTCACCGCTCTCGATCCCAGAGACCCGTTCCAGAGCATGGCCCAGGCGTATACCGACCTCTTCATCGTTCGCTCGGACAGCTTCAAGGAGGGCTACATCAAGGAGATGCTGGCCTTCTACAGTATCGACGGCATCGTCTATCACGACTCCAAAACCTGTCCCAACAACACCAACTGCCGCTACGGGCTGGCCAAGCGCCTCGAGGAGGAGACCCGCATACCCAGCGTGACCGTCAATGGGGATCTCAACGATCTCCGATGTCTCTCCGATGAGCAGACCAATACCAACATCGAGGCCTTCATCGAATTGCTGGCCGAAAACGCGCACGCGAGAGCCAACTGAGCCATGAGCACGATCGAGCCTCGGAAGATCACCGACAGCTTCTTTCAACTGGGGATCCCTTTCTTCCCCGTGTACCTGTCGCTCGGCCGGGACGCCATGCTCATCGATGGCGGCACGGGAGGAACCTTCTTCCTGGTCCAGGAGCAGCTCAAGGAGATCGGCGTCGACCTCGCCCGGGTCAAATCGGTCACCCTCACCCATAGCCATGGCGATCACATTGGCCTGCTGCCGCATCTGCTGACGAAATGGCCTCACCTCAAGCTGCTGGCGAGCGCGGCTGCCGCCGAATCGCTGGCCAAGGAGGCGGTGGTCAAGGATTTCCAGGCTTTGGATCGTCATATCGCAACCGAGCTGCGTTCCAAGAACGTCGTCGCCGAGGCGCCGGATCCGATTCCCGACTATCGCTTTCGCATCGACGGCATGATCGAGGACGGCCAGGTGCTGGACCTCGGCGATGGCATACGTTGGCGAGTCTTTGCCACTCCCGGGCACTCCCATTGCGAGATCTCGCTGCTCGAGGAGAAGGAGGGCACGCTCGTCGTAGGGGACACGACCGGGTTCTACATGCCCGAGGTCGGGTCGTTCTGGCCCAACTACTTCGCCTCGCTGCCCAAGTATTGCGCCAGTCTGGTCCGGCTCGGGACGCTGACGGCGAATCGGATCGCGCTCGGCCATCGCGGGGTGCTCGAGGGCGATCCCAGGGCCTTTCTCGCGAAGGCTCTCGACCAGACGCGAGACTACCACCAGGAAATGCTGAGGCGGACGTCCAGCGGGGAAGACGTGGGCAAGATCGCCCAGGAGAAGGCCAAGTGGGTCCAGCCCAACGCCGAGTTCATGCCGTACCGGCTGACGGAGATGTGCTGTCAGCTACTCATCAAGCAATCCCAAAAGAACGCCGACAGAACTGACCTGTTTCCCGCCTGACGACACGGCTAGAGACAACGCCGCTGGGTTAGGAACAATCAACACGGAAAACCAGAGGAACGGAGCCGGAGAATCGATGAGTTTCCGCCGAACTGTTTGCGTCTGCGCTTCTCCGTTCCTCCCTGTCTTTGCATGAGTGAAGGGCATTGCGGCTTGGGGGCACGAGATGGCGTTCGGCAAGAGCATCCTAGGTGACCTCAAGGCCATCGTCGGGGAAGCCAACGTTTTGACCTCCGCGGCGGATCTGGCCGCCTACTCCTACGACGGGTCGTCGAGCTGGCAGTCCATTCCGGGCGCGGTCGTCTTTCCGAGCAAGGTCGAGCACATCGCGGCCACGCTGGAGCTTCTGAACCGGCACGGCACGCCGGTGACGGTGCGCGGCGCCGGTACGTGCCTGAGCGGAGGCCCGATCTCGCCACCGGGTGGGGTCGTGCTGTGCATGACCCGGATGAACAGGATCGTCGAGCTCGACCGGGAGGACTTCACGGTCAAGGTAGAGCCCGGCGTCGTCTTGCATGATCTGAACCGGGAGCTGGCGAAGCACCGGCTGTTCTTCCCGCCCGATCCGCAGAGCTTTCTCGCCGCCACCATCGGTGGCTGTGTCGCCGAGGGAGCCGGCGGCCCCTACGCAGTGAAATACGGCGTCTTCAAGCATTACCTTCTGGGCATGACGGTCGTCCTCGCATCCGGAGCCATCCTGGAGCTGGGCGGCAACACCATGAAGAACGTCACAGGCTACGATTTGCCTCAGCTCATCTGCGGCTCCGAGGGCACGCTGGCGGTGATCGCGCAGGTCACGTTGAGGCTTCTGCCCCTGCCCGAGGCCCGCTGCACGGTGTTGGCGATCTTCAACGACGTGCGGCAGGCGGGAAAAGCCGTTCACAGGATCCGCGCCAGTGGCGTCGTGCCGGCGAAGATCGAGTTGATGGACAACTGGATGCTGCGGCGGATCGAGGAGCTGTCGCCGCTCGGGCTGCCCTTGGACGCCGCCGCGATTCTGCTCTTCGAGATGGATGGCTCCGCCGCATCCGTGGCTCCGGAAACACAGGAGGTGATCCGCCTGTGCCAAGAAGCAGGGGCCATCCAGGCTCGCGCGTCCGAGGACGCCAAGGACGCGGAGAGACTCTGGGGCGCGCGCCGAGCCGCCTTCTCGGCCGTCTTCGGCAGCGCGCCGACCGTGTTTGCCGAGGACGTCACCGTGCCGGTGAGCAAGATACCGGATCTCATCGATCGCATCGCCGAGATCCGCAAACGCTACGATGTCTCCATCGTCCTGGTCGGCCACGCCGGCGACGGGAACCTGCATCCGAGCGTGCTCACGGACAAGAGCAATGCCGAGCATTGCGGCCGCGCCGAGAAGGCCGTCCACGAGATCTTCGTCGCGGCTCTCGCGCTGGGCGGCGCCATATCCGGCGAGCACGGCATCGGACTCGAGAAGCGCAAGTTCCTCAAACACGCCATGCAGCCGCAGGCGATCGATCTCTTGCGCCAAATCAAGTCCGTTTTCGATCCGAAGGGAATCCTGAATCCGGGCAAGATATGGGAGTGACATGGCAGTAGGGATGCCTGGCGTGCTCGACAGCGAGAGCGCAGATCGGTGCATGAAGTGCGGCTTCTGCATGTCGATGTGCCCCGTCTACGGCGTCGATCACAATGAGAGCCACGTGGCGCGGGGCCGGAACATGCTGATTCGGATGGCGAGAGACGGCGGGCTCGCCACCGACGCATCCTACCGGGACAGCCTCTCGGCCTGCCTCTTGTGCGGAAGGTGCGAGGCCGTATGCCCGGCGGGCGTCCCATCCCCCGCCATCGCGGTCGGGGCCCGCAGCAAGATGGTCCGCGAGCGCGGACTCGGCTCGTCCCAGCGCTTGCTTTACCGGGGGATGGTCAAGCATCGCTCGGCCTTCGCCAAGCTCGTGCGCGGCCTTTCGTGGCTGCCGGGCCTGTCCAACCGGAAAGGCGCCCCCGTCCGGCACTTCCCGGACGTCGTCGCCGCGTTTTTCGGTGGCATGTCCCTGCCGAGGCTTTCGGCTCCTTTCCTGTCCCGGCGCCTGCCGCAACGGATCCCGCCACGCGAAGGAGAGATCGTCGGCCAGGTCGCCGTGTTCACCGGCTGCATCTTCGAGTTCTTCCTGGCCGACGCGGGGAGCGACATGCTGCTCTTTCTGGCCGAGCTGGGCTATGAGGTGAGCTACCCGCACGACCAGACTTGCTGCGGGCTGCCGGTTCTGAGCGGGGGCGATCTCGACACGGCGCAGGCGATCGCCAAACGCAACATCGAGATCTTCTCTCGGTACGAGCACGTCGTCACGGGATGCGCCTCTTGCGGCGGCCACCTCAAGCGGTACGAGTCGCTGTTCGGCAGCGACGACCCATGGAAGGAGAAAGCCGCCGCCTTTGCGCGAAAGGTGGAGGACTTCTCCGAGTTTCTGGTCAAACGCGGGCACCTTGCGCCCCGGCGCCGAGAAGAAAATCGCAGGGACAGCGAGAGCGCAGAGAAGGCGGGCGGCAAACCGAGAGTCACGTATCACGAGGCGTGCCACATCAAGTGGAAGCAGCACGTAGATGAGGCGCAGCGGAAGATACTCCTCGGAATCGATGACATCGATTTCGTGGAGATGGAAGGTGCAGACAGTTGTTGCGGCCTGGGCGGCTATTTCGGCATCGCCCACCCGGACCTGCGCTTGGCCATGCTCGCGAAGAAAGTAGACGCCATCCGGCGCTCTGGCGCCGACATCGTGGCCACCTCCTGCCCCGGATGTCTGCTCCAGATCATGGATGGGCTTCGCCGCGAGAATCTCCCCGTCCGAGCCATGCATCTCGCCCAGCTCGTCCGTGGCGGCTACTGAATCGCAGCACGCGATTTCTGGACCGGCAGCCCCCTTGCCGCTCGTCTGCCCATGGGCGCAAGGGGGGGGCCGGCTCTCGTCGTCGGTTGACGTCCGTTGCTTGTTCTGGGTACCTTACCCGCCGAGCAGGTGCTCCGCCACCTGGATGCGGAGCGGACGGGGAACGACGGAAGCCGAACCAGAGCATGAACACATCCGCGCAGCCAGACTGGACACCGGCATCGTGGCAGAAGAAGCCAGCCGCGCAGATGCCGGTCTACCCCGATGCGCAGGCCTTGCAGGCGGCGCTCGACCAACTCGCGCGGCTGCCGCCGCTCGTCACGAGCTGGGAAATCGAAAACCTCAAGGCCCAGCTCGCCGGCGCGACCCGCGGCGAGCGTTTCATGCTCCAGGGTGGGGACTGCTCGGAGAGTTTCGCCGAGTGCGAATCCGACGCCATCGTCGGCAAGCTGAAGATCCTCCTGCAAATGAGCCTCGTGCTCGTTCAGGGTGGCAAGAAGCGCGTCACGCGCGTGGGGAGGTTTGCCGGCCAGTACGCCAAGCCCCGTTCCGCCGATACGGAAACGCGCAACGGTGTCACGCTACCCTGCTACCGCGGCGACATGATCAACCGCGCCGGGTTCACGGCCGAGGACCGCACTGCGGACCCGCAGCTCCTGCTCCGGGCCTACGAGCGCTCCGGGCTCACCATCAACTTCATCCGCGCCCTGATCGAGGGTGGATTCGCGGATCTGCGCCACCCCGAGTACTGGGAGATCGGCTTCGTCGCCAAGTCCCCCCACGCGGCGGACTACACCCGCATGGTGGA
>JAFGPX010000231.1 GCA_016935975.1 Deltaproteobacteria bacterium
CCGGTCAGGTCGGTGGTGACGTGGCGGTAGAGCGGGTTGCCGAAGATGTGGCTGCGCAGCTCGGCATCGGTCACTTGCTCGTTCACGAGCTGCGCGAACGCAGCCGAGGGATCGACACGCATGGCGTGCAGGAGATCCGGCGAGGCGATGCCCAGCGCCGTCGCCGTGTCGGCGGCGATGGCCGCGGGTTTGGCGCCGAGCTGGGCCACGCCGAGGGCGTCCGCCAGGCGGGGCGCGGGGTCGATGGTGCACACCAGGGTGCGCGCGCCGGTGCGCGCGGCGATCACGCCCAGCGCCGCGGCCGTCGTGGTCTTGCCCACGCCGCCCGGCCCCACGCACACGACGGTCTTCTTGCCGGCGATGCGCTTCTTCATCGGACGACGCGGACGAGCAACGCGGTGAGGTTGTCGGGGCCGCCGGCCAGATTGCCGGCATCGATGAGCGCGTAGCAGGCCGATTCCAGGTCGGGTTGGCCGAGCACGATGGCCCCCAGGCGCTCGTCGGGCACGCAGTTCCACAGCCCATCGGAGCACAGCAGGTAGATGTCCGCGTCCGCGTACGCGTTGACATACACGGTCGGCTCGACGTCCGGTCTGTTGCCCAGGGCGCGCGTGATGACGTTGCGGTTGCCCAGTGCGGCCAGATCCTCCGGCGAGATCGCCTGTCGTGCCGCTCTCAGCTCTTCCGCGATCGAATGATCGCGGGTGAGGCGCGAAACGCCGGTCGGACGGATGCGGTAGACGCGCACGTCGCCGGCATGCGCCGTGATCAGATGATCCTCGTCGAAAGCCAGGGCGGCGATGGTGGCCCCCATGCGATACCAGGCGGTGTCCTTCTGGGCTTCTTCGCGGATCCTCCGGTTGGCCACCTTGAGTCCCACGCGCAGCGAATTGACCCGACGGGAATAGCGCGTGTCGAGGGGAAAAGGCCAGGTTTCGGGCGGCGAGTCGTGGTTTTCCCGGCAGAACGTCTCCAGGGCGTCGATGGCGATGCGCGCTGCGATCTCGCCGGCCGCGCGGCCGCCCATGCCGTCCGCCACCACGTAGAGTCGCTCTTCGGGGAAGACGCCGTAGACATCCTCGTTGGCCTCGCGCACCTGGCCGGCATGCGTGGCTGCGGCCGCCTCCAGGCGCAGCGTGACCGGGGCAAACTGGTGCGATCCGTCGGGGAGGGTTTTCGTGGAGACCGTCACTTCAGCATCTGGCCAGAGCATCGCGCCAGCGAGCCAGGCGTTCCTCGCGCTCGGCCGGAGCGATGCGTGGGTGGAAAATCGACACCTGTAAGTTTGGCCCGGTCTCGTGGGGGCTTTCAAGACCCAAGCCCAAAGCCGCCAGCCGGCCGGCCCCCAGCGCCGTCGACTCGACCATGGCGGGCCGCACGATGTCCGTGCCGAGCAGATCGGCCTGCATCTGCATGAGCAGATCGTTGGTCGCCGCGCCGCCATCGACCCGCAGGCTCGTGATGGCCCGGCCCGCGTCCCGTTCCATGGCGCGCACCAAATCGACGTTTTGCAGGACGATGGCCTCCAGGGCGGCGCGGGCGATGTGGCCGGCGGTGGTGCCGCGCGAGATGCCGTAGATCAGGCCGCGCGCCTCCGGCCGCCAGTGCGGCGCGCCCAGACCGGCCAGCGCCGGCACGACGGTCACGCCGCCGGTGTCGGGCACCGAGGCCGCCAGGCCTTCGCTCTCGGGAGCGCTCTTGATGATGCCGAGGCCGTCGCGCAGCCACTGCACCAACGCGCCCGCCACGAAGGCGCTGCCCTCGAGGGCGTAGTCGGTGCCGCGCGGGGTCTGCCAGGCCACGGTGGCCAGCAGGCCGTGCCGGGAATGAATGGGCCTTGCTCCCACGTTCATGAGCAGGAAGGCGCCGGTGCCGAAGGTACACTTGGCGTCGCCCGGCGCCAGACAGCCCTGGCCGAAGAGGGCCGCCTGCTGATCCCCGGCGATGCCGGCAATCGGCGTGCCGTCGGCGATCTGCTCCATGCCCGATGTGGTGGCGCAAGGGCCGGCGGAGGGGATCACGCGGGGCAGCGCCGCCGCGGGCACCGAGAGCAGGCGGCACAGGTCGGGATTCCACGCGAGGTTCCCGATGTCGAGGAGCAGGGTGCGGGAGGCGTTGGAGACGTCGGTGACGAAGCTCCTGCCGCCCGACAGACGCCACACGAGGAAGCTGTCGATGGTGCCGAAGGCCACGCTGCCGGCTTCCGCGCGCCGGCGCAGGCCGGCGATGTTGTCGAGCAGCCAGGCCATCTTGGTGCCAGAGAAATAGGGATTGAGCAGAAGACCGGTGCTGCGCTCGAAGGTGGCTTCGAGGCCGGCTGCCCGCAAGGCCTCGCAGCGATCGCCGGTGCGCCGGTCCTGCCACACGATGGCCGGCGCCACGGCCTTTCCGGTGGCGCGGTCCCAGCACAGGACGGTTTCCCGCTGGTTGGCGATGCCGATGCCGGCGATGGTTCCCGTCCCGGCCTGGGCGCGGGCCTCGGCCACCGCGGCCAGAACCGAGAGCCAGATGGCCTCGGGATCGTGCTCGACCCAACCCGGCGCGGGATAGGACTGGGGGATCTCGCGGTAGCCCTTGCCGCGCACGGCCAGGTTTTCGTCGAGCAGCAGCGCGGTGGTGCCGGTGGTGCCCTGGTCGATGGCGAGGATGAGCTGGGCAATCATGGCGCTTGCCCATCATGGCACGTCCCCGGGCCGGGCGCGCGCGTGCCGTGGTGGGAGAAAAAGCGCACCACCGCCTCGCACACCTGGCCGCGCTCCACGTCGACCGCGAGCAGGTGGCCCGAGCGCGGCAGCCACAGTCGCTCGACGGTGGCCGAGGCGAGGCTGCCCGCCAGCTCGAAGGAAGCGCTCTGCGGGACGGTGCGGTCGCGCTCGCCGTGGGCGACCAAGGCGGGCACGGTGACGAAGCTGATCTCGCGGCGGACGGTGTCGCCCAGGGCCACCAGCTCGGCGACGCCCGCCAGGGGCATCTCGGTCAGGCTGGGATTCTCGTCTCGCACGCGGGTGTCCGTGACATCGCTGCCCTCGCGCTTGCGCAAGCAGGCCAGGCGGCTGCGGCGCACGAAACCAGGGAGGCGGGCGAAGGCGCGCAGCACGGAAGTCCGCCAATCCGGCAGGCGGAGCGGAACGGACAGGAGCGCCAAGGCGGCGATGGCGCCGGGCCGCGTGCGGGCCAGCCGAAGGGCCAGAAGCCCGCCCATGGAGAAGCCGGCGACCGACACCGGACCCGGGGCCGCGGTCGCGCGCAAGCTGTCGAAGGCAGCCTCGGCCGAAGCCAGCCAGTCTTGCCAGCGGGTGGCGGCGAGGGCCGCGGCGGTCTGGCCGTGGCCCGCGAGCAGCGGCGCCGAGACGGAGAAACCCGCGGCCCCAAGGGCGTGCGCCAGCGGCGCGACCTCGTAGGGCGTGCCCGTAAATCCGTGCAGGCAGAGCGCCGCCTTGCCCTGGCCGGGGAGAAAGATGGGCGACTTGTCGCCGCCGCCGGGCACGCGTGCTTTCGTCACGGCCCTCATCATAGCGGCAGCCGTCGCGAAACCACAGACGCAACCCGATGCAGACAGGCGTGGCCTCTCGCGCGGGCTCTGGCTAGGGCCGCCGCCGGTCACTTGCGGAAGCCGAGCGGGGAGGGACCGGGAAGCGGAGACGGAGAAGCGTGGGTTTGCTCGGAAAACGTGGGCACGCCGTCCTTCGGTCGGTTTCCGTTCCTCAGTCCCTCCTTGTTTCCCCCCCAGTTGACCGGCATTGCGGACTTAGTACAGCTTCCCGCAATTTCATACCCATCTGGCCGCCGATCCATCCCCGCTGGCTGCGTTGCGCTCCCTCCGTCGTACCACCAGTA
>JAFGPX010000232.1 GCA_016935975.1 Deltaproteobacteria bacterium
AAGTACTCCATTGCTGACGAGAAAATCCAGGGCAAGGCCTTCAAGATTCGCTGCAAGAAGTGCAACCACATCATCGTGGTTAAGGTGGGTGCCGATGGGGCCGCTGTCGTCGCCGCGTCCGCAGCGGCCTCCGCAGACAAACCGAGGACCACGGGCGCGCACGCGGCTGCGTCTGGGGCAGCCGGCGCGGAGCGGGCGAGGACCACGGGCGCGCACGCAGCCGCAGAGGCGAGCGTTTGGCACGTCGTGATTGATGGAGAGCAGGTTGGCCCGCTCACCGAAGCGGAAATAAGGGACCGCCTTCGCGCCGGCAGAATCAACTCGGACACGCTGGTCTGGAAAGAAGGGTTCGGCGATTGGACGCAGTTCTCGACGGTTCCCGAGCTGACCCCGCTGCTGGCCAGGATCACGCGTCATCCGGTGGCCAAACCCACGGCGCGTGAGCCCGTCCACGCCGGGGCCCAGCCTGCGGCCGCGGCCCCGGCTGCCGCAGCCGGGGCCGAGGCGGACCCGTTCGCGGCGCCCACGGTCGTCACTCCCGCAGGAACCGCCGATCTCTTCGCGTCGTCTTTGGGTGCGCAGGCCGTTCCCGCCCCGGTGGCGCCGGCGCCCTCGTCGCCCTTTCTCTTCGGTGGCGGGCCGGCGCAGCCGGCCGAGCCCGTGGTGGCCCGCCCCTCCGGCGGCAACGGCGCTGGCACCACACACCTGACTGGCCAGCGCAACGAGAACTCGGTGTTGTTCTCGTTGGCGAATCTCGAAGCCCTGGCCATGCCCGCCCAGTCGAGCAACATCCGGTCGCCATCCTCCTCTGCCAACACCGAGGGCTCGGGCCTCATCGACATTCGTTCGATGGCGGCGATGACGTTGGGCGACGCCCCGTCCGCGCCCGGGCGCTCCGCGGACGCGCTGCCGACTTTCTCCACACCGCAGTTCTCCCCCGTGGCACCGGTACTTCTGCCCATGTCCACGAGTGGACCGCCGAAGTGGGTCTACCCGGTGCTCGCTCTGCTCGGCGTCGCCATTGTCGCGGTGGGCATCACGATCTACAAAGTGGCCAACAAGCCACCGCCGGGTCTACCGCCGCCACCGCCCGCGCCCATGGCAGCGCCTGCTCCGGCCGGGGCGCCCGCACCGACGGCAGCTCCTGCGGCCGCGGCAGCCAAGCCGGCGGCTGCCGCGGAGGAGCCGGACAAGGCTGCTGCGGCTGCCGAGGAAAAGCCTGCGGAGAAGACCAGAACCGCGAGCGGCAGGAGCGACAGGGGACGCAGGAGGAGTGGCGAAGATACGTCTTCCCGAGAGAGAGCGAGCGAAGGCAAGAGGGGTGCCGAGGCGGGGGGAGCGACTGCGTCCGCAGCCACTGGCTCGTCGTCCGGTGCCAAGCCCAGCGGCAGGCGGGGGGGCAAGTCGCTCGACGACCTGCTGGGCCAAGTTGGCAGCAAGAAGAGCGGCGGCGGGGAAGAAGCGCCTAAGCCTGCGGTCAAGCTGGTCACGCTCACCCAGAGAGACATCGTGACCGCCATGAAGGGCGTGCAGCCCAAGGTCCAGGCCTGCGCCAATCAATTCAAGGTTCCGGGAACCGCGATGGCCACGATCAGCGTGGCTTCGGGTGGCAAGGTCAGCTTGGCCAAGGTCACGGGCAAGTTCGCCGGTACGCCTACGGGCTCATGCGTCGAGGCTGCGGCCAAGTCGGCCAGGTTCCCGGCCTGTCAGCCGATGAACTTCCCCTGGCCGTTCACGCTCAGTCCGCGCTAGATCGGTGCCAACCGCAGGACAACGCAAGGGCCCCGTGGCCACCGCAGTTCGCGCGCACATCGCCGGCACTGTTTGGCGAATCGAGGTGTCCTTCGACGACGAGGTCGAAGCGGGCCAGACCGTAGCGGTGTTGGAATCCATGAAGATGGAAATGCCGGTCGAGGCCCCCAGAGCGGGGCGCGTGACCGCCATCCACGTCGCGCCGGGGCGCTTCGTCGAAGAGGGCGAAGCGCTCATGGATCTGGCTTAGGAAGAGGTAGTGGCGGCGGTGTCGGCGGCTTCGGGTTGGGAGGAGCCGCATCAGGCACCTCGCGTGGCTCGGGCCTGCGCGGCGGCGGCGCCGGCGGCCCATGGTCATCGCGCATCTTTGCCGCGAGCTTGTCGAGCAGCATCCGTTCATAGCGTTTGGGCAGATCCGGAATGGCAACGGCCAGGCGCGTGGCATCGCGGCCCTCCCGATCGGTCGCGCGAATGAGCTCGAGCGAGGCTCTGCAGAGCTTGGGGCCATCCGTGTAGTCGAAGAGAACGTAGCCGGCGGATTCGTCCTTCTCGCGAATGGGGAAGTCGCGGTCCACGCGCAGAAAGCGCACCGACGTCGGCCACACGCTCGTGATGGGGTAGGGAACCATCTCGACGGTTCGCGCCCAGCACGGCGCCGGGACGGCCAGCAGCGCGGCGGCGAGCGCCAGGCCGCAGCACCAGGCTTGGGTCGGTTTCGTTGTCTTGCCCATCAGTCACCTCCCTGTTCGGCGGCGCGCTTGGAGTCGATCACCAGCCTGCGCAGCGAGCCCGCCGCCTCTCCGGTGAAGAGGAGCGCGACGAAGCCGAGAACCACGTACCAGACGAACTGAACACCGTGCACAGCCACGGCGTATGCGCCGCCGGCCGAGGTGAGTACGCTTTGGGGTAGGTAGGCCGCCAGCGCGAGAACGATGCCGGCGTGGAACTGCCCGACCAGCCCTGGTGCATTGGGCAGTGTGATGAGCACGCCCGTGAAGGCCATGGCGGCGAAGGCACCACTCAGGGGAATGGGCATGTTCATGAGGCGTGCGAGCAGCCACATACCAAGCCCGTTCGCTCCCCAGTAGAGGGCGGTCTGTGCGAGGAAGGGCAGCAGGTCTCGCGGGTTCTGGAGGGCGCGGCAGCCTTGGATGAGGGCGCGGAGCTTGTCGGCGAGCTTGTCGGCGAGTCTGGGCGCCAGTCTTTGTACCAGGGTGACGGCAAGGGCGAGGCGGATGGTGGCGTCCGGCCAGCGCAGGGCAAAGCCCAAGAAGGCCGTGAGGCCAACGAAGCCGAGCAGGGCCAGCCACGCGGAGACGGCCAGCACCGGCCCGTAGGCGTGCGCCCCCTGCGCGAAGGAGAATAGGTAGGTCGTAAACAGGAGGAGCGCGATGACGAGTCCATCGACGACGCGCTCGACGGCCACGGTGCCCAGGACCGCGCTCATGCGCGAATGCCCCAAGCGGACGACGTAGTACGGCCGGGCGAACTCGCCGAGCCGGAAGGGCAGCGCGAGAATGGCCATGAAGCCGACGGTCGAGATGGCCATCAGCCGGCCGAAAGACAGCCTGACCCCGATAGGACGCAACAGGTACTGCCAGCGCCAGGCTCGAAACAGATGCACGGGCCCGATCGACAGCGCATAGAGGAGCGCGGCCGACAAGGGCATCGTGCTCAGCACCTTCTTGGTCTGCTGCAGATCGATCTTCTGCAGAGCCAGGGCAATGCAGACGGCGCCGACCGAGAGCGAGAGCAGTATTTTGACGAGCAGTTTCACGGTGGCGAAGTGGCAAGGCCGCCTAGGGCAGCTCGCCCCCCAAAATACGTCGAGGATTCTCCGCGAGCAATCGCGCCACGCCGGCCGGGCCGAGACGCTTGCCGATCCAGGCGATGCCGGCGGCCACGTCCGGGGCGGTTTCCGGAGCGTGCAGGTCCGAGGATGCGGCATGGGCCAGTCCTTCCTCGGCCAGGCGGCGCGCGGCCCTGGTCACGGCACGATTCCGGCCGCCGCCAAGCGCTTCCAGATCCACCACCAGCGCGGCTTGTCGTCCCAGGGCTTCGGCGAAGCCAATCTCGCGCTGGACGGGCAGACAGCGCTCGGGATGGGCCATGACCGGCAGGTGGCCGCCCAGGCGTATCTCGAAAAGCGTCTCGCTCAGATTCGGAGGCGGCAGGACCGGGGAGACCTCGAAGAGAAAGGCACGGCGACCGTCATAGCAAGGGATCCCGTGGTTGCGCACGCGTTCGATGAAGATCTCGTCCCAGTAGTTCTCTGCGCCGAGACGCAAGCGCACGCCGGCTTGGGACTTCTCGATCTCGCTGCGCATCTCATCGAAGGCGCGGTCGATAGCAGCCTCGTCCGGAATGAAGAGCCCGTTGCGCTGATGCGGCGTGGCGCAGATCTCGGCGAAGCCGAGGTTCTGCAGCGCTCGCGCCATCTCCATGCCGGTTGCCAGATCGGGCGCTCCGTCGTCGAGGGCGGGCAGGATGTGGCAGTGGAGGTCGATGTATTGCGCCACGTGCTTTTCCGTCGGAGAACATAGCGGATAACCGCGAGGCCGGCCCCTTTTTCTGAGAGCCTTCCAGGACCGGGCGGCAACAAAATAGGCCTTCTGCTACGATTGGGGCTTGCGTGAAGGGGCATACCGCTTGCAAAGTCATCCCCCGAGGAGGAAAAGGACGTAATGGGCGACAAGGTTGCTCTTCCGAGCCTCAGTCTACCGAAGCAAAGAACGCACTGGTCCGTGTTCGTGGTCATCGCCGCGTCCGTGCTCTTCCTGGTCATGTGCGGAGCGCTCTACCTCGTGTTGCAGCGCCAGCAGGCCGCGGAGGAGGCGTTTGCGAAGCGTCAGACGGATCGCGCGACCGTGCTCAAGGCCGAAACCGAGAAGGCCAGAGCCGAAGCCGAGCGCGCCGCGGCCGAGGCGAAGAAGAAGGAAGCGGAGGCGGCTGCCACTGCCGCCGTGGCCGCCGCCAAGAAAGCGGCCGTCGCGACCAGCGCCAGCGATGCGGCGAAGACCTCCAGGAAGAGGACCACGAGGAGAAGCAGCAGCAGGGGGGCCAAGGGGAGTGCCACCACGGCCTCTCTACCGGGAATGCCCGACGTCCCGGCGGCGCCCGCCAAGCCCGCGTCGAAAGCCAGCAAAGATATCGACGACCTGCTCAAGAGCTTCAAGTAGGGGCGCAATTCATTGCGCCCCTGGCCGGGCCGTGGCGCGGAAGCGGGCGAGCCGAACCGAGTGCCTTGGTGGCTCCGGCCGCCGTCAGGAGTCCGTCCTGTCTCGCGCTAGGATCGCTTCGATACGGGTGCGCAGGTCACCGTCGCGCAGGGTGACGGTGACCTGATCGCCCGGAGACAAGCCGCGCCGGCTCGACAGCACGCTGCCGTCCGGGCCGCGGGTCAGGCTGTAGCCGCGTTCGAGCATCTTGTGCGGAGACAGAGCGTCGAGCTTGGTTGCCAGAGCGTCGAACGCGCGACGGCGGTGGCCGACGAGCAACGTGCCGGCTTGACCCAGGCGGCGTTCGAGCAGCCCCAGGGCGATTCGTTGCTCGGCGATGCGGTGGCGCGGGTGCGCGCGCAGCAGGCGGCTTTCGGTAGCCTGCAGATCCCGCCGGCAGCGGACGACGGTGCCGTCCAGGGCCCGGCCGGCGCGTTCCACAAGGTCGTCGAGACTCTGCCGGCGCTCGTCGATGAGCCGGCGTGGATCGCCGAGCCGGGCCGAAAGGCGCTCGATGACCAGGCGCTCTGCGCTCGCCCGGCCGAGCAGGGCGCGCCCGAGGCGGCCCGCCAGCACGCGCACCTCGGCGAGCAGCTCGGCCGCAATCGGCACCACCAGCTCGGCGGCCGCCGAGGGCGTGGGGGCGCGTACGTCGGCCACGAAATCCGCGATGGTGAAATCGGTCTCGTGACCCACGGCGGAGATCGTGGGCACGGGACAGGCCGCGATGGTGCGTGCCAGGGCCTCGTCGTTGAAAGCCCATAGATCTTCCATGGAGCCGCCACCGCGCGCCAGGATGATGACGTCCACGTCGGGCACCCGGCACAGGGAGAGCAGAGCCGCAGCGATAGACGCGGCCGCGCCCTCGCCTTGCACTGCGGTCGGCGCGAGCAGGATGGGCACCGGGAAGCGCCGGTGCGCCACGCGCACGATATCGCGAAGCACGGCCCCTTGGCGCGAGGTGACCACGCCAATCCGGCGCGGCAGGAAGGGCAAGGGGCGCTTGCGCTCGCTGGCGAAGAGGCCCTCGTCGAGCAGCTTCCGTTTCAGCGCTTCGAAGGCGGCCGCCAGCGCGCCCGCCCCGGCTGGCTCGATGGTGCTGACCTGAAGCTGGAAACGGCCGCGGCCTTCGTAGATGGTCAGCTTGCCCCGGCAACGCACGAGCTGCCCGTCGGCCAGGCAGAATCTCAGACTCCTGGCCTCGCGCGCGTACATCACGCAGTCGAGCTGGGCCTCGGCGTCCTTGAGCGTGAAGTAGAGGTGGTTGTTGCTCGAGCGCTTGCTGCCCGACACCTCTCCCTCGACGCGCACGTCGTCGAAGCGACTCTCGAGGATCTGCCGCGCCTTGCGTACGATCTCCGCAACGCCGAGCACCGACACCGTCTCGGCCGCGGGAGGCACTGCCTTGCCGGCGTCCGCGGTCGGCGACGAGGCCGTGGCATAACGCTGTTCGAAGGAGAGCTGCGGATCTTGTGGCGCGACTTGGTGCTTGCCGCTTTCCCGCTTGCCTCCATCGGCCGGGGCGGCGGGCGAGCGGGTTCGGCGTGGGCTCACCTTGCCCCTCGCGTGGCCGCGCGCTCGTAGTCTGCGGCGTCGCGGCGCATGCGCTCCAGGTCGGCAGAGGCGGCGAACTTCAGTTGGTCGGCGAGTCCTGCGAGGCCCGCATAGCCCCATCCTGCGGACCGGCCGCGTCCCTTGCGATAGACGAGGGGGCCGACCGGCGTGGCGATCTCGCTGCTCTCGCCCGGTAGACGCAGCTCGGGCAGGCGCGAGCCGGCGGCGGTGACCAGTGCCTTCGCTCGCGTCCAGTCCTCGGTTGACAGCATCCTGGCGAAGAGGGCCTTGGCGTTTTCGCTGGTGGCGCCGGGCTCGAAGCGGGCGAGTAGACGGGTGCGTTCGGGCCCTTCGGGTACCACGCTGTGGGTGATGTCGTAGCACTCGCGCCAGGCCCGTTGGATCGTCATCCACGACCAGCGCGTGTCCTGGTCGAGCGCATCCCACAACAGGGTGCCGTCGTGGGCGGCCAGGGCCGCGACGAGGCGGGCGTGGGCTTCGGTGGGCGTGCTCGCCTCGCGGGGGCGGCAGCCCCCGACGCAGAGTAGGAGAAACGGCAGCAACGCAAGTCTCATGTCGCGTGACGGCTCCTACGCTAGTTCTGCCGAACGGCGCGTGCAAGAGGTTGTTCCGTCGTGGCCGCGGACTTGTGCTAGATTGAGGCGCTCTCGACGGTGACCGACACGGAAGGAAAGCCCCCGCTTGATTTTCCCGAGCTCGAATCGGGGGGCGATGCCGCGCCCGCAGACGAGTTCGCGAGCATACGTTCGCCCAGGCGGCGCCATCCCATCATCGCGCTCGCAGCCGCCGCGCTCGCCGCTCTCCTGCTGTATCAGATTCATGATGATCTGTTCTACGCATTGTCTCACTCGGAGCCGCGTGACCTGGGCGATGCCCGGACGCTCGCCGGCCTGTCGCTGGACAGGCTGCCGCTCAATCGGTACGTGCGCGTGACGGGTATGGCCGACCGGGAGAGCAGCGTCATCCTCGACACGGCCGGTTCCTGGCGCTTCTCGCAGTTCTTCCGGCTGCTCGGCACCAAGAGCCGCATCTTCGTCAGACGCGTGCCGGATCCCCTGCCGGTCGAACAAGCCGAGAAGGATGTGTATGTCGGCCGGCTTGTGCCTTTTCGCGACCTATCCTTCCAGGCCGCCATCCGCAAGCACTTCGCGAACCGCGTGTCCGCGACGCATTTCTTCGCACCCGCGGCGGTGCGCGACAAAGTGGCGGCCACGAACGGCGGACCGGTGGTTCTGGCGGATCGAATGGGCGAGCGGGTTTCGCTGGCGCCCAACGACGAGATCGCCATCGACGTTCGCCGGCCGACCGACGTGCATGTCGAGATGCCGCGCAGCAAGTGGCCCGACGAGGCCGTGGCGCGCGCCGCCATCGAGCGGCGGGGCGGCAGGGTTGTGGACGAAGCCGCGCAGGCCACCGACCGCAACAACGTCGCGCTGATCGTGAGGTTCCCCGAGGAAGGGCGCGATCGGGCCATGAACGCGGTCTCCGAGCTCGACCCGAGGATTCGCTATTTGCCGGTGCGCAAGAAGTACAAGACGCGCATTGCCATGTTGTTCGCGGCGGAGGATGGGTTGCGGATCAAGGTGGCCGGCGCGGACGAGGTCTTGCCGCTGGCCTCCATCCTGTCCGTCAGCACGCTGGCCAACGTGCACATCCCGGACGATGCCGTGTTGCTGCGCGAGGGCGAGCGGCCGCGCGACCAGTTCAAGATCCTCATTGTCGGCGCCTTCCTGCTCGGCTTTGCGCTGCTGAATCTGCTGGCCTTGCGCGCTCGCGCCTAGGAAGTCCCAATGCAAAGACTCTACGACACCCGCGAAGGCAAGAAGGTCGATCTGGCGCTGCGTGAGCCCGGCAAGGTCGGGATCTACGTGTGCGGAGTCACCGTCTACGATCTCTGTCACGTCGGGCACGCCCGCACCCTGGTGGCCTTCGACGTGGTGGCGCGCCACCTGCGGGCTCGCGGCCTGGAAGTCCGCCTGGTCCGCAACATCACCGACGTGGACGACAAGATCATCCGCAGAGGCCACGCCGAGGGACGCCCGGCGGCCGAGGTGGCCAAGCACTATGCCGACGCGATGATGGCGGACATGCTGGCCCTCGGTGTCGCTCCGCCCGACGTCGAGCCACGCGCGACCGAGCACATCGCCGATATGATCGAGGTGATCCGGCGGTTGGAGGCGCGTGGCCTGGCCTACGCGGCCGAGGGCGACGTCTACTACGCCGTGGCCGGTTTTCCGAGTTACGGCGCGCTCTCCGGCCAGAGCATCGACGCCCTGCAGGCCGGCGCGCGCATCGAGGTCGGCGAGCACAAGAGAAGCCCGCTCGACTTTGCCCTTTGGAAAGGGGCGAAGCCGGGCGAGCCGGCATGGCCGAGTCCGTGGGGGCTTGGCCGGCCGGGCTGGCACATCGAGTGCTCGGCGATGGCCCATCGCTACCTCGGCGACGCCTTCGACATTCACGGTGGCGGCTCGGACCTCATCTTTCCCCACCACGAGAACGAGATTGCGCAATCGGAGGGCGCCTACGGCTCCTTTGCGCGCTACTGGATGCACTCGGGCATGGTCAACTTCGGCGGCGAGAAGATGTCGAAGTCGCTCGGCAACGTGGTCACCATCCGCCGCGTGGCCGAGACGCACGATCTCGAGGCGCTGCGACTTCTGCTCATCAGCGTGCACTACCGCAGCCCGGCCAACTTCACCATTGCTCGTGACGCAGAGGACCGGGTCGTGTACCCCGAGCTCGACGAGGCCGAGGCGCGGCTCGACTACTTCTATCGCACCCTGGAGCGACTGGATGCGTTTCTGGCCGCAACGAAGCTCGGGGGCGAGCCGCCGTCGTCCGAACCGGCGAGCAAGGCCGACGCTGCGATGGACGACGACTTCAACACGGCTGCCGCCATCGGTCACCTGTACGACGCCTTCGTGCTGGCCAACAAGCTGCTCGACGATGCCAAGGCCTTGCCCAAGGCCGAGCGAGCCAGGACCCTGGCGGCCATCGCGCGCGATGCGCGCTCCATCGGCGCCACGTTGGGCATCATGCGGCGGCCGCCCTCGGAGTTCCTAGTGGCGCGGCGGGAGCGTCTGTGCGTGCGGCGCAAGATCGACGGCGCGGCTGTCGAGGCGCGGATTGCCGAGCGTTCGGGCGCGCGGGCGAGGAAGGACTTTCCTAGGGCCGACGAGATCCGCGCCGAGCTGAAGGCCGCCGGTGTCGAGTTGATGGACACGCCCACGGGCACGACGTGGCGTGTGACCGGCTAGGAACGAGATGGCGTGCCCGATTCGTGCTAGCGGAGAAACACGTGGGACGGTCGCCGACCTTGTCCGCGAGGGCCTTTCTGGGTAGCTTCCCAAGCCGCTCGCGTTTTCCACGAACGCGAAGGCGGAGGCGGGCTTTGCCCGCCGGAGCCAGAACGCGGGAGGGTTTGGGAACCCTCCCAGGGTTGGGATCAGGAACGCGAAGGCGGAGGCGGGCTTCGCCCGCCAGAGCCAGAGCGCGGGAGGGTTTGGGAACCCTCCCAGGGTTGGGATCAGGAACGCGTAGGCGG
>JAFGPX010000233.1 GCA_016935975.1 Deltaproteobacteria bacterium
CCACCTTCACTGTCTCCCTCGTGTCGCCCGGCGAGAGCGTGGGCGATGGACAGGTCACGGGTCTTGCGCCGTCGCCGTTGCTGCCGTCCGTGGTGGCTTCGTCCGTAATGGCATGCAAGGCGGCGCGTGAGCAACCGTTGTGGCCGACCGCGACGCCGAGCATGCCGAGAAAGCAGACCGCTGTCCGCGAAGTCATAGCCAGGCACCGAGCGCAAGGGTCAGAAGGAGATTGGGACGCCCAGATGTGGCGACGACTTCGTCAAGGAAGAGGATGGCCACGTAGGGCTCGGCCACGTGCGCGTGCGCCGCTAGGCTCAGGTGGTAGCGACCACCCAACGGCAGGTCGGCTCCCAGGCTCCCGTCCAACAGGAACGACCATTGCCGCACAAGGTGCCCCTGCTTGGGCGAGTCAGCCCGTCCCTCGACCGAGCTGCGCAGCACGCCCGCCGAAAGCGCCAAGAAGGGTCGCAACCGTTGCTCGGAGCGAAAACGATAGTACCCACCCAGGACGCCGTACTGCTGGGCAACCCGCGCGTTGCCGGTCGTCGTCGCCACCGTGGGGCGGCTCCCCATGCCTGCCACCGACGCCTGCAAAACGAGCCATGGTCGTACCGCCCAGTCGAGCCGCAGGATGGGCAGGATGGCGGGCCCGACGCCGTCGAGACTCGTCAGTGCGGCAGCGCCCAGCTCGACCCCGAAGCGCTCGGCATGGTTCGCCGCGCGGCTAGCCTCTTCCCGGCGCAAGGTGGTGACCGGTGGTTTCGCGACGGGCTCGCTGCGTCGCTCTCGTGCCGCCAAATCGATCTCGACGAAGTTCGAGCGCAGAACCTCGAGAGCGCGAATCGCCAGCCGCTCCGACGCGTTCTCTGTGTCCGCTTCGAGGGCCACCCTCGACGCTTCGAGCGTGCGGGGCGGCTTTTCCGTGATCCAGACTTCGACGGCAACCAGCCCGCCGTCCATGACGATGTCGATGACGGCGTCGAGTCCGCGCCCGGACGCCAGCTCCTTGCGCCAAGCGCGCCAGTCCGCGGTGCCCGGCTCTTGGGCGGACGGACCGTCGGTAATCTCGACCTCGATCCCCACGGACAGCAGTTCGCCATGGAGACGCACCAGGGTTTCGGTCATCTCGGGAGAAGGGCTCGGCGGCCGGACGAGGGCTACGGTGACCGCATGGGCGGGCACCGCCCAGAACAGCAAGGTCGTAGCCAGGACGGCGAATTGCAGGCGATTCACGGGGAGCCACTTACGGGACGCGACGCAAGGCGCGCGCCGTTCCAGCATAGCTTCCCTCCGGAAAACGACGAAGATACTCCTCGGCGATGGGTCGTGCCTTTTCCGGCCCCCCGATCTCGCTCGTGAGAGTCATCTTCCGTCCCAGAGCTTCCGCGGCGTAGGCTCCCGTCGGCGCTCGGGTCAGGTATTCGTCGTACCACGCGATGGCTCGATCCATGCCGCGTGCTCGCGCTTCCTCTACGCGACCGAGCAGAAAGATCGAGTCGAGCGCGCGCGGCGAGCCCGGAAAGCGCCGGCGCTGGGCGAGCAGCGCCGCGCGGGCCAAGTCCGTGCGGCGCCGATAGCGAGCCGCATTGGCGAGCGCGAAGAGATCCTCGCTGGAGGTCTTGTCCAGCGCCGATTCGACGCCGGTGCGTTCGACCTCATCGAGGATGCGGTCCCAGTGGCCGCTCGCCAACTCGTCGGCCCATCGGCGCTCGCCCTCGATCCTGGCGACGGCCGAGGGCGCAGGCGCCGCGGACGGTTTCGGTCCGGCGGGCTTGTTGCTCACGACCGGCGGTCGCAGGGCGGGCGGCCGAACGGCGGGAGCGCCGGCGGGCTTGTCGATGGTTGCCTCCGGGATCGCCTCCGGGCCTTCCTCGGTGATCAAGGTTTCCGCTCTTGGCAAGCTCACGACCAACCGCTGGCCGGCTCGCAAGGCAATATCGCCGCCGGAGATGGGTCCGCTGACCACGACGCGACCGTGTCGCAGTCTTAGATCGAAACGCTCGCTCGACGAATCCCAGGAGAGCCAGAAGACGGTGCCCTTGACCGTGACCAGGAACGGACCCGCCTCGACCGACCACCGCCGGCCACCGCCTTGCGTGACATGGAAGGAGGCCGTGCCGTGCTCGATACCCACGCGGGCACCCTCCTTGTCGACCGCGCGAAGCCGCCCGCGCGTCCCCGGCAGCAGGACGACCCTGCTGCCCTCGTTGAAGGAGAGCTTGACGCCCGCGAGCCCGGACTCGCGCAGGTACCCGCCCTCGAGGACGCTGCCTCCCTCGATAACATAGGCAAGCGCCGGCGGCTTGGCGGCGGGCAGCCGCTCCCGGAAATCCGAAGCGACTTTCAGGCCCACCAGGGCACACAGAGTCGCCGTCGCCCCCAAGAGCGACCAGCGCACAAGCCCCCGTCGGCGCGCCCTGGCCTCGTCCATGCGTGCGTAAACCCCCTCCAGACCCTCGTCGAGATCCGATGCCGTCCGCGGTTCCACGCCGTCACGTACCAGCTCAGTGAACGCGACCAGCGCCCGAGGGGTTTTGGGTTCGCCGCAAGCGGTCGTCACGACTCCCCCTGCTTCTCGTTGAGAAGGCCGGCTAGCCCGGGGTCGACACTGATCCAGCGCAACAACCGGTTCGAAGCATGTGCCATGGACCGTTTCACCGTGGACACCGAGATGTCCATGGTAGTGGCGATCTCCTCTACCGTCATCGACTCCATGCGTCTGAGGACGAAAACCAGCCGATCGCGCGGCGACAGGCGATCGAGCAGGGCGTGACACTTGCGCAAGAGATCGCGCGATTCCACGTCCGACGTTCGGTAGTCCAAGTCCACCAGCTCCTCAGGCTGGTGGAAGGAAAGCCATGACCGCAGCTTGCGGCGGCGCAGCTCGGATTTGAGCTCGCGGACGGCGAAGGAATACACGAAGCTGCGCAGATTGTCGGGGTCGCGCAGGGTCTTCGCCTTGCGGAACACGTGGTAGAAAACCTGTTGGCCGATGTCGTCGGCTTCGGATCGCGAGCCCAAGGAGCGCTCCGCCATCATGAGCACCATCGGCGCGAAACGGCGCCAGGTTTCCGCGATGGCCCACGCGTCGCCCGCGATCAAGCTTCGGGCCAGGTCGGCGTCGGTGGTGTCTCGGCGCTCTGTGCACACCACCAGGGACAAAGGCACTTGAGAGCGACGAGTTTGCATGGGAGCGCGAAGGACTGGAGATGTAGAGCAGTGGCCGCGACAAGCGGGGACTGGCTCACTTTTCCCAGGGTACTCCTGCGCCTTGCCATTGCCTACCTGTGGCATGTGGTGTGGCGAGCCATGGCCGACGCGGGCCGGCACGGGGCGCGCCGTTTCGGCAGCCATCCCGCGCCGCCGATGGTCCGGACCGTCCACCAGGCACAGCGGGCAGGACGAGCGAGTGGATGGGATGATGAGAGCGCCGCGAAGACCTCTCGGCGAAGAGCGGTCACCGCCCAGGCTGGAGGATGGGGCATTCCTCTTGCGGGATTTCCTGCGGGATCTTGGACCGTTTTGCGGGATGTCCGCGACTGCGTGGCACCATGCGCGCGTACCCATGCTGGGACACACCCGACAGAGCAGGAAGGCTGCCGCGGGAGCTTCTTCTTTCCTGCCTCCTCTCGGTCTTCCTCGTGGCCTGTGGCCGGTCGAGTGGGGGAGAGAGCAGCAGTGGCGGAGCGCCGAGTGGCACGGGTGGCCAGGGCGGCACGGCCTCCGGCGCTAGTGGAGGCCACGACGGCTCGGGCGGCGCAGTGGCCAGCGGCGGGGCGGGCTCGGGTGGCGTGGCGGGCTCCGGTGGAACCGCGAGCGCGGGCGGCGCGCAGGCCGGTGGTGGCGCCATGGCTTCCGGCGGCGTGACAACCACCGTTTCGGGCGGCTCGGGCGGGCCAGGTGGGGAGGTCGGCGCAGGCGGCAGCAACACCGGAGGGCAGGGGGCCGCAACCGGCGGCGCCGGGAGTGGAGGAAGGAGCCTTGGCGGGCGTAGCGGCGGCGGGGCCACGGGCCGGGGCGGCGTCACCGGCAGAGGCGGCAACACGCGGACCGATGTTGGTAGCGGCGGCGCCGCGAGCGGCGGCGCCACCGGCGGGAGCACCGGCGCTGGTGGCACGACCGGCAGCGCCGGCGGCAGCGGCAGCGAAGATGCGACCCTCGTCCCCGATCCGTCGTGGACCTGCGGCATGGCCGACGGCATCCCGCCGCCCTCGGCCGGCACGCTCGCGTTCAGCGTCTCGCTCACGGTCAGCGCCACCCATGACGTGGGCAACACCCAGTTCGGCAAACGCCGCCAGCTCGACGTGTCGGGCGGCACCATCACGGGCGACAAGCTCAAGGGCACGGTGCTCACGGGCGGCCTCGACTACGAGCTGACCTTGTCGACCGGCGCCATGGAGCTCGAGGAGATCCTCATCTACAAGACGAGCGACAACGTCAACATCTTCGTGCGCAACTGCGGCGTCGCAGCCCCGGGCGATTCGGCCGTCCGCATCGTGCCCGACATCGAGGCCCCGACCTCGGGCTCGTACGCCTGGCTCAACACCACCAAGCTCGTCGGCACGCGCGTGGTCGAGGGCGGCAAGATCACCCTCGAGGTCTACGACGTGTCCAAGGCGACCGCGGGGGAGCCCAAGGTCCAGCTCAAGGATCCGGCGGGCGTGCCCAACGTGTCGTGGGACTGCGTGGGCGGCAGCGGCACCAAGGGCGATACCGTGTTCACCGAGAACGTGACCCTCGGCTCTTCCTTCACCATCAGCAACGCCAAGCGCGGCAGCCGCAACGTCATTCCCATCAC
>JAFGPX010000234.1 GCA_016935975.1 Deltaproteobacteria bacterium
GGATGCGCCGCCGGGGTGAACCTCTCGCAGTCTGGAGGCGGTGGCGGAGGCTCGACCGTGGGTGGCGGTGGCGGCTACGGTGGCATCTACTGCTTCGCATTGACCCCGTGAGGAGCGGCTCTCCCGAAGAGATCTTCCCTTCGCCACGGGAGCAGGCAGACGCTTCTCTCGGCATGATGGCGATGGAGGCGGCCGTCGCTGTCGACACCGTGACAGGCGCGCGTATGCGCTCTTCCCAACGGCAGGGGGTGGACTGTTGTAGGCTGAGAGGATGGAACGCGGAACCACCCCAGCTAGCTTGGCCCTGGCCGCTGCACTACTCGCTCTGGCCGCGAGCTGCGGCACCGGCATAAGGACCAGGGCCGGAACCGACGTCGGCGGTGCGGATGCGGGGAATGCAGATGTCGGCAGCGAAGATGTCGGCAGCGAAGATGTCGGCAGCGAAGATGTCGGCGGCGGAGATGTCGGCAGCGAAGATGTCGGCAGCGGGGATGTCGGCAACGAAGATGTCGGCAGCGGGGATGTCGGCAGCGGGGATGCCGGCAGCGAAGATGCCAGGAGACGGGACGTCGGAGGCCGAGACGTCAAGGGCGAGGACATCGGGAACGAGGATGCGGGCGGCGAGGATCTCGGGGACGAGGATCTCGGGGACACGGATGTCGGGCGCGGAGATGCTGGGAGCGGAGAGGCCTACATTCAGCAGACCGTCGACGGGAGACTTGGCGGTGTTCTGCAGTTGCAGGAAGCCACCTTGGAGGTCTGCAAGGGCTGTGTCTCTGGCGAGGTCACCATCGTGCTGCGCAGGTACGAAAGCATCAACCACAAGGGCGCCCGAAGCCCTGTCTTCGAGATCGAGCTTCCATCCCCCGACACCTTCATCAACGATCCCAAGATGAGCATCGCGACCGCCTCGCCGCCGCCCAAGGCCGTCATCGGCTTCCTGATCTCGAACGTCGACGTCGAGCAGTGGATTCCCGATTCCCCCGCGATTCCTCCGGTCTGCGAGGCAGGGGTGGTGTGCGGACCGGTGCAGATCGGGAGCTTCACCAACCCTCAGGGCAACCCGGCGTATGCGACCAACGCGGTCAAGTTCGCCATCCTCCAGCAGTGCGAGTCGACACCGGAGTGCGGCTCACAGGAAACCTGCTCGTCGCGCGCCTGCCAGGAGTGCCAAGCGGGGAGCCAATGCAATCCCTAGTCACGCCGTCGCTTGGCGAGGTCGTCGTCTCTCCGCGCAGTTGTTTTGGCCATGCTCCTTCTTGTCGCCCTTGACTTGGCACGAGGCCACGCGCCATACATTCGCTTTCCACCTTGGCCCCGTAGCTCAGTTGGATAGAGCGGCGGTTTCCTAAACCGTAGGTCGCCTGTTCGAATCAGGCCGGGGTCACGAGATGAACAACGGTGAGCGGAGCGTGGCTCTGCCGCGCGGAGCGAAGGGGGCGCGGGGGTGTGCGAGCCAAGCGAGCCACACCCCCGATCAGATGCCCGGCGGTTTCCGAGACGCGTGGGCAGCCCGCCGGCTGCTGCCGGCGGCGAACCATCGCGGGAGGGTTTGGGAACCCTACCAGGGTTCCCATGACAATCATCGGTCGCCTGTTCGAATCAGGCCGGGGTCACGATGATCGCCGTCGTGCAACGAGTGTCGCGCGCCGAAGTTCGTGTCGAGGGCGAGAGCGTCGGTCGGATCGGGCTTGGGCTGGCCGTCCTCGTGGGCGTCGAGCGTGGCGACGGCCGAGTGGACGCGGAGGCGCTGGCACGCAAGCTCGTAGCCCTGCGCATCTTCCCCGGCCGCACGCCCATGGACGTGTCGCTCAAGGACGTGGGCGGCGCGTGCCTGGTCATAAGCCAGTTCACGCTGGCCGGCTCGACCCGCAAGGGCAACCGTCCAAGCTTCGATCGAGCCTGTGACCCTGCCCTCGCGCAATCTCTCTACGAGCACTTGGCCGACCAGATTCGCCAGCAGGGAATCACGGTGGCTACCGGTCGCTTCGCCGCCCACATGGACGTCGAGTTGGTCAACGACGGACCTGTCACGTTCGTCCTGCAGACGCGAGACGGCGGGTTGCGGTAGGCCTCGTTCTACTTCTTCATGATGCCGTGCCACAGCTCGTAGCTTGCGCCCTTGCTGCTGCGCGTACCGAGATCCTCGTCGGCCCGGTAGAAGACCAGGTAGGTCATCTCTTTGTAGCTGGCGAAGGCCTTTCCGTCTCGCGCCTGCACCACGCGTGGCCGCCAGGTGCCCGAGTTCAAGTAGACGGTGTCTTCGCGGTTCGCGCTGCGCCCCATGGGCAGGTGTCGGAACTGGTGCGTGTGGCCGTAGACGCAGAATCGGGTCGCCGGCCAATCCTCGAATTCCCGTGTCACGGGGCCCGCGTCGTCACGGCCTCGGGTCAACCCGAGCTTGTCGGCCCACCTGAGCGTCCGGTCGAGGCTCTCGATGTCCAGGATTTTCGACCAGCGATAAATCTCCTGCAAGCGGTCGGCCTGGTCGAGACGGATGTTCCACTTGTCGTGCTCGGCAATCCACGCCTGCACGAACGGGATCTTCATGAAGTCGGCAATGAGCCTTCTGGCCATCGCCTGCAGGGTGTCCAGCATGACAGTCCGGGTGGGCTCGTCGTAGCCGGCGACGGCATTGGCCGGCTCGACCATCACCCAGCGCAGGGCTTGGCTCAAGGGCCGGACGTCTTCGAGGTGGCGTAGCTGCCCGTAGACCTGCGCGCGCACGTTGTCCGAAAGCGATGCCGGCAGATTGGCCGCAACCAGGTAGGGCAGACGGGCCAGCAGCTCGGTGGTGACGGGATCGCCAATCGGCACCAGCTTGTGCTCGCCGGTCGTGAAGGCGGCGGGGCGGCCCCTCTCGTCGCAAGCCTCGTAGTTCCACGGATCCCACTGGTGGCCGTGTCGAGCCAGCAGGCCATACTCGGGCAGGTGGATCTCGAAAGGGCGTGGCCCGGCGACCATGTCGGACGCGAAGGCCTGCAAGATCCCCTCGCGCACGGCCGGGTCGACCCAAAGCAGGCGGTCGTGGTTGCCGGGGATGTAGATGCGGCGAATCGGGATGCCCAGGTCCGCCAGGCGACGTTTGGCCTCGTCAGCCTCGCCGTTCAAGTACGCGAGCTGTTCGCGCGCCACGTGGCAGATCCTGCGCAGGATGGCCAGCGCGCGCGCGCGGCAGGGTTCGGAGAGCTGCTCGGGATGCTGGTTGATGTGGCGGTCGCCCCACGGACGATGTTCGAGGGGGAAGCTCTCGGCCGCCTGCGCACCGAGCGGGGCGCCCGGCTCGGGATAGAACCAGTACTCGGTGCGCAGCAGGTCCACCATGTCTCCCAGGTAGAGGAAGACCAGCTCGCGTGCCCGGTTGCGCCGAGCCAGGGCCAGGACTTCTTCCATCCAGATGGCGAAGGCCTTGGGCGAGATGTTCTCGGGCGCAGCGGAGCCGTCGTTGAGGTGCAGATCGCTGATGACCACGAGCATCGACGGCGTTTCCCCCTCTGGCGTAGACTCGACCGCCAAGATAGCACGGCCGCGCGAGGTCGCCTCACCCCTGTCGTGCGATCGATCCCCCGAGCCTTCGGGGAGAGGCTGCGCCACTTCGCGGGAGGAGAACTCGCCCGACGAAGCAGCCATCGGCGCGGCTACGCGTATGCGATCAGGACCTGACAGGGGACGCTGCCCAGGCGCGCTCGTCCCTCGAGAATGGCCAGCTCGATGACGAAGGCCGCAGCCACGACCTCGGCGCCGAGCCCCTGCAGAAGCTTGATGGCCGCGCCGGCGGTGCCACCGGTGGCGAGCAAGTCGTCGACCAAGGCCACGCGCGTGCCTGCCGCGACGGCATCCTCGTGCACCTCGATGGCGTCGCTGCCGTATTCCAGGGCGTAGGCTTCCTTGCGCGTCTTCCAAGGCAGCTTGCCCGGCTTGCGAATGGGCAAAAAGCCGATGCCGAGCTCCATGGCCACGGCGGCGCCAAAGATGAAACCGCGCGATTCGATGCCGGCGATGGCTTGCGGTCGTAGCGGCGCGAGGCGGCCGGCCAGTTGCCCTATGCAGGCGCGGAAGGCCGGGCCGTTGCCGAGCAACGGGGTCACGTCGCGAAAGAGAATGCCCGGCTTGGGAAAGTCGGGAACGTCGCGGATCAGGGCGCGGAGATCGATGGTCGAGGCGTCGCTGCTTGCCATGTGCTTGTTTCTACTTCAAAGGCGGCAGAAACGGGATGGGATCCACCGGGACGTCCCGGCGGCGGACCTCGAAGTGCAGGTGCGGCGCCGTCGAGCGCCCCGTGTCTCCTACCCGGGCAATCTCTTGTCCCATGGCCACCGCTTCGCCGGTCTTCACCAACACCACGGAGTTGTGAGCGTACACGGTCACGAGCCCACCGCTGTGCTTGAGCACGACCATGTTGCCGTAGCCGCGCACCCGATCGCCCGAGTACAGCACCGTGCCGGCCGCCGCGGCATAGACCGGGGTGCCGATGGGCGCCGCCATGTCGATGCCTTCGTGCGGCCTGCCCCAACGCCTGCCGAAACGGGAGGTAACTCTTGGCGCGGCGAGGGGCCAGCGCAGCGGCGCCACTTTGCCCGGCGGCTCGGGCTTGGGCGCCGGCTCGGGTGCCGCGGCCGGCGGCGCCAGGCTTGGCTCGGCCTTGGCAATTCCTTGCGCGCTGCCATAAAGAAAGATCGGCCGCCCCGGCTCGAGGGGATCGTTGCGGCGCAGACCGTTGATCTCCAGAAGATCGTCGAGCGGGATTCTGGCTCGTTTGGCGATCGACACCGGCGTGTCGCCCGGCTCGACCATGTACCAAGTGCCCGGCAGATCCGTGTGCATGGGAGGGTTGTCGCCACCGGCGGTGGCACAGCCCAGAGTGGCCGACAGGGAGAGCAGAGCCAGAGATTCTCTCGGACGAAGAAACATCCCTGTTCCAACCCCTACCGCGTCTGGCCGCGACAGTCCATCCGCTATCCGTGGCCGCGATGGATCGCGCCTACGGCCTCTGCATGCGGCTGTCGGACCACCACGCGGCCATGCGCTTCTGCGTGGGCTCGTGCGTGAGATCGAGCCCCAGGGCGGTGACGGACACCAGACCCTCGGCGATGGCGGTGCAATCCGCGTCCGGGAGGTCGGGGCCCTTGTCTTCCGGGCCACCGATCCAGTAGTACTCCTTGCCGCGCAGATCCTTCCGCACGGCGACCTGGTCGCGGTAGATACGGCGGCCCAGACGGGTTGGCCGAACCCCGCGCACGGGACCGGCCGGCAGGTTCACGTTGAGCATGGTTTCTTCCTCGATGGCGCCGGGACCGCGGCTGAAAATCTCGCGCACCAGAGAAACGGCGAATGCCGCGGCATGGGTGAAGTCCTGCGGGCTCTGCCGTTCCAGCGAGAACGCGATGCCGGGCACTCCGCGCAGCGCGCCCTCCAGCGCGGCGCCCACGGTGCCCGAGTAGAAGACATCGGACCCGAGGTTGAAGCCGTTGTTGATGCCGGACAGACAGAGGTCGGGCTTGCGGGGTACGAGGTGGTGAAGCGCAAGGTACACGCAGTCCACTGGCGTGCCGTCGATGGACCAGGTGTTGGCGGCCACCTGCTCGACGCGCAGGGGACGATCGAGGCTGATGCTGTGCGCGGCCGCGCTGCGCTCGCGGTCGGGGGCGGCGATGATCAGGTCGGCGACCTCGGCCAAAGCGCCGGCAAGCGCCAAAATGCCCGGCGCCGTCACGCCGTCGTCGTTGCTGAGGAGAATGAGTGGTTTCTTTTCCGACATTTGCACGGGAACCCTGGGAGGGTCAGCTCTGCACTCGGCACCTGCCTCCCTCCCTGCCACACCCCCGCTGCGCGAGGCCTCGCCAAGCCCTCCCGGATGGTTCGCGCCGAGCCAAGCTCGCCGCTCCCACGGGATTTTCACACTTGTCGGGGCGACTGGATTTGAACCAGCGACCCCCTGACCCCCAGTCAGGTGCGCTAACCAGGCTGCGCCACGCCCCGATATGTTGCCAAGAGGATGCGAAATGTAGTGGAGCTACGGCTCTTCCACAAGGCTAATCAGCTCGAGCACGGCCCGCTTCATCTTGCGCATGGTTTCGACATCGACTTCAGGCGGCGGCAAGGGCGGCGAAGCGGCCTCGTCATGCCCCAGTTCGCGCAGGCGGTTGCGGGCGCCTTCGATGGTGAAGCGCTGATCGTAGAGCAGGCTGCGGATGCGCAGAAGATGCTCGATGTCTTGCCGCCGATAGAGGCGCTGGCCCGAGCGTGTCTTCTGCGGCCTGATGGACCGGAACTCGGTTTCCCAGTAACGCAGAACGTAGGGCTTGAGGGCGCACAGCCGGGCCGCCTCGCCGATCTTGAAGAACGGCTTGTCCGGGATGGCCCCCGGGGAAACCGGTACGACCTTGCGTCTGGGCAAGGGCTACCCCATCGGCCGCGGGCTAGGCGGAAGACTGGCCGTTGAGCGAGTTCTTCAAGACCTGGCTGGGCTTGAAGGTGAGCACCCGCCGCGCGGTGATGACGATCTCCTCGCCGGTCTGTGGATTGCGTCCCGTGCGCGAGTTCTTGTCCCGCACCACGAAATTGCCGAAGCCGGAGATCTTGATCTTCTCGCCTCGTTCCAAGGTGGCCTTGATCGTATCGAAGACGGTCTCGACTATCTCAGCCGCTTCTTTCTTGGAAAAGCCACCGACTCTCTCGTAGACAGTCTCGACGATGTCGGCCTTGGTCATGGCCGCTATGTTCCCACAATCCCGAATGTTGTCAAAGGGTTGTGGGGGTGCGATTTGTGGCTCCCGAGTTGTCCTAGCAGCCCGTGGCGAAAGTCTCCGCGTCGCCGTTCGGGCGGATTCCGGCCCGTCTGCTGCCTCGCCGCTCGCTTGAATACCTCTAGTATTCGGCGCTTCGCCGCTCCTTGCATCCGGGCCGAATCCACTCCGAACGGCTCGGTCCGAC
>JAFGPX010000235.1 GCA_016935975.1 Deltaproteobacteria bacterium
ACTGCTCGACGTCGATCTCTCCGACGAGTGGGCGCCGTTCATCTTCAGCGAGTCGGACGGCCCTGACACGGAAGTCAAGCCAAACCCCTACCGCAGCACCTTCATCCGGCTGGCGAGTGATCGCGCCAGCCCGGAGGAGGTTCTGATGGAGACCACGCAGGGCGCCTTGGCCGCGATGTCTGCGGCTGGCATCTCGCTGGTCAAGGGCGCCGCCAGGACTCCCGCAGGCCGGCGCGCCATCGCCAATGCCAGGCGCGCCGTCCGCGTGCAGCGCGACCGCAACTACCTCGAGGCCTACGGGATTCCTCCCACACTCTCGGTGCTGCTGGCTCGCATCGAGACCGATCGCGAGAAGGCGTGTTACGATCAGGTCGATGTCGAGGGTCTGGCAGCGTTTGAAGGTACAGTCACCTTCCAAAGCCGCAAGCGGGCTCGAAGTGCTTACAGACAAGCTCTTTCGGACGCCAGTTGGGTCGACAAGCTGCTGGCCAGCAACAAGGCGGCAGTTGACAACCCGACCGACGTGCCGCAACCGTCTTCGTTTGACGACAAGTTGGGCGCGGAGGAAAGTCACAATGCCATTCTTGCCGGCATCGCGAAGAGGCGTCCCGGGTCGGCCGAGCGCATCGAACGCTACTGGCGCGGCCGGGCGCGCTTGCGGGCGATTCGCGCGGTCCAGGCGCGGTTGGTTTGCGAGGGGCTGCTCACCTCGCGCATGCGACACGAGGACGGCCTCTTCGACTGGGCGACCAATCAGGCGCTGGCAGCTTGGGAGCGCAAGAACGACATTTCTGGCTGGGGATTCCTGGGCGGTGAGACCCTGGAGGCGCTTCAGCGCTCGCCGATGCAGCTACACTTCGACACCTTCCGCCGCATCCTCATGGCGCACGTTGCGGACGCCGCGGCCATCCTCGAAGATGGCTCTGTGTCCGGCCGAAGACGTCCGGCGACCTACAAGGACGCCGACGGCAAGGAGCACGTCGTACCCAACCTCGTCGGCGACTGCGCAGATGGGCTCATGGCCGCGCTCGGGGTGCGGAGCATCGAGGACGCCGAAGCTTTCCTGCGGCAGGTGGGGCGCGAGCGCCTTGCTGGAATGCACGTCGCTTTTCGCGCGCCCCCGCTACCGCCCTACTACAGCGAGAGCATGGACCTGTCCGTCCTGATAGATCGCGGCGACGTGTGGTACGACGTTCCTTTCGACGAGGACGGCAATCTCGTTCCGCATCCACGCCGGAGGTTCCCGACCTTGACCGTGTTCGCTCATTGGCGGGACCAGAGGATTCCACTCGTGCGTTGGCGCACGACCATCGGTTCGTGGCGCGGCGAAACCGACGCGGACGGCAAGGTCTACCTCAGGTACAAGAACTCCGACGTGGGGCCATGCGTCTGGAAAGAGATCGTGGCGAGTCCGGTGTGGATTCCACCAGACACCACACCACCTCGGGCCCTGGTCACGCGCAAGAGGTTCGATCGCAACAAGGGTCCGGCGACCGTGGTGAACACCGACTTGATGGGACCGGGCTTCCAGTCGGCCTTCGGGTTGGTCGAGGCGATTCACCACCGCGTGGTCGGCGACAAGCTCTACGACAACGGCATCCGCACCCACGGCTCGGTCGACTACACCTCGATCGCTCGCCGGTATTCGCACGGCTGCCATCGCCTGGTCAACAGCCGCGCCGTCCGGCTGTTCGACTTCATCCTGCAGCGGCGTCCGTTCGAGCGAGCGGGCAACCAAGCCATGTGGCTGCGCAAGTCCTTTACCTACGAGGACAAAGAGTACGTATACGTGATCGATACGCGCGGGTACTACTACGAGCTGACGGAGCCCGTGCCCGTGCTGGTGACGAGAGGGCGCATCAGGGGCAAGGTCCGTCGGCCCATCCAAGAGTACCTGCAGAAGCCGGGCGTGGAGTACGACGAAACCGGGCAGGCGAAGGCGGACGAAGGCGAGGCGGAGCATGGCGATGAGCAATCGGATTCGTCTACGGAAAGCGAGGATGTCGAGCTTGATCCCCGCCAGGTCCCCGATGAGGATGCGCCTTGAGCGGCCGCCGCGGGGCCTTCCGTATCGTGCGGATGGTCCGCGTGGCCATGACGAGCTGGCCGCTTCTCCCGAAAGTCAACCGTTGCGCGCTGCGGATTGCCGTATCCGCCCCAATCAACGAGGATTTCGGCATGGCTCGCGCATCGGTGGCCGGGTCGCTGCGCGGCGAGCGCAGCGAGATGTCGGGGCGGGAGTGAGCACATGAAGGCGTTCCTGCACTCCACCGGCCTCTTGCTCATCATCCTGAACCCGCTGTTGTTGATCGTCTACGTCATCGGGCTCGTGCAGGAGCTTTCCCTGCGCACCTTCGCCCGCGTGTTGGTTGGCGGCGGGATCATCGCAACGGCGATCTTTGCTTCGTTCGCGTTGCTCGGCGACCTCGTCTTCGCCACGTTTCTGCAGGCCGAGTTCGCATCGTTCCAGATCTTCGGTGGCCTCACCTTCCTGATCGTCGGTGTGAATTTCATGCTCAAGGGCAACCAGGCCATCGCCGGCCTCCGCGGGCCGGTGCGAAGCGCGGCGGTGTCCGTCGCGATGCCTATCCTGGTCGGTCCGGCCTCGGTGAGCGCCAGCGTGCTTATCGGTAAAGTCCTGAGCCCACTCCTTGCTGTTCTCGCGGTGATCGTGGCGGTGGGGATTTCCATCGCCGTCATGATCGCGCTCAAGCACCTTCACGATTGGGTGAAACCGCGAGGTGGACAGCTCGTCGAGCGCTACATCGAGATCGCGGGCCGGTTGGTCGCTTTCGTCGTCGGTACCTATGCCGTCGAGCTGATTATGAAGGGCACGATCGTGTGGGTCGGACGGATCCTCGCGGTCGTGAACGCCACGCACCCGTAGGCGGGTTCGCCGTTCGGGCCGGACCCGCAAACGCGTGCCGGCCTGCATTCCTCATGTCGGGCGAATCCCCGGGTCGCGTGGGCCTAGTTCATTCGAATGGGGTATCTCGCCGTCGAAGAACCCTCCGCGATCCGCGAAAACCTCATGCGCACGGGGAATCGTGAGCATTCTGGGCCGGGGTAGGATGGCGGAGCCATGCGCCTTCTCGTGTGCCT
>JAFGPX010000236.1 GCA_016935975.1 Deltaproteobacteria bacterium
GCCGTACGACATGAACATGTCGACGCCGGCATTCGCACACTGCTCGATTCCGGCCTGATCCGACAGTCCGAGCTGGAAGCAGGCGTTGAAGTCGGAGATCACGAAGCCGCCGAAGGCGAGCTCGCCCTTGAGCACGTCGGTGATCATGGTCTTGTTGATGTGCATCTTGGTGCCTTGCCAGCTGCTGTAGGAGGGCATGATCGACCCTACCCGCGCCTTGATCGCGGCGCGGAAGGGTTCGAGGTGGATCGCGCGCAGCTTGGTTTCGTCGCCCGCCGTGTTGCCACCGGTCACGCCCCTATCCGTGCCGCCGTCGCCCAAGTAGTGCTTGGCGTTGGCGAGGATCCCCGTGAACCCGCCGGTGGGCGTGAGCTGGATCCCCTTGGTCATGGCCACGCCCAGGGTGCTCCCGAGCTCGGTGGTTTCGCCGAACGCCTCGTAGGTGCGGCCCCAGCGCTCGTCGAGCGCGACCGCGACCACGGGCGAGAAGAAGAAGTCTACGCCGCACCCGCGCCCCTCGTCCGAGGTGATGCGCGCGGCCTGCTCGACCAGGGTGGCGTTCCGGGTGGCGCCAAGGCCGATGTTGTGCGGGAAGACCACGGCCCCCTTCACGGTGCTCATGCCGTGCACTTCGTCGGCGCCATAGAGGAAAGGTACCTTGAGCCGGCTGGCCAGGGCCGCCTGGTGGTAGCCGTCGGTCATGTCGGCCCATCCGGTCGCCGAGCCGTCCGAGGGTGCCGAGCCTCCCTGGCTGAAGGCCGAGCCGAGCGCGTACTGGGTGACGTCCTGGTTGGTCAAGCCCACCCTCTCCATCTGCAGCATCTGCCCGTACTTCTCGTCGGCGGTCATTTGCGCCACCAGGCTGTCGGCTCGGCTCAAGCACGCCTGGCCCGGGAAGGGTCCGGTGGGCTCGGAGCCGCCGGTGCCGCTGCCGCCGCTGCCGCCGCTGCCGCCGCTGCCGCCGCTGCTGCCGCCCGCACCGCCGCCCGTGGCTCCGCCCGCGCTACCGGCGCTGCCCCCGCTTCCCGTGGTGCCGCCATTGCTGCCCCCGGTGGCGCCGCCCGAGGTGGTGGTGCCGCCCGTGGCGGCGATGCCGCCCGTGCCCTGGCCCCCGGCTCCGCCACGCCCCGCGACCGTGCCGCCCGTTCCCGCGGTCGTGCCACCGGCACCCGAGGTCATGCCGCCCGCGGCAGTCCCGCCGCCGCCCTCCGCAGCCCCGCCACCACTTCCCGGACTGCCGCCGCTGCCCGAAACCCCACCCGAGCTCGGCTCTGTGGTGCTTCCGCCGCTGCCGCCTGCGGCCGAGCCTCCACCCTCGCCGGCGCCAGGGGCGGCCCGCGAGCGAGACGAGCAACCCGTCGCTGCCAGCGCCAAGAGAACAAGCGCAACCCTGGCTCTTGCGAATGATCGTGCAATGCGAGATGTCACGGGGACTCCTTGCTCCCTATCCTCTCACGTTTGGGGCAGCAGAGAGCCACTACTCTGGTGGCCTTTCGCCACCAGCGGGGAGTTGACTTGTTTTCGCGATCGCGGACCCTATGTGGAATGCGTTCTCCAGGCGATGCCCGAGGTTTCCGCGCCTCGTCGGCTGCCGTGCGGTGCATGCGCTCGTGCAACGTCCGCGTCGCCATCGTGATCGCCTTGGCTGCCGCCGGCGGGGTGGACCCCGAGCCAGGGCTGCCCACCGAGGGCTCCGACGGCACATGTATCAACGACCACATCCGCGCCGGTTTCGGGCAAGAAAGAAAGGAGCAGGCAAAATGAAACTCGTTGTTTCCGTGTTCATTCTCTTGATGCTGACTTCCACTTCCCTGGCGAAGAAGGCGGATAGACGCGAGAAGAGATCCGGCCCTGTTCAGACAATCAACACTCTGAGATGCAAGGGAAAGACCATCTCGTTTACGTGCAGCCCTACCAACTGCAGGGAACAGCAAGATGGCAGTCTCTTGTTCAACTTGAGCTGCCAGACCAACAAGGAAGGCGACACGTTGGAAGTATCCATGGGGGACAAGAGCCAACTCGTCCAGGCATACGGGTTCGTCGACATTCCCGGCGAGCTGAAGGCGCCCAAGAAGGGCTCTGTCCCGATCAAGATAACCGTCAGCGAGACGGAAGGTTCCCCCCAAACGATCTTCACGTTCAAGTACACCGTAGCGCAAATCAAGCGGCCCACCTGTCGGAAGTGGGGTGATATCGAGCTATAGCAGGCGCGCGCCAGGCCCATCGCGACGAACGCGCTGCTCCGCCAGCAGGTCGTCGTCCTCAAGCGGGCCGCCCCACGCCCTCGGCTCGAGATCCGTGACCGCTTCGCCATGGCCGCCATCACCAGGGCCTTCCCGGCGCTGCTGGACGCCGTCACCATCGTGCGCCCGGAAACCGTGATTCGCCGGCATCGTTCGCTCTGGCGCTTGCTTCGGCGACGTCGTTCCCAGCGACCCGCCGGCCGGCCACCCGAGCCCTGATCCGCCGAATGGGCAAAGAGAACGAGATCCGGGGAGAGGACCGCATTGCCGGCGAGTTGGATTGCCTCGACAACTTCACCGTGCCGGCGAAAGAGGCGCGCAGCCGCCCCGTGCTTGTCGGGCTCCGTCACAAATACACCATCGCTGCCTGAGAGTGTGTCTGAAAAGTACCGAAGGTCGGTCGCAAGGCACGAGACGATCCACCAAGGGGGTGCCCAAGAGCACTATCACCCTCTCCCTCGGGGAAGAGGGCAGGGTGAGGGAAACGGATTTGCCCTCACCCCAACCCCTCTCCCTCGCTGGCGAGAGGGGAAGCGTGAGGAACGTGCCTGCAGAGGATCGGGGAGAAGGGCGGTTCTCCGATCGCGCCGAACGCGATCTGCCCGTATCATCAAGGCGAAAGGAATCGGGGCTCTGGCGACGGATGACGCCGCGTTCGCTCGGATCGCTCGATTGCCTTATGCCCGGAAACGGCCGAGGCGGCAGCGCCGCCGCGAAACGAAAAAGGAGTGAGCCATGGAGAACCCAAAAACCAGAGCTGTCCTGCTCTTCATGCTGGTGCTGGCCTTCGGGGTGCTCCTCTTCGGTGGGTACCTCATGCATAGGGACAAGCCGCCGATCCCGAGCGAAGTGGCGACCGAGAGCGGGCAGGTGGTGTTCACGGGACAGGATGTCACCGGTGGCCAGAGCTACTTCTACAGCCGAGGAGGCCAGCACATCGGCAGCATCTGGGGGCACGGAGCCTACCTCGCGCCGGACTGGTCTGCCGACTACCTGCATCGGATGGGGCTTTTCGTCGCCGCACGGCACCTCGGCCAGGGTCCCGAGGAGGCGGCCAGCTTCACCCAGGCCGACCTGGAGCGGCTCGATGCACCGACGCGCGCCCGCATTACGGCCCTGGTGATCGAGGAGCTGAAGACCAACCGCTACAACGCCTCGTCGGGACGGCTCACCTTCACGCCCTTCCAGGTCGAGGCGCACGCGAACCTGACGCGCTACTACACGGACCTCTTCCGCACCGGCAACGAACGGATGGGCCTCCAGCCGAACATCGTCACCACGGATGATCAGGGCCGGCTTGTGGCGAGCTTCTTTTCCTGGCTCGCGTGGGCCGCGGGGACCAACCGCCCGGGCGAGACGTACACCTACACCGCCAACTGGCCCTACGACCCGCTCGTTGGCAACCAGGCGCTGCCCGGGTCGCTCATCTGGTCGATCGTCAGCGTCATCCTCCTCATCCTCGCCATCGCCGGCGCCATCTTCCTCTACCAGAGGTACGTCCGCGAGGAGGACTACCAGGCCAAGCTGGTCACCGAGCTCGCCGAGCCCTCACCGACCGCGAGCCAGAAGGCGACGCTTGCCTACTTCCTGGTCGCCATGGCGCTGTTCGTAATCCAGGTAGCGATGGGCTCAATCACAGGCCACTTTACCGTCGAGGGAACGAGCTTCTTCGGCATCCCGATCGGTGGGATCCTGCCCTACGCTGCGGTGCGCACCTGGCACCTGCAACTCGCGGTGTTCTTCATCGCGACATGCTTCCTCGCGGCCGGGCTCTTCATCGGGCCGTACGTCGGGCGGGAGCCAAGACACCAGGGCAAGCTTGTCTGGGCGCTCTTCGCTGCGGTGGTCGTGGTGGTCGTAGGCGCCCTCGCCGGGACCTACGCGTCAATCCTCGGGGCGTTCGGCGGCGACGGCTTCATGCTCGGGCACCAGGGCTACGAGTACATCGAACTCGGCCGCGTCTGGCAGATCCTGCTCATCGTCGGCATGATAGTCTGGCTGGTGCTAGTTGTACGCGCCATCCGGCCGGCACTCGGCGAGGAGAAGGACGCCGGCGGGATTACCCACCTGTTGCTCTACAGCTCCATCAGCATCCCGGCCTTCTACATGGTGGGCCTCCTCTACGGCCAGGGCAGCCACCTGTCCGACGCCGAGTACTGGCGGTGGTGGGTCGTCCATCTTTGGGTCGAGGGGTTCTTCGAGGTCTTCGCCACGGTGTTCATGGCGTTCCTGCTGGCGCGGATCGGGGTCGTTGGTGCCCGCTTCGCACTGCGGGCCGTCTACTTCAGCATCTTCCTCTACCTCGGCAGCGGGGTGATCGGCACGTTCCACCACCTGTACTGGACCGGCGCGCCCACGCCCATCATCGCGCTCGGCGCGGTCTTCTCCGCGCTCGAGGTGGTACCATTGGCGCTCCTCGGCTTCGAGGCCGTGCACAACCTGCGCGCGGCCAAGTCGAGCGAGGCCAATCCCTACCGCTGGCC
>JAFGPX010000027.1 GCA_016935975.1 Deltaproteobacteria bacterium
CAAGAACAACTGGGACGGCCTGGCCATCGGCTCGGCGCTGGCCGGCACCGGCCTGACCATCGGCGAGAACGTGGTCGGCATGGATCCCGAGGCGGTGATCAAGAACGGCCGCACGGTCGACACCGTCGATCTCAAGCGCCGGGTGAAGCTCTACCAGGACCACCAGCAGGGCGGCTTCGGCGCCGTCATCGTGCAAGCCAACGTCGAGGACACGCGCCTGGGCGTGCAGGAATACGCCATCGAGAAGCTGGGCGTGGAAACCGTCGAGCTCAAGTGGGGCCAGGGCGCGAAGAACATCGGCGGCGAGGTCAAGCTCACCGACCTCAAGAAGGCGCAGCTTCTGCACCAGCGCGGCTACATCGTATTGCCGGACCCGACCAACGAACGGGTCATTCAAGACTTCCAGCGCGGCTGCTTCAAGGAGTTCGAGCGCCACTCGCGCGTCGGCATGGTCACCGAGGAGTCCTTCGCGGCCCGCGTGGCCGAGCTGCGCAAGGCGGGCGCGAAGTACGTGTTCCTCAAGACCGGGGCGTACCGTCCCGCCGATCTGGCGCGCGCCGTCGTTTTTTCGTCGAAGTACGACATCGACCTGCTCACCGTGGACGGCGCGGGCGGCGGCACCGGCATGAGCCCCTGGCGCATGATGAACGAGTGCGGCGTGCCCCCGGTCGAGCTGCACTCGCTGCTCTACCGCTACGCCAAGCGCTTGGCCGAGAAGGGGAGGCGCGTGCCCGCGCTGGCCGTGAACGGCGGCTTCGCGCTCGAGGACCAGATATTCAAGGGACTGGCGATGGGCGCCCCCTTCGTGAAGATGGTGGGCATGGCGCGCGCTCCAATCGCCGCCGCGATGGTGGGCCGGACCATTGGCCGCGCCATTCAGAACAACGACGTGCCCGTGTACGTACGGCGCTTCGGCAACACGCGCGACGAGATCTTCGTTACCGCTGGCATTCTCCGTGGCGAGATCGGCGACCTCGCCTTCGAGAAGCTGCCCACGGGCGCCATCGGCCTTTACACCTACTACGAGCGCTTGGCGCAAGGTCTGCGCCAGCTCATGGCCGGCGCTCGCAAGTTCGCCCTCGCGCACATCACCCGGGACGACTTGGCCGCGCTCACCGAGGAGGCCGCACAGATCAGCGGCGTGCCCTACGTGATGGATCTGGACCAGGGTCAAGTAGACCGCATCCTCGACAGCTAGTACCCCTGCCGGTCATCGAGGAAGGATCCACAAGGAGATACCGAGGAACGGAGCCGCATCGTCGACGGCATCTTGCGGCACGGGTGTTCTTCCGAGGGGCCACGCGGCCGCCGAGTCGTTGGCGCGCGCTTTCGACGACGGAGAGCTGTCCCGTGGCCCAGAGGGCCTTCCGGCGGCCACGCAGGCGATCTTGCTGCTTGGCGAAGGTGCGCCGTGAGGCGAAGGAGGTTTCGATGACCCGAACGGGCCGGGATCTGGGGGCTGGTCGACCAATTCCTTCTCTCGGACGTATTGCGTTAGCGACGAGCCAAGCCAATCTCGTGGGCACGGTGTCAAACGGGAAAGGGCACGAGGCTGCCTTTTCGGCAGAAATGCCGTCTCGCGGTCTCTAATCCAGGGCCAACCGCGCTTTCGTCGGCGACATCGCCAGGTCTTCTTTCACAGCGCTGGAACCAAGAGGAGAGTATCGAGTCATGCAGCGTCTTTCGGCCGTATTCGTCTTCCTGGGAGGCCTCGGCCTCGTCGGCGCTGGTTGTCTGGCCAAGTCCGCGACCGACGGATCGGGCGGCGCGAACGGGAAAGGCAGCGGTGGCTCGGCAAGCGGCGGTGGCCAAGCGGGCAGTGGCGCCACGGGCGGGGGCGGTGGCCGGGCCGGTAGCGGCGGCGCGGCCGGCAGCGGCGGCATGAGCGCCGGTGGTGGCCAGACCGGTTACGGCGGCGTGGCCGGCAGCGGTGGCCGGACTGGCAGCGGTGGTGGCCAAACCGGTGGCGGCGGCGTGGCCGGCAGCAGTGGCGGGAGCGGCAGCGGTGGCCGGACTGGCAGCGGCGGCGTGGCCGGTGGTGGCGGCGCGGCCGGCAGCGGTGGCCGGACTGGCAGCGGTGGGGCGGCCGGTGGCGGCGGCGTGGCCGGTGGCGGCGGCGTGGCCGGCAGCGGTGGTCGGACCGGTCGCGGCGGGGCGGCTGGGAGCGCTGGGGCGGGCACTGGCGGAGGCTCGGGCGGTGGCGGCATGAATACCGGCGGGACGAATACCGGCGGGAATGGCCCTCGCTTCACGGTCGACGCGCATCTGGCGAGCGACGAGAAGGCGAAGGCACCAGGAACGATCGGAATCGTGACCTGGTCCGTCGATCTGGAGACCGTCGACCAGGCCCGGATCGAGTTCGGGCTCGACACGGAATACGGGATGGCCGCGCCCGTGGATTTGGCCGAGGCCGGCTTCCGCACCCTGCTGCTCGGGATGAAGCCGGACCACACCTACCATTTCCGGGTGGTCGTCGATTCGGGCGGCAGCCTCTACACGAGCGACGACCACACCATCGACACCGGTCCTCCGACGACCCTGCTGAAGTTGGGCGGGTTCACGGTGCGCGACGATGCCGCGCGAGAACGCGGATTCATCGTCACGTCCTACTGGTCGGGCGGGGCCGCGGGCAGCGGAAGCGGCACGGGCATCGCGTTCATCGTCGATGCCGACGGGGATATCGTCTGGTGGCACCAAGCGAGCAGCAACAGCATTGCGCGCGCTCGGATGTCCGCCGATGGGAAGAACATGTGGATGGTCATCTCGGGGTTGCAGGGAGGTCCGCTGGAGCGCGTGTCCATGGACACCCTGGAGGGGCAGACCTACCCGGCGGCCGTGGGCTCGCACGACATCACGCCGATCGAGGGCGATCGCATGGCGTATCTGGAGTACGGCGAGAGCGACTGCGACAGCATCTTCGAGATCGATCCGAGCGGTCGCACGGCGGAGGTGTTCGAGTCCCAGAACTACCTCAGCGGCTCCGGCGGCATGGGCTGTCACAGCAATGCGATTCGCTACTCCCGCAAGGAGGACGTCTACACGTTTTCGGATCTGACCCAGGACGTCTTCATCATCAACCGATCGGGCGGCGTGGAGTGGCGGCTATCGGAGATCGTGCGCGGCGGCAATAGCGCCTGGGGTGGCACGCAGCATGGGCACCATCTCCTCGACGACGGCATCGTGATTTTCGCCAACAGCGCGGGGGCGGGCAAAGCCTCGGCCGTGATCGAGTACGCTCTCGACGGAAGCGAGCGCACGCGCTACGAGAGCGCGTACGGGGCCACCAACCTGGGCGATGTCCAGCGCCTGCCGGGGGGGAACACCCTGATCACCTACTCGACGGATTCCATCATCCAAGAGATCGACTCCGAGGAGAATGTGGTGCTCGAGATCTCGGGAGGCGGCACGCGAATCGGGTACGCCCTGTGGCGCGACACTCTGTACGGGGCTCCGTCCGATCTGGACCTTTGAGCACGGGTTTCCGGAAGAAGCCCTGTGGGCCGCAGAGACCTCGTACGGACGACGCGGTTGGTCGCTCGGGAGCCTCCACGCTATGGTTTCTGCCCGTGTTTCGCGAGCTCGTCGATCTTCACGCCGAACGCATCCTGCGCGAGCATCTGCGCTACTGCCACCGACGACCCCATCGCGGGCTTCGCAGGCAAGCGCCGAGCGGGGCGCGCTGGCGGCCCCCGGTGCGGCCCGTGCCGGCGAAGGCATCGCTGCCTGAGTCCCCGAGCCGGGAGCTTGTCTGTGTCGCCCATGGCAGCGAAGTCGGTCTCGGGGCAACACCGTCTACCGGCATCGCCAAGCCGGCGGCTCGACTCGGCGGTCGAGGCGTGGCGGTCCCCGGCCACCTGACGTGCGCCGACCACGGCCGGCAAGCCATCGTGGTTTGCCGAATCCGACCGTGCGTCGCGGAGACGTCCCTGGCCGCGAGTCGTGGTATAGAATTTCTGCGGCGGACAACCAAGGATTCCGCGCGGTTGCGGTATTTGCGGAACAAGCTCTGGGACCCGTGAAACAGATCCCTGCCCCCGCAGCCATCGCGGCTGTCGTGGAAGGCAGGGGTTGTCAGAGACCGCTGCCCGCGTCAGGGTGACGGAACTTGGGCCCCGGAGCCACTGCCGGGCACGGTTGCGGGGATTCTGTAGGAGCAGGACGATGCCTGGCTGCCCTACCCGGGGCAGTCGACCGAGTCGGCAGCGTCGAATTCCCGAAGGAGATCCAAGGAAGCTCGGATGATGTCGACACGCTCGCATGTCACACGCGCACTGACCGCGCTTCCTCTGTCCAGCATCGCCCGTTCGGCCAACACGCCGAGCGAAGGCGGTGGTGGGTCAGATCCGGGATCCGGCGGTGGGCCGGCAACCGGGGGAACGGCCGCGCAGGGAGGAACCGTCGCCGACAGCGGCGGCGACCGGACCTGGACCAAGGGCGCGGTGTGGAAGTTCTTCACGCAGTTCTAGGACGAGGCTTTGTCGTTTTCGGTTTTGACTGACGCCAAGGAGGACGCATGAAATCCGGCCAATTGCTGTGCACGTGGGTTGCCGCGCTCGCCGTCATGGGTGGAGCCTGTTCGAACGGCGACGGGGGTGCCAAGACCGGGGGCAACACGAGCCCGGGGAGCACCGGCACCGTGAGCACGGGGGGGACGCTGTCGGGCGGAACCACGGTCGCCTCGGGGGGGACCGCGGGCGCGCAAACAACGGGCGTTCCACCCGGCACCGGGGGCGCCACCACCCAGCCACTGACGGGTGGTACGACCAGCGCCGGAGGAAGTACCGAACAACCGCCGGCAGGCGGCAGTACCGGAGGCCGAACCGCGGCGGGCGGCGCAACGACTACCGGTGGGCAGACAGGCACCATGGGCGGAGCGACGAGTGCTGGCGGAGCCACGTCCGAGGGCGGCGGGACCGGTACCGCAGGGACGGGCGTTGGTGGCAGAACAGGTGCCGGTGGCAGAACAGGTACCGGTGGCAGAACAGGTGCCGGTGGCACGACCGGTCCTGCTGGAGGAGCGACGACCGCGGTCGGCGGCACGACGGCTTCGGGCGGAACGACGGGGGCGGGCGGCGCCACGTCGACCGACCCGCGCGAGCCTGGCAACGCCCCTGTCCCGAGCGCCGGCTGCGGCAAGGCCCCGACGATAACGAACGGTGTGAAGACGATGACGAGCGCGGGTCTGAGCCGGCAGTACACCATCGACATCCCCACCGACTACGACGACAGCAAGCCCTACAAGTTGTTCATTGGGTACCACTGGATGGGCGCCACCATGCAGAACGTCGTCACCGGCAACACGGTGTCGCCAGCGAACAGCTGGAATTGGTACGGGCTCAAGAGGCTCGATACGTCCCGCGAGTACATCTACGTCGCGCCCCAAGGCATCGACAATGGTTGGGCCAATACGGATGGCCGAGACTTGGCCTTCACCGACGACATGGTGAAGGCGTTCAAGGGGGGCCTTTGCATCGACGAGTCGCGCATCTTCGCCGGTGGATTCAGCTACGGCGGCATGTGGAGCAGCACCCTTTCGTGCCAGCGCGGGAATGTCTTCCGCGCACTCTCGCCGCAAAACGGGTCGGCCGGCTGCCAGACTCCGGTGAGCAAGGTCGCCTTCATCTGCTTCGGGTCGAACGATGGGTCCAAGACGAGCCTGCTCACCTTGGCGCGGACGCACGCGAAGAACAACGGCTGTGCCGACGCCAACCAGTCCATGCCCCAACCAGAAGCCGGCAGCCTGCTCCACACATGCACGAGCTTCACGGGGTGCCCGGCCGCGTTCCCCGTCAGATACTGCGCGTTCGACCAGAACCACAAATCCTCTCCCTATGATGGCGGTTGCGCCGAGTGCGACGACGGCAACAAGACCTGGGTCCCCGGGGAG
>JAFGPX010000237.1 GCA_016935975.1 Deltaproteobacteria bacterium
ACGGTCTGGACCTACGACATCTATCGGTCCTATATCCGCAAGAACGCGGCGGACTCCCACTACGTGACCATGGGGCGCATCTGCACGATGCTCGGCGTGCTGATCTCCATCGGCACCGCCTATTTGGTCATGGAATTCAAGAGCATCATGGACTACGTCCAGGCGCTCTTCAGCTTCTTCGTCGCGCCTCTGTTTGGCACCGTCCTGCTCGGCATGCTGTGGAAACGGGCAACGCCGGCCGGAGGCTTCTGGGGCCTCCTCGCAGGCACGCTCTCTTCCATCGGCATGTGGGCGCTGGTGAAGGCCGACCCCCAGAAGCTCGCCTGGATCGCGCTTTCGGCCAACGCCAAGGACATGGCCGAGAACATGTACCGGGCTCTGTGGTCGTGGGTGGTCTGCGTCGTCGTGACGGTAGTCGTCAGCCTGTTCACTCGTCCCAAGCCGGTGGAAGAGCTCGAAGGCTTGGTCTACGGTTGCACCAAGTTGCCGAGCGAAGGGCACCTGCCGCTGTGGAAACGGCCCATCTTCTACGCGGCAATCTCGCTGGGCCTGTTCGTCGTTTTGCAGATTGTCTTCTGGTAGTGGCACGGCTGGAGGTCCGCGGCCGCGATTGAATGTCGGCACTCACCCAACGTATTCCGAGCTGTTCGAGGAGCATCCAAATGGCTGAAAAGCATCGCATCATCCCGGTTTGGTTCTTCGTGGGCGGCATCCTGCTGATCTACGGCGTGTTGATCCTGATCACCGGCATCGCCCAGTTGCGAAGCCCGCCTCCGACCGTGCTCTCCGAGTTGCACGCCCCGGTCTGGTGGGGCGGGCTCTTGACCTTGATCGGCGGGCTATTCGTGCACCTCTTCCGGCCGAAGAAGCCATCCAGTGCACCCCCGGAAGGCTGATTACCTGGGAGAAGCTGGCGCCACATTCGCGATGATCGCCGACCGGCGCTTCACGGCGATTGGCGTCGCTCCGTAGTTCGCCGGCTCGCTGTCCGTGCCCGCAAGTGTGGCAAGTCTGGTTTCGTGGCTGGCCCCGGGACAACGCTCGCGCAGGTCGATCGGGGACAGAAGTGCTATGGTTAGACAGTCCAAACGGACGGTCGCATGTCTTGCGGCTGCGGGCCGGGACACTCGACAAAGAGGTTGCACAATGAGCAAGGTGCGAGCATCGCTCGTAGGGCTTTCGATTGCGTTTCTCCTCGCGGCATGTGGCTCGGGACAAACGGGGGGCACCTCTCCGCAGGCTGGCTCGGGCGGGGACACCCCCGCGAGCGGGGGCGCGGCCGGCAACCCGAGCGGGGGCGCGGCCGGCAGCCCGAGCGGGGGCGCGGCCGGCAACCCGAGCGGGGGGGCGGCGGGCAACCCGAGCGGGGGCGCGGCGGGCAACCCGAGCGGGGGCGTGGCGGGCAACCCGAGCGGGGGCGTGGCGGGCAACCCGAGCGGGGGCGTGGCGGGCAACCCGAGCGGGGGCGTGGCGGGCCGAGCCAGCGGGGGCGCGGCGGGCAGCGCCAGCGGGGGCGTGGCGGGCAGCGCGAGCGGGGGCGCGGCGGGCAGAGCCAGCGGCGGCACCACCCAATCGCAAGGTGGCAACGCTGGCAGCGCCGGCGGCAGCCAGGGCCGAACGGGCGGCGTGCAGGGAAGCGGCGGCAGCCAGACCGGCGGCGGCTCGGGCGGGGCCACGCAACCTGGCACAGGCGGCAGCACGGTGCCGTCCCCCGAACCGCAGGTCGTCACCTCCGCGCAGGGCGCCTATTGGAAAGAGTCGACGTGGACCGAGGTCACGAGCGGAAACGCCGACGTGACCGTGAACGACGGCAAGACGTACCAGAACTGGTCGGGCTTCGGCGGCACCTTCAACGAGGCCGGCTGGGACGCGATGTCCGTGCTCGGCGCCGCCGACCGGGAGCGAGCGGTCAAGCTCCTCTTCCACGCGACGGAGGGCGCGAATTTCGCCTACGGGCGCGTGCCCATCGGCGCGAGCGACTACGCCATGGATCGCTACACCTTGAACGAGAACGCGGGCGACTACGCCATGGACAAGTTCTCCGTCGAGCGGGATCGACAGAAGCTGATTCCGTACATCAAGGCCGCGCTGGCCGTCAAGCCCGATGTCCACCTGTGGGCCAGTCCCTGGACGCCTCCCACCTGGATGAAAACCGGCTCCTACACGGCCGACGGCATGTCCGGGTGGGACGGCGGGAACATGAAGGACGACGCGCAAGTCCTCAAGGCCCTCGCCATCTACCTCGCCAAGTTCGTCGAGGAGTACGGCAAGGAGAACATCAAGATCGAGGCGGTTCACCCACAGAACGAGCCGGGCTACGCGACGAGGTATCCGAGCTGCCTGTGGACGGCGTCGCTCTTCAACAAGTTTGTCGGCACCTACCTGGGGCCGACCTTCGCGGAGCGGAACGTGACCGCGCAGATCTACCTTGGCACCATGTCCAACAACGACAGCGGCAAGGACGGGACGATCGTCAGCACGGTTCTCGGCGACTCGACGTCGATGAAGTACGTCAAGGGCGCCGGCTTGCAGTGGAACATGATGCCACACGTGGGAACTTGCGCCAACAAGGGCCTGCAGGTCGTGCAGAGCGAGCACAAGTGCGGCAACTACC
>JAFGPX010000238.1 GCA_016935975.1 Deltaproteobacteria bacterium
CTAGATCTTTCGCAAACCCCCTGCGTTCAAGCCAGGCAGGAGGGTCGTCATGATGAAGAACAAAAGGTCCTTTCGTGCGCTGCCCCGGGTATCCCGCCTGGCCGTTCTGGCGGTTGGGCTGGTCGCCTGCGCCGCCCCGGCGCGCTATGCGGAGAGCCGCCCGCTGGCTGCAAGCGCGGCCGGCTACGACGTGCAGGTCCTGGTCGACGGCTCGCCCGCCCCGACCTTCTGGCACGCCGGCGAAAGCTACGTCATGGGCAGGGTGGGCGAGCGCTACGTGATTCGGGTCAGCAACCACACCGGCCGCCGCATCGAGGCGGTCGTCACCGTGGACGGCCGCGACGTGGTGGACGGCAAGCCCGGCGACTTCCGCAAGAAGCGCGGCTACCTGGTGCCGGCGTGGAGCCACGTGGACATCGACGGCTGGCGGCTGTCCCAGTCGCGGGCGGCCGTCTTCCGTTTCTCGTCGGTCGCGGACTCCTACGCCGCGCGCATGGGCAACGCCCGCGAGGTCGGCGTCATCGGCGTGGCGGTCTTCCCCGAGCGCGTCTGGCGCCCCCGTCCCCTGCCCCCGCCGCCGCCGCCCTACTATTTCGACGACTACCGCGACCACGACTACTACGGCTATCGCGACGGCCCGCTCGGCGCGAGAAAGCGCAGCGCCGCCCCCTCGACCCCGCCGCCGGCTTCTCGTCCCTCTCCCGCCAAGGACGCGCTGGCCGAGGGTGGCCCCGCCTCCGGCGCGGCCAAGGGTCGGGCCGCCGCCGAAGCCGCGAGCGACACCTACTCCCCCTACCGCTACGAGCGCCCGGGCCTGGGCACCGAGTTCGGCGAGGCGGTGTCCTCGCACATCCGCGAGGTCGGCTTCGTGCGCGCCAATTCCCGCACGCCCGCCGCGGTCCTGGGCCTGCGCTACAACGACCGCAGCGGCCTTCTCGCCATGGGCGTGAACGTGGACGGCGTCTACCCCTGGCCAGGCGAGAGCTACCTGCGCCGCACCGCCGCCCCCTTCCCAGTGTCCCCGGCGTCCTACCGCCGTTACGCCGCACCGCCCGCCGGGTGGCAGCGCTACTGATTGTCGAGAGCCGACAGTCGACTGTAGACTGTCGGCGCCGATGACGGATGAGGCTCTCATGGCGCGGTACCAGAAAGGCGATGTCTCCGCTTTCGCCGAGCTGGTTTCGCGCCATGAGAAGCGTCTGTGGAACTTCGTGCGTCGCTTCGTGCCGGACTCGGCGACGGCGGAAGACCTGGTGCAGGAGGTCTTCTTGCGCGTGGTGCGGAGCGCGGCGGATTGGCGGCCCTCGGCCAAGTTCTCGACCTGGCTGCTCACCATCGCGCGCAACCTGTGCACCGACAACGCCCGGCGCGGGTCCGTGCGCCGGGCCGACTCGCTGGAGCAGACGCCGGGGGTGGCCGGCGACGAACCTCGCGGGCATCGCATCGAGCGGCTGGCCGCGCCGGGCGGCAACGCCGAGCGCGCGGCCCTGGACCGCGAAATCGCGGTGCGCGTCGACGCGGCGGTCACCGACCTGCCGGTCGAGCAGCGCGAGGTCTTTCTCATGCGCGAGGTGATGGACATGTCCTTCGCCGAAATCGCCGCGGCCACGAGCAGCAGCGAGCCCACGGTGAAAAGCCGGATGCGCTACGCGCTCGAGCGCCTGCGCGTCGCCCTGCACGAGCTTGCCGACGAAAACGGCCCTGCCGCCGTGGAGAGCACCCCATGAACTGCGCCCAGGCCAAAGAGCAACTGCTCGACTTCCTCTACGACGAGCTGTCGCCGGCGGCGCGCGCCGCGTTCGTGGAGCACCTGCGCGGCTGTCCCGGGTGCAACGCCGAGGTGGCGAGCCACCGCCGAGCCATCGGCCAGGCGCGTGCGGCGCTCACCGGCCCGCTTCTGCAGGAACCTCCGGCCCGCCTGCGCCTGGCCGTCATGGAGGCCGCCAAGGCCCAGGCCAGCTCGGCGCGCAAGGCCGCCACGGCCGACAAGCCGGGATTCCTCGCGCGCCTGTGGCGCACGCCGTGGCTTTTGCCTGCGTTCGGCGCGGCCTCGGTCGCGACCGCCATCTTCCTGGTGCGCGTGCTCAAGAACCCCGAAGTCCTTCCCGGGCAGAAGCCGCGGCCCATCGACGAGGTGACGTTGGCGCCGCCGCCATCGGCACCACGGCCGGCCGCGGCGCCCGCCGCCGCAAGACCGGCCGAGCCGGAGCTGGCCGAGGAGAGGCCCGCGATGGTCGAGTCCGCGCCGGCCAGGGCTCGGGGCTCGGCCGCGAAAACCCCCGGTTCCGCCGAAGCCATCGCAAAGAAGGCGAGGCGCGGCGTGCGGTCCGCGCCGTTGCCCGGCCTCGACCTCGAGGAGCTGGGTTCGGGCGCCAACGTGCCCGGCCGTTTCGCCCAGCCGCCCCCGCCGCGGCCCGCTGGGGGCAAGTCGCTCGACGACCTCCTATCCGACGTGGGTTCGAGAAGGAAGGCCGCGGCGCCCACGCAACCCGAGCGGCAGGCTCCCGGAAAGCCGGCCGTAAAACGCGACGACAGCCCCCCTTCCTGGGACGAATTCCCGGCGGGCGAACGCAAGGAGAAGATCTCAAAGCCCACGTCGAGACACGACCCGTTCGAGGACGCCTACGCGACGCCCCCGCCCGCCGCGCCCAGCCCGTCCGCCATGCCGGCTCCGGGCGCGCCGCCGGCCCCCGGCGCCAGGCCCAAGCCGCCGAGCTATGCGCCGGCGGAGGGAGCCGCATCCGCCCCAGCCCCGGCCCGCGAGCCACCGGCCGCCGCCCAACCGGTCCGAGCGCCGCGGGCGCAAGCCGCCGGGGCGGCGAAGCTGGAAGCGAGCGAAGAAATGGACCTCGACGATCTCGCCAAAGACAAGGTCGGCAAGGGTGCCGGCGCCGACGGGCCTTCGCTCGCAGAGAGCGTGAAGAAAGCCGAACGCCTGTTCGCCAGCGCAGACTGGGACGCGGCGGCCGCAGCCTACCGCGAGCTACTTCGCCGCTTCCCCGGCCACAAGGACGCCCCCAAGTGGCGCGAGCGCATGCATCTGTCGCTCGTGGCCGTCGAGAAGGCCCGCACGGCGAAGGACACCAAGGCCGGCAAAGCCGCCAAGGCCAAGAGCAGCGTCGAGGGGCTCAACGGCAAGGAGTAGGCCGTGGAGGGCGCGGAGGCAGACGAGGGCACGGAGAGAGGCACGGCGGTCGGGTCGCGGCTCGCGTGAGCGTGGGGGTGAGCGAGTTCGTGTGCGGCACGCGGTCCGCGGGACGCCTGCCGCGGGCCTCACACGAACACGCTCTCGCTACCGCGATTCGCGGCCCGCAAACCGGCCCATCGCCGTGCTCTCCTCCCCCGCTGCGCCCTCGGCGATTCTAGGAGGACGACGTCCTGAAGTTGTGCACGACGTCGGGGGTCTTGCCGAGCGCTTCCCGGCGCGACAGCCGGATCTTGCCCGAGGCGCGGTCGATGCCGATGACCTTGACCAGCATCTCGTCGCCTTCCTTGCAGATGTCGCTGGTCTGGCGCACGCGCCGCTCGTCGAGCTCGCTGATGTGCACCAGGCCGTCCGTGCCGGGCAGGATCTCGACGAAAGCGCCGAACTCGGCCAGACGCCTGACCGTGCCCATGTAGAACTCGCCCACCTCGGGCTCGGCGGTCAGGCCCTTGATGATGTCGATGGCTTTCTGGGCCAACATGCTGTCGGGCGAGGCGATGTGCACCGTGCCGTCGTCCTCGACGTCGATGGCCACGCCGGTCTGCGCGGTGATGCCGCGGATGGTCTTGCCGCCCGGACCGATGATGTCGCGAATCTTGTCCGGCTTGACGGTGAGGGTGAAGATGCGCGGGGCATACTTGTTCAGCTCCTCGCGCGGGGCCGCCAGCGCCTCGGCCATCTTGCCCAGAATGTGGAAGCGGCCGCGCTGCGCCTGCTGCAAGGCTTGCTCGAGGATGGCCCGCGTCAGCCCCTGGATCTTGATGTCCATTTGCACCGCGGTCACGCCGCTCTTGGTGCCGCAGATCTTGAAGTCCATGTCCCCCAGGTGATCCTCGTCGCCCAGGATGTCGGACAGCACGGCCACCCGCTCGCCCTCTTTGATGAGGCCCATGGCGATGCCGGCGACCGGCGTCTTGATGGGCACGCCAGCGTCCATCAAGGCGAGCGTGCCGCCGCACACCGAGGCCATCGACGAGCTACCGTTGGATTCGAGAATCTCCGACACCACGCGGATGGTGTACGGGAAGTCCTTCTCGTCGGGCAGCACCACCGACAGCGCGCGCTCGGCCAGGTGACCGTGTCCGGTTTCGCGGCGGCTAGCGCCGCGCAGCATCTTGGTTTCGCCCGTCGAGAACGGCGGAAAGTTGTAGTGGAGCAGGAAGGTCTTTTCGTAATCCTCGCCGAGCCCCTCGATGTGCTGCGCGTCCTGCTTGGTGCCGAGCGTGGTGGTGACCAGCGCCTGGGTCTCCCCGCGCGTAAACAGCGCCGAGCCATGCGTGCGCGGCAAGAGGCTGACCTCGCAGGTGATGGGGCGAATCTCCTCGGTGGCGCGCCCGTCGATGCGGCGGCCCGTGTCGAGCACCAGCTCGCGCAGGTTCTTCTTCTTGGCCTTACCGAAGACCTCCTTGACGTCCGCTTCCTTTTCGGGGAACTCGGCCTTGAGCGACTCGACGGTTTCGGCCTCGCCCCGGTCGAGCGCGGCGTAGCGTTCGAGCTTCTCGCGGATGGCCATGGCCGCCTCGATCTTGCCCTTGGCGAAGTCCATCACGCGCGCTTCCAGCGCCGGATCGACGGCGGGCGGCACGAACTCGCGCTTGGGCTTGCCCACCGCCGCGCGCAGCTTCTCCTGCAAGTCGATGAGCGGCTGGGCCGCCTTGTGCGCGAACATGAGCGCATCGACGATCACGTCCTCGGGCACTTGCTGCGCCCCGCCCTCGACCATGACGATGGCGTCGCGGCTGGCGGCCACGACCAGGTCGAGCTCCGACTGCTCGCGCTGGGACACGGTCGGGTCGACGACGAACTCGCCGCCCACGCGCCCCACGCGCACGCCGGCGAAGGGACCGGCCCAGGGGATGTCCGACAGGTGCAGCGCCGCCGAGGCGCCGGTCATGGCCAGGACGTCGGTGAGGTTCTCGCGGTCGGTGGAGAGCACCGTGGCGATGACTTGCGTCTCGAAACGCCAGCCCTTGGGGAAAAGCGGCCGGCACGGCCGATCGATGAGGCGCGAGGTCAGGACCTCGACCTCGGTCAGACGGCCTTCGCGTTTGAAGTAGCCGCCCGGGATCTTGCCGGCCGCGGACGTCTTTTCGAGATAGTCCACGGTGAGCGGCATGAAATCGATGCCCGCCCGCACCGTCGACGCGGCGACCGCGGTCACCAGCACCATGGAATCGCCGTAGCGAACCACGACGGAGCCGTCGGCTTGCTTGGCCATGCGGCCGAATTCGATGCTTAGTTCTTTGCCACCAAGGGGAACACCTTCACGAACGAACATGTTGCGGACTCCTTTCGTCGTGGCCCCCGTGGCTTCGTCCCTTGTCTCGCGGGTCCGGAAAGACCAACCGGATCGGCGGGAAAAAGGATGAACGCAGGCACCGGGGCCCTCATGGGATTTGGCGGGAGGCGCAGAGCCGCCCGCGCCTTGGAACGCCCTTACTTGCGAATGCCAAGCACCTGGATCAAACCCCGGTAACGCTTGACGTCCTTCTTCTTGAGGTAGTCGAGCAAGCGCCGGCGCTGGCTGACCAGCATGAGCAACCCGCGGCGCGAGTGGTGATCCTTGACATGCGCCCGAAAATGCTCGGTGAGGTACGAAATGCGCTCCGAAAGAAGCGCGATCTGGACTTCCGGCGAACCTGTGTCGGCTTCACTGCGAGCGAACTTCTTGACGACTTCTGCTTTCTTGACTGCGGCTAGACCCATTCGGTCACACTCATTTCTATCGATTTCTTCACGTTTTTTTGTGTGCCTACTGTCCTATATCGCGCGCCGTTAGTCAACCGAAGCTTGCGCCACACGCCGCCTCTTGGCTCCCTTCCGCCCCGCGATCATTGTAGAAAGCGGGCCATGCGGAAGTGTGCATGGCTCGCCACCGGCTCCGGCCTGGGATTCGTCGCTCTCCTGCTCGCCTGCCAGGGCAACGGGGCGCGGAGCGCGGAAAGCCGACGACACGAACTCGCGCCGGCAGCGAGCCTCCCGGCCGCACCCGTACCCGCCCTCGACGAGGCCGGTCCGGCGATGGACTTGCTCGCGTCGCACGCGCTCTGGCACCTCTACCGCAACCGCGACGGGCTGGTCATCCCCTTCGGCGGCGAAGGCTTTCGCAAGTACAGTCAGGAGTACTCGAACCCCTGGCGCGGCCAAAGAACGATCGACGAACACGTCGGGCGAACGCTCGGCTCGAAGACGGCCACCCTGCGCTTCCCCTGGGACGCGGAGACAGGCGAGGCCATCCTCTGCGTGCGAGTGCACGGCGGCTCGGCGGGCAAGAAGCTCACCGTGCGGCTCAACGGCAAGCCGATCAAGAACGCGACCCTCGAGTCGGGTTGGCGGCAGGTCTTGCTGTCCGTTCCGGCCAAGGTGCTCGTACGCGGCGAGAATACCCTGGCCCTCGCCGTCGCGAAGAAGGGCGCGGTCTTCGACTCCGTCGAAATCCTGCCGACGCAGCCCTTGCACACCGGCTGGGGCTTCCCGCGGCCCACGCCCGTCGCGAAGGTCCGGGCCGCCGGGAAGTCGGTCGACGGGCTGACCGGGTTTGACCGGATGTGGCTGCCGCTGGAGGTGCCGCAAGACGCGTGGTTGCTGGTCGACACCTCGGTCGCGAAGCGGGCCAGAATCAAGATCGCGGTCGCCGCGGAGGGAAGGTTCGCGCAGGCGCTGGTCGACGAGGTGCAAGAGGCGGGGGTCCGGCAACGACGGCTCTCCCTCGCGAAGTTCTCGGGCAAGCTGGTGGCCCTCGATTTCTCGGCCCCGGAAGGCGACGTGGACTGGGTCGCGCCGCGCATCCTTCTGCCCAAGGTCGCCGTGCGGCCCCGCCCCGCCCCGGCCAAGAACTTCATCCTGTTCATCGCGGACGCCCTGCGCGCCGACAAGCTGCCCATGTACGCCGAGTCGCGCGTGCGCGTGCCGAACATCGCCAAGGCCGCCGCCAAGAACGGATTCGCCTTCACCTCGACCCAGGCCGCCTCGCCTTCGTCGCCGCCTTCGCACGCCAGCATCCAGAGCGGGTGCGTGCCGCGCAAGCACGGCATCCTCGGCGACAAGAGCAAGGTGACGCCGAACACGCCGATGGTCAGCGCCATTCTGGCCAAGGCCGGCGTCGCCACCCTGTTCGTGGGCGACGCCGGCTTCGCCATGAACCGCCTCAAGCCGGTCTCGACTTGGAGCGAGTTCCACATGCCGAGCAAGGAAGGCAAGGGCGGCGATTGCGCGGCCGTGGTGCAACGGATCCTCGACTTCGCCGACCAGCAGGCGGGTAAGCGCTTCTTCGCCGCGGCCGTCGCCTTCGAGGCGCACACGGCGTACGTCTACCACCCGGGCACGACCGAGCACTACTACGACGGCGCGTTCGATCCCGAGATCGGCAAACGCCCCGACGGCGTCCAGTTGACCGCGATCGTCAAGGGCAAGCTCAAGATGACCCCGGGGCGCTGGGCGCAGTTGCGGGGCCTGTACGACGGCGAGGTCGAACACCTCGACGGCTGCTTCGGCAAGCTCATGGCGGGGCTTGCCGCGCGCGGCCTGGCCGAAAACACGCCGGTCGTGCTGCTCGCCGATCACGGCGAGGGCTTTCTCGAGCACGGCAGCATGGGCCACGCCTACGGCCAGTACGCCGAGCTGACCAACGTGCCCCTGGTTTGGTTCGTGCCCGGACTGGAAGGCGGGCGGAAGATCCCGACCGTGGTCGGCCACGTGGACGTGGTGCCGACCATCGTGGACATGATGGGACTCGCCCCGGACTCGCGCGTGCAGGGCGAAAGCCTGCTGCCCATGCTGTTGCGGCAGGGGCCGTGGGTGCCGCGCGTGCAGCCGTCCGAGTACGGGCGCAGCTACGCGCTCCGCTCGCGAGGCTTGCACTACACGGTCGACTACGGCGGCAAGGAGACTCTCTACGACATCGTCGCGGATCCGAGCGAGAAGTCCGACGTCAAGGACAAGCGCCCGCTGGCCCTGCGCTACTTCCGCGACCTCGCCGGCATCTACCTCGCGCACCGCGCCGCCTGGCGCGCCCCCACCTGGGGCACGCTGAACAACCACCGCGCGGGCTTCGCGGCGGCAACGCGAGAGCCGTAGGATTTGTCGGGAGATTGAGCCGCCCGTGGGACCGGCCCGCGGATCGCGGCTCGCGTGAGCGGTAGCGTGAGCGAGTTCGTGGGTGGCACGCGTAAGCCGGGGCGCGAGCCGCGTGCCGCTCGCGCAAGCCGCGACACGCTCGTCGGACACGCTCACGCGACCGCTCTCGCGAGCCGGCGTCTCTGTTCCGGCCCGACCGCTACTTCGTGACCAGCGTGCCGACGCCCTTCTCGGTGAACAGCTC
>JAFGPX010000239.1 GCA_016935975.1 Deltaproteobacteria bacterium
CTCGGGCCTGCCGCGGGGCTCGCATGCCGTCAGGCCGTCGGCCGGAGCCTGCACCTTCGCGCCCGACGTGGCGAACCTCGACGATCTGGCCGGCGACGTCGCGCGGGACATCATCACCACGGGTTGCCCGGGCTGGTAGCCCCAAACCGCAGCCGCCCTATCGGGTCCGCGGCGCCAACACCGGCGCGCTGACCTGCCCAGGTCCGTCCCTACCACGCCGGGGTGAGCAAACCGAGGCTGTACTCGTTCAGCTCGTAGTTGTCGGAGCCATCTGCGTTCTTCCCTGCCCGCGTCCGACCCTGGAACAGGTAGCGCATGTTGCACGAGGCCTCGATGGTCATGGTTTCGTCGGGGTTGTCGCGCAGCATCTCCCCGTGGCTGATGCCGTCGTTCGACCAGTCGGCACCCGCGACATTCGCGTACCCGGCAAAGGGGGTGGACTGGCTGTCCGCCAAGGGCGTCCAAGTTCCGTCCAGCCGGTCCGAGGTCCACGAGCGGAAGTAGCGTCCCTTGCCCAGCGCCTCGACGATGAGCAAGTACTGGTTCTGGTCCTCGATTCGGTAGACGTTGCTGGCTTCGAAGAGGTCGAAGCTCTGCGACGCTTGCATGACGATGACCGTGGCGTTCGGGTCGAAGCCATTCGGGAAGTCGGCCTTGGCCGTCTGGTTGCGGTAGAGCGCGCCATTGTCGGCCGAGAAGAACATGTGGCAGTGGACGTCGTCGCAGATCACCCAGTAGTCGATGCCGCCGGTCTGACTGTTCTCGATGATGGACGGCATCGACATGAACCGGGTCATGGCGGACCAGGAATCGACGTCGCTGGGGTTCGTGGAAGTGGAGTACGCCGGCTCCTGCGTCTGGTAGATGAGATACCAGGTGGCGCTCGGCGCGAAGTAGAAGACCTGCGGGGCGCACTTGTAGCCGGTGAGGTTCGGATTCGTGGACATCAGGACCTGCGGCGCCGTTCCCGCATCGGCCCAGTCGGCGAAGTCCAGGTACACCATGGTGTAGCTGCTGATGTACGCCGTGGCATAGATGTGCCACTTGTTGTCGAAGAAGAGGACGGAGGGATCCTTGATCGACAGGGCGCCGCTGGGCGGCGGGATCAGCGCAGGCGATGAGGTCCACCAGAACTTCGAGGGCAAACCGACGCTCGGCCCCCCCGCATCGTTGGCGCCGCTGCAGATGCCTCTGCTACCCCCTCCGTCGCCGGAGTCGCAGCCCGAAATAGCCAGCACCACCCCCGCGAGGGCCAGCGACACAACCCGAGCCATGGCGGGGACATTCGATTTCATTCGACCAGTCCGCGCAGCGTTATGGGCAGCATCAACGGCCACCTTGCCTGCTCGAGCCTGACTTCACAAGCTCCTCATCTCCGCCATTTGTGAGACAGGCCCGGCGCACCGATTCTGTGGACACCAGGGGACGGCGGCGTGGTCAAAGCGCGCGCGGATGACCAGTCGGCGAAGAACAGCGCTCCGCGCGCGCCCGCTCGGTACAGAGCTGGAACGTGCCGACGTGGGAATACCCCATTCGAAAGGGCTAGGCTCTCAGGCATGGCGCTTCCAGCGCCTTCTCTGTGAGTCTCGGCGCGGCCGCGCGTCCGGCACGCCCGGCGGCCGGCTGACACCGCATCGGCCGGACTCGAAGTCAAACCCGCAGGCCGAAGCGCTTGGCCAAGCGGTGGCACTCGGACCGTAGGTGCCAGGGGTCTCGGCGAACCAGGCCCGAAAGTTGCCGGGCGTCCGGCTTTCGGACGGGCCCCGCGGCCGCGGCTTCGGGGTCAAGGCGCGCCCGGGCGCGCGGCGAGCCGTTCGGCGAGGCCGGAGCTGCGCTGCTCGGCCGTGGCCACGCCGCACTTGAACAGCTCCAGACTGCCGCAAAGGACGACGCTTTCGCGGGCGCGCGAGATGGCGGTGTAGAGCAGCTCGCGGCTCGAAAGCGGGCAGGGGTAGTCAGGCAGAAGCAGCAAGACCTCGTCGTATTCCGAGCCCTGCGCCTTGTGCACGGTCAGCGCGTAGCCCAGGCCGAGCGCGCCGCCGAGCAGGTGCGGGTGCACGGCCAGCCAGCCTCCGCGCGCGCGGAAGGCGACGACCGTGGCGACGGGCCCGCCAACCTCGCGGCCGCGCAGGGCGATGCCTTGCTCGCCGTTCCACAGCTCGCGCTCGTAGTCGTTGCGAAGCATGAGCACGGGCTCGCCGGGCAGAAAGTCCGGGCCGTCGCCGGCCAGGCCGTGCAAAAAGGCGTTCGTGCGCTCCACGCCGGACGGGCCCTGCCGCGTGACGCACAGGACGCGGGTCTGGCCGAGGCTGGCGGCCAGGGCGTCCAGCCTGGGCGCGTCGGCTTCGGCGAAGCGGCCGTCGCGCAGGGTGAAGACGTGCCCGGCGCCGCCGGCGCCGGCAACGGCATGGGCCAGTCGGCCGTGGTGCTTGCGCAGAAGCTCGTCCCGGTGGGCGGGCGAAAGCAGCTCGATGCCCTGCCAGGTCAGCTCGCCGGGAGCGCCACGTGGCACGCACAGGCCCGCGCTCGTCCGCGTGTCTCCGAGGCGTACGGCCTGGGCGAGCGCTGCCAGGCGCCGGCCGGTGGGCTTTTCGGGATCGGCGCGGAAGCCACGCCCGAGACGCGTGGCCACGCGGCCGAGATCGCGGAACACGGCGCCCGTCGAGACGGACGGAAGCTGGTCGGCGTCGCCCAACAACACGAGCTGGCTTTGGGCCGGGAGCCCGGCGAGCAGCCGATCCATGAGCACGAGATCGATCATCGACGACTCGTCCACCACCACCGCGCGGAAGGGCAGGGGGGCGCTCCCGGCGGCCCTCCGGCTATCGAGCCCGGGACCGATGCCGAGCAGGCGGTGCAGGGTCTGCGCCGCGGGACAGCCTTGGCCGAGCTCGCGGTCGATCGGCGACGGCTCGACCAGGCCCGAAAGCCGCGCGCGGAAGGCTTCTTCGAGCCGGCTCTTGGCCTTGCCGGTGGGCGCCGCCAGGGCGATGGCCGCGGGCGGCACCCCCAGGCGGGCAAGGCTCTGCGCGAGCAAGAGCGCGGTGGTGGTCTTGCCCGTGCCCGGCCCGCCCGAGATCACGCCGAGCCGCCGGTCGAGGGCGGCGGCGACCGCGGCCGTCTGCTCGCTCGTGGGCGCGGGCTCGCCGCGCGCGGCCGCATCGGCGACGGCGCGCGCGATGGCTGCCGGCGCGAAAGGCCCGGGGGAAAGGCGCGCGGACAGGGCGGCCGCCACGCGCTCCTCGCAGGCATGGGCGCGCTCCGTGTACAGGAAGCCGCCGTCGAGCAGAAGCGGCGCGCGCGCCCGGGCCGCCGCCTCGGCCACAAGCCCGTGCGCGCGGCAAAGCTGCTCGCGCTCTTTTGCGTCGATGGCCAGGCGCGTGCTGCCCGCGGCCTCGGCGACCAGCAGGCGTCCGACGAGCAAGGCCAGGGCCTCGCGCTCGGCCGCGTCGAGGCCGCGCGGCAGCTCGGCAAGCTGCCAGGCGAGGAAGGCACGGCTCTCGTCGAGATCGCCCGCGGCCAGCAGCTCGGCCAGGCCCGCGGGCAAGGCCGGGCCTTCGCCCAGCGCCTGGCGGGCCGTGCCGAGCGGCGAAAGCGGGGGCAGGGCGGCCGCGCTCATCGGTCGAGCCCCCAGAAGGCTTGGCCGAGCATGTCGCTCTGCCAGGCCAAGACGTCGTCCCAGCTCGGCGTGAAGGAGAAGACGCCCTGGCTCTCGTCGGCGCCGGGCCGCCCGCGCAGGAAGCAGAAGAGCACCCCTCCGAAGCCTCTGGCGTAGTCCGCGGCCGACTCGATCTTGAACAGGCGCAGGGCCGCCAGGGTGTAGATGCGCGCCTGCACGTCGTAGTGTGCTTCGCAGTGCTCGGCCAGGGTGGCGCGGTCGAAGCCCGGCAGATCGTCGCTCTTCCAGTCGCAGACGTAGACGCGGCCCGCGTGCTCGAAGAGGTAGTCGACGAAGCCGCGCACCACGCCACGCTCGATTGTCCAGGCGGGATCGAAGGCGGCGCCGCTCGCCCAGCCAAGCAGCGGATGGCTCGGCTCGGGCATGGGAAAGAGAAACTCCATCTCGCGCAGAGCGCATGTGGCCGAGGCGAGGCCGGCCATCACTTGGCCGTCGCCAAGTCTGACCGGCGTCGTGTATGCCGCGTGCACCAGGCGCGCCGCCGGCTCGATCTGCGAGGCCGGCCTGGCGTGGCGGCGGCGCAGGCGGGAAAGAAGCGGCGCGATCCCGGGGCTTTCGTACCACGCGGCGAAGGCCGGCCGGCCGGCCAGCCCGGCCAGCGGAACCGCAGCTAGGATCTCGTGCAGGAAGATGCCGGTCTCGGCGCCGCCCGGCAGCCGGTCGGGCGCGGGCTCGCGCGGCGCCTGGGGCTCGTCCGCGTGCGCGGGGCTGTCGTCGGCCGCGGCCAGACCGCTCTGCAAGCGCTTGACCGTGGAATAGGAGGTGACGAGGAAGCCGGCGCGCTCGTGCCGGATGGCGGCGACGTCGGCCGGGACAGCCGGCGTGGCCAGCAGCTCCTCGGGCAGGCGCGCCGGGGCATGCGCGCCGGCCAAGGCTTGCCCGACGTCCATCACGGGGTACGCGACCGGCTCGCTGCCGAAGAGAGCGCGCTCTTCCGCGGGCAGGCCGTCGAGCAACCGGGTGAGGTGGTCGTTGACCGGCCGGTACGCGCCGTCGAGCTTCGGGAAGGGCGGGGGGAAGTACGGCAGGTAAAGGCGGTAGCGGGCGCGGGTCAGCGCCACGTAGTGCAGGCGGCTCTGCTCGTCTTGCGCCTCGTCCGCCACGCTTCGGGCGATTTCGCCCGCGGGTTTGCCCACGAAGAGCGCGCGCCGCTGGCCACGGGCGTCCGAGCCGGGCACGGCCTCGTGGAAGAGGTGGGCCTGCGCCTTTCGGCTTGCGCAGAGGCCGCCGAAGACGAACACCACGTCCGCCTCCAGGCCCTTGGCCTTGTGGATGGTCAGGATCTGCACGCAGCTCTCGTCGGTTTCCAGGCGCTGCAGGTCGGTTTCGTGCCCGGGCGGCGCGGCCGTGCCGGCGATGAAGGCATCGAGCCGCTGCACAAGCTCGGGCAGCGAGGCGTGCGTCCGGGCCCATTCGGCTTGCAGAAGCTCGAGGACGTGCATGATGTTGGTCAGGCCGCGCTCGCTTCCGCCTCGCCATAGCTCGCGGCGCATTACGCCCGTCTGCTCGAGCAGCGCCGCGAACAGGGCGGGGATGTCCGGCGCGCGGGCCGCGGCGGCGAGCCGCAGAAGGAGCCGCAAAGGCGGGCTCTCCGTGGTCGCGTCGGCGAGCGCCGCCACGGCCGGCAGATCCAGGTCGAAGAAGCGGGTCAAAAGCGCCTTGCCGCGCAGGTTGCGATCCTCGGGCGCGCACAGGGCGGCCAAGAGGTCGCGGATCTCCGCGGCCTCGGGCGATTCGAAGAGCTTGTCGAGCTTGTAGAAGCTGTGGCGGATGCCGGCCCGGCCGAGCGCTTCGCCCATGGCGCGGCTCTCGTTGTTGGTGAAGGTCAGGACGAAGATGTCGCCCGGCTCGAGCGATCGCGTGTCGTTGCCGTCGCGCACGCGGAGCCGGCTCGCGCCGTCACTGATGCGCCGGATCTCGCCGGCCATGGCGCTGGCCAGGACGTCGCGGATCTCGTCGGCGCCAAGCTCGCCTGCCGCGGCGGGCAGGCGCAGCAGCGTGACGGGCGGCGCGGGCTCCCAGGTCGCGGACAAGAGGGCGCGTTGCGGCCGGCCGCAGGTGACGGGCTGAGCGTAGGCGATGCCCGAGCCCGGCCCAAAGAAGCCCGGCTGCGCGAAGATGAGATGGGTGGCCGCGATGAGCGGCTCGCTCGAGCGATAGTTTTCGGGCAGGATCAGGGACCGCGCGCCCGCCGCCACGAGGGCGCTCGTGGCAGCAAGATAGGTGTGCACGTCCGCGCTGCGGAACCCGTAGATGGCCTGCTTGGGATCGCCGACCACGGTCAGGCCGTGCGCATGGTCTGGCGCTTCGACGAAGATGCGGCGGAAGATCGGCCACTGGACGCGGTCGGTGTCCTGGAACTCGTCGATGAGCCCGTGGCGGTAGCGGGCGCGCAGGGTGGCCAGCAGCCCGCGGCCGGCGGGACCCGGATCCGCGAGCGCCGCGGCCACCAGGCGCAACATGTCGCCGTAGTCGTAGTGGCCCGAGCCGCGCTTGCGCGCGGCTGCGCGCGCCTGCACGACGGGAAGCAGGCTCTGCGCCATCACCGCCGGCAGCGGCACGGTGGCAGCGTCGAGCTCGCGCACCGCCTGCGCCAGCGCGGCCACGGCCGGGCTCGGCTTCTTCTCGACGAGCTTGTCGGCCAGGTAGGAAAGCGATCCCTTGGCGTCGGCGCCCGCGGCGGCCAAAAAGCGCGCGGGATCGCCGCCACAGCCGGCGACCAGGGCGCCCAGGTTGTCGATGTGGCCGGGCATGGCGCGCACGGTGTTTGGGTGCAGGCCGGCCGCTTTCAGGCTCGGCACGAGGCTCGCGCCGTCCACGGGCCGCCACGCGGCGATGGCCGCGGCCAGGCGCTCCGGGTCGAATGCGGGGCGCAGCGCCTCGGCGTCCTTCTCTTGGCACTCCCAGAGCAGCTTGGCCAACGAGGCGATGGAATTGCCGGCGCCAAGCCACGCGGACACGAGGCCGCGCAGGGCCGGCTGGCTTGCCGCCTTCGTGCGCAGCACCTCGTGGAAGACCTCGGCGAAGACGGTCTTCTCGTCGACCAGCTCCTCGTCGAAGAGCCGGCCCTGCGCGAAGGCGTGCTCGCGCAGGACGCGCTGGCAGAAGGCGTGGATGGTGAAGATGCTGCTGCGGCCGAAGGCCAGCCGTGCCTCGTGCAGCCGGCGGCGGGCCGGCTCGTCGAGCAGCCAGCACGCTTCGTCGGGCGCCCCGGTCGCGGCGACCGCCTTGGGATGGTCGGGCGAAAGATCGGCCAGCTCGGCCACCAGCTTGCGCACGCGCAGCACCAGCTCGGCCGCGGCCTTCTCGGTGAAGGTGACGACCAGGATTTGATCGGCGGCGATGCCGTGGCCGAGCACGAGATCGACGAACAGGTGCTCGAGCAGGAAGGTCTTGCCCGTGCCGGCCGAGGCCTCGACCACGTTGAGGCGCGGGCCGAGCCGGCCGAGCGCGGGCGGCCGCGGGTAGCGCAGGGTCACGTCGCCTCCTGGCGCGTGAGCCGGAAGAAGAGGCCGAAGCGCACCTCCGCCATGCGCTCGGCCTCGGCCGCGGGCGGAGGCGCGTAGCGCGAGGCGACCTCGCGAAGCGTGCCGTTGCGCTCGGTTTCGGCTTTGCCGGCCGCCTTCTCGATCTCGGCGCGTAGAGATCCTCCGCCCGTGCGGCTGCGCAGCACGGCCGCAAACGGCAGCAAGTACGGGTGCACGAGGCTCGGCGCTCCGAGGCCATCGGGCGCGCCGGCCACCAGCTCGGCGCACAGATCGCGCAGGTAGCGGAGCGCGGTCTCGCGCGACAGCGATGCCAGCGGCCAGGCGCGCATGTCGGCCTTGTCGCCGGCCGCGTGGAAGAGGGCGCTGGTCACGGCCGGCCGGCTGCTGGCGCGGCCCGCGGCGGCCAGGGCGACGTGATCGAGGAAGGCGCGCAGATCCTCCTTCTCCAGGTTCTTGGGCCTGACGCCGCTCCGGCAGGTGAAGGCGAGCGCGGCGTCGCAGAAGCCCGGAGATTGCGCCCACAGCTCGGTTTGCCCCACGACCCGGACGAGGACATGGGACGCGGGCCTCGGTCCCAGGGCCGGCAGGGCGATGGAAAAGGCGGGCGCGAGCAGGCACACGCGGTCGCGCTCGTCCATCGCTTCGTCGGCCGCGCCAGGTCCGAGGCTCGGCACCAGGTGGAAGCGGCGGCAGCGCGCGCCACGGTCGCCGAGTAGCTCCGGCAGCTTGCGGTGCCAGGCGCGCAAGATCGCCTTTTCCTGCCGCGCGCCGGCTTCGCGGTACATGCCGGACGGGCTTTTCCCGGAGAGCTCGGCCAGAAGCGCCTGCTGCTCATGGGCTCGCTCGAGCGCCTCCCAGGCGGGAACGCCCTGCGCGGCGAGAACCGCGCCGGTCATGCTGTCGCGCACGAGCTGCGCGAGCAGCCAGCGCTCGGTGTCGAAAGGCTCGTCCTCGACGCTGGCCGCGTCCTCGTCCTCGTCGGACCGCAAGCCGAGCTTCAAGCGGGCCGAGCCTTCCAAGGGATCCAGCAAGAAGAGCCGCAGGGCCCACAGGGGGATGTCGAGCGTGACCGGCGCGGCGGCGTGAGAGGCAGCCGCGGGCCCTGGCGACGGCGCGCGCGCGGTCTCTTGCCCGCGGTGCAGCTTGGCCGCGCGCTCGGCCTCGGCCGCGGGCAGCACCGCGCGCCGCTCGTCGCTGTCGTCGTAGCGACGCAGGGCCGGGCGCGCGGCGGGCTCGTCGCAGTAGAGGCGCGCCAGCGCGGCGCGGTCGAGGTAGCCCTGGCCGAGCAGGCCGCGCAGCTCGAGGAGCAGGGGCGAGGCCGGCAGCTCGTCGCCCGTGATCTCGTCGCGGCTGACGTAGGAGAGCACCAGGTGGTCGCGCGCCGAGAGCAAAGTCTCGAGGAACATGTAGAGATCCTGCTCGCGGCGATCCACGTCGCCGGGCCGCCGCTCCTCGCCGCGCAGATCCAGCTCGTCGCGGCCGGCTGGCCGCGGGAAGGCGCCCTGGCCCAGGCCGAGCACGAAGATGGCGCGGAACGGGATGGCGCGCATGGGCAGGAACGACGCACAGGTCACGCCGCGGGCCAGGTAGTGGCCGCGGCTTGCCGGCAGGCTGGCGAGCGCGCGCCGGGCCAGCTCGGCGGCCACGCGGTACGAAACCTGCGTCTCGCCGAGGCCCGGGCTATCGACGGCGTCGAGCGCGGCCAGAAAGCGCATGACCACGGCCTGGCCCGGCCCGTCGTCCGCGTCGAGCACGAGGTAGGCGCGCAGAAGCCCGCGCACGAACTCTAGCCATTCGGAAAGCGGGCGCTCGCGCGGTCCGCCGCGGCCCGCGGCCGCGGCCGCGTCGGCGAGGAGCGAGCGGGAAAGCAGCCCGAAACCCAGATAGGCGTCGTCGTCGTTGCCGTCGACGAGAGGGCCGGGCAAGTACAGCTCGCCGCCCAGGGCGAGCGGGGCTGCGGCGGCCTCGGGGCCCGCGTCCATGACCGCGCCCAGGGCCAGGCGGCGCAGCCCCTGATCCCAAGAATAGAGGTCGCGGCCGAGATACGACGGCGAGAAATCGCCGCGATCCGCGCCGCGCACGATGCCGAGCGCGTCGGCCAGACCGTGCCAGGCCGCAGGCGTCGCGCCCGGGAAGCGCGCCATGAGGCAGGGATGCGCCAGAAGCGGCAAGAGCGCCTTGCGCGTCAGGCCCGCGAAGGGCAAGTCCAGCAGGCGCGAGATGGCGTCGGCGACCGGGTGGCTGCCCGCGGCCGGCAGGTCGGTCGCGTGAAAGGGCAGATCGCAGCTCACGCGGAACACGGCCGGCAACTGCGCCAGGTACAGATCCTTGTCGGCCTCGGGCACGATGACCGCGATGTCGCGCGCCGCAAGGGACGGATCCTTGCGCAGGAGCGCCCAGATCTCCGCGGCCACCACCTCCAGCTCGCGGCGCAGCGAGGGGCAGGGCAAGATGCGCAAGCTGCCGTCGAGCCGGGCGGCCGGGCCGGCCGGGGCCTGTCGATTGGCGATGTCGCTTTGCAGACGGCGCAGCAGCGTGGTGGCCTCGCCCGCAGCAAAGAGTTGCTCGACCTGGGCGCCGGGCTGACGCGCGAGCAGGTGCAGGTTCTCGCGTCCCGGCCGCGCCCACAGGGCGAGCGCGGCGTGCTCGTCGTCCGCGAACGCCGGGATCTCGCCGGCGGCCGCCGGCTCGCCGAGGCTCTCGCGGCAGGGATTGAGGGTGTAGAGCCGGATGTCCGAGGCGCGCGCGAGATCGGCGAGCATGCGGTGGTAGGCCGCCGCCATGTAGGAAAGCCCGAAGACGTGCAGGGTCTGGCCCGAAAAGGGCGCGGGCGAGCGGCGCATGGCCTCGTCCCACAGCGCCTCCAGCGTCAACCAGCGGGTGCCGTCGAGCTGGCCCTGCCGCGCGAGCCGGCCCCCTTCCCCGAAGACGGCCAGCCACAAGCGCTGCTGCCAGGCTTGGTCCGCGTGGACCCCGTGCGGCTGGCCTGCGCACCATGCTTGCAGCATGGCCGGCCGCGAGCCCGCGTATTCGTCGAACAGGTGGGCCAGGCGCGCGGCGAGCTGGCAGCGCCTCCGATCGACTGCGTCGGGGTCGCTGCCCGCCGCATGAAGGTAGCCGCGCACGCGGCCAAGCTCGGGCCGGGCCAGGAAGTCGTCGTCGTGGAGCAGGGCCAGCAAGTGTCCCTCGACCAGGCTCGCGTCGGCCACGCGGCCGTCCGGCACCGCGTCCTCGGCCAGGCCGGCCAGGAACTTGCGCAAGAAGGTCGTTTCGACGTTGGCCGCGATGCCCAGATGCTCGGCCACGCCAAGGCGCAGGTAGGTTTCGATGTTGGGGTTGGGCACCACCACCCGCACCGGCGCGAACGGGCCCGCCTGCTCGCGTTCGGCCAGAAGGTTGCGCACGAACGCGTCCAGCAACACCTCGGTGCGATGGGAGGCGTGGATGCGCAGCACACAGGCAGGATACCCCGCCGGCCCGACGTGGGTTCGCCGTACTTGCCGGCCGGCAGGTTCCTGGGACGATCCCGGTCGCCTACCCGCTTGCGACCTGCCAGAATCCGCCCGTCCCTTCGCCCAGGTAGTCCTCCCTTCGATGAATGATTCGCTCGCCGCTCCTTCGCACACGAGGCTGCTCGCCTACTTCGTCCCCCTCGCGCTGCAGGCGGCGTCGCAGAGCCTGACCTACCCGCTTGTCGCCATGGTGGCGTCGCACGGCCCGGGCGGCGCTCTGAACCTGGCGGGCGTGGCGCAGTCGAACATCGTGATGTTCCTGATTGCCACGCTGGGTGCCGGTCTGGTGACCGCCGGCATGGTCTTCGCGCGCACGCGCGCGGGCTACGCGCACTTCGTCGCGGTCAACCACCTGCTCTCGCTCGTCACGGCGGCCATCCAGGCGGTCATCTGCATTCCGGCGGTCGGGCACCTGGTCTTCGGGACGCTGCTTCGCCTTCCTGCCTCGATCGAGACCGCGGCCGCGCAGGCCTTCCCGCTCACCATCCTGCTCAACCTGCTCTTCTACGCGCGCAATCCCTATCAGGTGCTGCTTTACAACCACGGCGCCGCCGGCCGGGCCAGCGCCGCGACCTTCGCCCGCATCGCCCTGACCCTCGTCATGGCGCCGCTCTTTTGCGCCGCGGGGCTCGTGGGTCCGCGCTGGGCCATGGTCTGCCAGGCCATCCCGGTCGCGCTGGAGACCGCCATCTCGCGGTGGTACAGCCGCCCCTTCGCCGCGGCCCTGCCCGCGGACAGCCCTGCCCCGCCTTCCGCGCGCAAGATCCTGCTTTTCACGCTGCCGCTCTCGCTCGGCGGATTCCTGCTGACCCTTTCGAGCATGATCCTGGGCGGGGTCATCGCCCGCGCGGCCTATCCCGAGCGCATGTTGCCGGCCTACTATCTCGCGGTCGGCCTGGCCAACCCCGCGGCCTATGCGGCCAGCCGCGTGCAGAACGTGGTGATCGCCTTCCCGCCGCGCTCGCGCGAGGACAACCGGGTACTGCGCTTCTCGGCCGTGGCCGGGGCCGGGCTTTCGTTCGTGCCGCTGCTATTCCTCCTGCCCGGGCTGGCGCAATGGTACTACCTCGGCGTGCAGCGCTTGCCGCCCGCGGATCTTCCGCTGGTCTACACTACGGCCCTGCTTTTCGTCGCCTTCCCCTTCACCGTCGCGCTGCGCTGCCACCGCGAGGGCTTGGCCGCGCTGGCCCACCGCACGCCGACCATCTTGGCCGGCGACATCGCCTACGTGGCGACGCTGGCCGTGGCCGCCTCCTTGTGCCTCACGCTGCAGGTGCCGGGCAACGTCATCGGTCCGTTGGTCGTGGCGACGAGCAACGTCGCCAGCCTGGGCATTCTGGTGCTGCTTCTGCGCGAGCCCAAGGCCGACGGCGAGCCGCCCGTGGCGCCCGTGGTCGGGCCGGAGGGCTGAACGCGTCCTGACGAGAGGCCACAGGTTCGCCTCGCGCAATGGCAGTTCGCCGCGTATGCTTGCCCGCGCATGCAGATCGCAACGCGAACCATCGTCACCCTTCACTACACCCTGACCGACGCCAAGGGCGAGATCCTCGACTCGTCCGAGGGCCCCGAGGGCGGCGAGCCGCTTTCCTACGTGCACGGGCTCGGCATGATCGTGCGCGGCCTCGAGGAAGCGCTGCTCGGCAAGTCGGCCGGCGACCACATCAAGGTCACCGTCCCACCCGAGAGCGGCTACGGGGTTCGTCGCGAGAGCCTGGTGCAGAAGGTTTCGCGCGACGAGTTTCCCGACGGCGACATCGAGGTTGGCATGCGCTTTCGCTCGCACGGGCCGCACGGCGCGAGCATGCTGACCGTGGCCGCGCTCGACGAAGACACCGTCACGCTCGACGGCAATCATCCCCTCGCCGGGGAGACCTTGAACTTCGAGGTCAAAGTGGTTTCCGTGCGCGAGGCCACCGAGCAGGATCTGCTCGGCTTCGGCCACAACTGCGCCGGTTGCCGCGGCTGCGGCCAGCATTAGCCCGCCGGCGCCAACGCCGGTCACCCGGGAAACGCCCACCGGGAGAAGCGAAGGAACAGAGCCGGAAGGTCTCTGGCATTCCGCCATTCCTATCCGTCTCCGTTTCTCGGTTCCTTCCTGTTTCTCTCCAAAATGACCGGCACTGGGGCTGGCGCCTGCGGGGGAGCAGCAGGCTAGAGCTTCGCGGGTTCGTTGCGATCTTCTGCCGGCTGCGGCTTGGGGCCGCCGCGTCTTCTCGGCTTGGCCGACGGTTTCTCCGCCGGCGCCGCGGGGATGGCTTCCAGAGCGACGCTTACTTCGCCGTGCGCGGCCAGCGAGATCTCCCGGGTGGTCGCCGCGAAGCCTTCCTTTTCCACTCTGACCAGCATGGGCTTGGGCGTGGAGCGAACCTCGATGGTGGTTGGGGTCGTGCCCAGCACGGCGCCATCGGTCACCCGCACCACGCGCGCGCCCGCAGGGGTGCTTTCGAGCCGCACCCGAATCATCTGGGGCGGGGTTGGGGGAGGCGGCGCAGGTGGTTTCGCAGCCGGGACAGGCCGCTTCGCGGCAGGGGGAGCGGCAGGCTTGTTGCGCAAGGCTACGGCCAGCACAAGCGCTGCGGCAACCACGGCGGTCCCGATGGCAATGGCCAGCCATGGTTTGCCGCGGACTTTGAGCGTGCCGTCCGCGAGCGCATCGTGGGCCATGCCACCGGGGGTCAGGGTGGTCGGCGCGAGAGGATTGGGCTTGGGCTCACCGCTATCCGCCGCGAGGGTGCGGGCGCCGCCGAACTTGTCCGTGTTGCCGATCTTGTGCTCGGGCGACACCGTGTTGGGTAGCTGTCCCGCCGTTGCCAGGGCCGTGCGCACGTCCGTCATGGACTGGTAGCGGTCGTCGGGCTTCTTGGCGAGCATGCGTCGCACGACCTCCTCGATCTGGGCCGTCACTTGCGGGGCGAACTGGCGGAGCGGGGCCGGCAACTCGTGCAGATGCATGCTGAGCAGCTCGCCGAACCCCTCGGACAGGAAGGGCGGCTGGCCGGCCAGCATTTCGTAGAGGATGACGCCGAGCGAGTACACGTCGGAGCGGTGGTCGACCTCCCGGGTGCCCAGGCACTGCTCGGGCGACATGTAGATGGGCGTGCCCATCAGGGTGCCGGTGCGGGTCTTGAGCGAGTCGCCGGCCAGCTTGTGCAGCTTGGCGATGCCGAAGTCGAGTATCTTCACCCGCTCGCGGGAGGCGTCGGCCGGCTCGGGAATGATGAACAGGTTGTCGGGCTTGAGATCGCGGTGCGTGATGCCCTTGGCGTGCGCGGCCCCGAGGCCCAGCGCGGTCTGCATGGCGATCTCGATGGCGCTCTTCTCGTCGAGACGCGACAGCCGTCGCAGGCGCGCCGAGAGCGCCTCGCCCTCGAGCAGCTCCATGACGAGATAGGAAGCGCCCTTGTCGGTGGTGCCCGAATCCAGAACCTCGATGATGTTGGGGTGCCGGATGGCGTTGGCGGCGCGCGCCTCGTTGAGGAAGCGGGTGAGGAGCTGCGGATCGTGGTCCATCTCCGAGCGCAGCACCTTGATGGCGACCTTGCGGCCGATGCCGGGGTGCTCGGCCAGGTACACGGCGCCCATGCCGCCCTCGCCGAGCAGCGCAATCGCCTGGTAGTTGCCGTAGCGTTCGCCGACCACGCGCCGCGAAGTCTATCCTTTTCCGTGGGAACCCTCAAAGGGTTCCCAAACCCTCCCGCGCTCTGGCTTCGGCGGGCAAAGCCCGCCTGCGCCGACGCGTCTTCCCTCCCGGCGCAGGGTTTTGCGGGAGCACGAAGTGACGAAGCTCAGGGCAGCGCCTTGCCGCCGCGCTGGTACTTGACCACGGCGGCCTCGTGCTCGCCGACGGTGGCCGAGAAGTGGTGGGTGCCGTCGTTCTTGGAGACGAAGTAGAGGTAGCTGCTGCCGTCGGGCCGCAGCACGGCGAGGAGGGCCGCGCGGCCCGGATTGGCGATGGGGCCGGGCGGCAGGCCCTCGTGGGTATAGGTGTTGTACGGATTGACCGTATCGTCGAGATGGATGCGGTGGATGCGGCCGTCCCACTTCTGGCAGGCCGGCGAGGTGGTTCCGAGGAAAAGCGGGGCCACGGTGCAGCCGTAGACGATGGTCGGGTCGGTCTGCAGCAGCTTGGGTTGGAAGCTTGGCCGGATCAGACGGTTGATGAAGACTTGGGCGATGCGTGGCCGCTCTTGCGGCTGGCCGGTTTCCTTCTCGACGATCGAGGCCAAGGTGACGATGGACGCGTCGTCCAGCTTCACCTTGGTGCGCAGGAAGTTGGCGCCCGTGGGGTTGGCGCCGCGCAACTCCTCCCAGACTTGGCGATGACGCCGCGCCATCGCCGCCAACACGCGGCCGGGCTGCGAGCCCGGCACGAACTTGTAGGTGTCGGGGTAGAGGTAGCCCTCGAGGGTGCGGCCCGGCAGCTCGAGGCTCCTTGCGAACAGGAGATCCGTGGCCTGGGCCACGAGCTCGGCCTGGTTCGCGATGCCCGCCGCCGCGAGGATCTCGGCCACCTCGATCAGGTTCTTGCCCTCGGGAATGGTGACCGTCACGAGCCGGTCGGCCACGCCTTTGACGAGGGTGTCCACCAGTTGCCGGGGCGTGGCGGGCGCTTCGATCTTGTAGCGGCCGGGACGGAAGCGGGTGGCGGCGCCGCGCTGGCCGGCATACCAGCGGAAGTAGCCTGGGTGATCGATGAGCTTGGCCTCGGCCAGGAGCTGGGAGACTTTCGTGGCACCTGCGCCGCGTGGGATCTCGACCTCGACGGTGCCGTGGGCGGATCCCGTGGCGCGGTTGGGGTAGGTCGCGACTCGATAGACCACGATGGCCAGGCACAGCACGCCGAGACCGACGGTGGCGAGGAAGACTTGCAGGGCGCGGCGGCGCGGGTTGTTCATGGCTTCTCCTGGGGCGAGCTGCGCTGCTGGTCGAGCCAACGCTGCAGGATAACCGCTGCGGCGAGCTTGTCGACCACCTGCTTGCGCCGCTGGCGCGACACGTCTGCGGCCAGCAAGACGGCCTCGGCCTCGACCGTGCTGAAGCTTTCGTCGATGAGGTCGACCGGCAGACGCAAGGCCGCGGCCAGCTCGGCGCCGAACTCGCGGGCGCGCCGCGCGGCCGGGCCCTCGCACCCCTCGGGATCGAGCGGCAGGCCGAGCACGATGCGCTCGGCTTCGCAGTCCTTCACCGCCTGGGCGATGGCGGCGATATCGCGACTGCCCCCGTGGCGGGGCAAGGTGGCGCGCGGCTGCGCGGTGAGACCGAGCCCGTCCGAGACAGCCACGCCGATGCGGCGCGAGCCGAGGTCGATGCCGAGTACCCTGGCCATGAAAGGTCCCTAGTCTTTACCGGAGTTGCGGTACAACTTCCATATGTCCGACCAACCGAAGCTCCCCCCGAACGCGCCGCAGCTGCAGATCGAGCTCGACGAGACCACGGCCCAGGGCGCCTATTCGAACCTGGTCTTCCTGAACCACAACGACGCCGAGTTCACCTTCGATTTCGTGTACGTGCAGCCCGGCGCCCCCCGCGCGCGCGTGCGCTCGCGCATCATCGTGTCCCCGCGCCACGCCAAGCGCTTCTTGCGCGCCCTGGAAACCAACATCGGCCGCTACGAGCAGGTGTTCGGCAAGATCGAGGAAGGCCCGGTGGTCGATCCGTCGAAGGTCAGCTGACCTGGGGCCGGTCGCCGCGGGTGTCACGAATCGCGGCCGGTTGCCGCCGTAGGGGCGCAATTCATCGCGCCCCTGGCACGAGGAGGGCGCAATGAATTGCGCCCCTACGCGACCGCGCCTTCCAGGGCCAGGAGCGTCCCCGCCGTGGCGTCGAGCTCGACGCGCACCCCGTAGGGCAGGGCGCGGTTGCGCTCGCCGTGGCCGACGGGGGCGCCAAGGGCGACGGGGACGGCCAGGCGGCCCAGGCGCTCGCGCACGACCTCGATGGCGGACGGCGAGGCCACGCGCGACTCGGCGGGCTCTTCGCAATCGACGAGAGCGCCGAACACCACGCCGGCCGCGCGGGCCAATACGCCGGCGAGATCGAGGTGGCAGAACAGGCGGTCGATGCGGTAGGGCCGCTCGCCGACCTCCTCGAAGAAGAGGATCGCGCCGTCGACGGGGGGCAGAAGCTGCGTGCCGAGCAGGCGCGAGAAGACCTCCAGGTTGCCGCCGACGAGCGGGCCACTGGCGCGGCCCGGCCGCAGGGTCTCTAGGCCGGCGCACAAAAGCCGCGGCTCCGGCGACTCGAGCAGGGCGAAGAGGGCGTCGCGATCCTCGGCGGGCAGGCGGCCGAGCTGGGTGACGACCGGGCCGTGAATCGCCGCGACGCCGGCACGCGCGCAGGCAGCGAGAAGCACGGTCCCGTCGGAGAATCCCACGATGGGCTTCGGGTGGGCGTGCAGCAGTCCGGGATCGATGCGGCTGGCGATGCGCAGGAGCCCGTGCCCGCCGCGCGCGACAAAGACGGCGCGGGCTTCGGGATCGCGTATGGCCGCCTGCAGGCGCGCCAAGCGCTGGGCGTCGCTGCCGGCCAGGAAACCCTCGGCGCCAAACAGCGCGTCCGGGTCGTAGCCTGGCTGGTAGCGGCTCGCGAGTAGCTTCGCGCCGCTGGCGAAGGCGTCGGGAAACACGGGCCCCGACGGCGCGACCACGGCCACCTTGGCGCCGGGCGCAACCCGTAGCGGACGAAGCAGAGCCATCTCAGGCGCGCTGATACCTGCGCCGCTTGGTCTTGCGCCGCCCGCTCGGGCCCATGATCGGGCGCGCTGTCGGCGTGTCTTCGCCGCTGGCTCCGGCGTCGCCAGCGCCGCCGGCATCGTCGTTTTCGTCCGACGACTCGGCCGCGGTTTCGGCGGCCGGCTCGCCGGTCGACGCAGTCGGCTGGTCCGCCGTTTCGGCCGGCGCACCCGCTGGCGCCGCGGCGGCCGCTCCGTCGGAGGCGGCCTCCTCGGTCTTGCCCTCTGGGGGTGGCTCGGCCGCCGCGGTCATCGCGGCTGCATCGACGGTCACCGGAGGCGGCGTGTTCGTGATCAAGATGTCCAAGTCGTCACCCTTGGCCGGAGCTTCGGCCGGTGCGGGGGCGTCGGCGGCTTTCTCCAGCGCGCCGGTCAGCGACGATCCCACCGCAACGGGCACCGCTTCGGGCACGGCGGCGCTCTCGGCCGGGGGTGCGGACGCCGCGGCGCTCGCCTCGGCCTGGATACCCGAGAGGTCCACCTCCACGGAAGGGGTGGGCGTTTCGGCTGCGACGGACGCTGGCGCCGGCACGCTGGCTTTGGGTTTGGCTGGCGGAGGCGCGGGGATCCAGTCGGCGGACGCGGCTTCCGCCTCGCCGATGAGGCGCACATGCATGCCGCAGGCCGCGGCATCGGGCGACTCGACGGCGCGCACGACGCGCGCCGAGCCTTCGCCGCTGTGGGAGCGCAGGTGCAAGACCGTGCCCACGGGCATGGGCTCCTTGCCGGGCAGAAACAACGTGGCTTCTCCCTCGGCGCCGCGCACCTCTTGGACTCGACCGATGATCACCCCGGCGTAGCGGATTTCGACTGGCGCTTCCATTGCATCCCCGAGTCTACAGGCGCCCTCCGGCTACTTTCAACCGGTACCGCCACTTGTCGGCGCTGGCCGGTCGGCCACGAGCAGGAGGGCCTGGCCGGCGTAGCAGGGCCGCACGACCTGGGGTCTTGCCCCGGCATCCCGCACGAGCGCGACGAGGCCATCCTCGTGCCAGCGCTGGCCGGCCCGGGGAGCACGGGCCGCGAGCGCGCTCTGCAGGACGAGCAGCAGGTTGAGGAGCCCGGCGCAGAGCAGGACGGGCAGGCCGAGCAGGGCCCGCAGACGCCGCCAGCCCTTCTGTCCGCGGAGATCTCGCCAGACGACGACCCACGCCCGAAAGGCGAAGCGCGGGGTGGCGTGCACCATGCGCCCGCCGGGCCGCAGTCCCGCCGTCATGCGCGCCAGGGTGTTGCGCGGATCGGGCAACGTCCAGATCACGTTGACGCTGGCAATGCGGTCGTAGCGATCGACCTGGCCAGTTAGGAAGTCGTCGAGGTTGCCCGCGGTGAAGGCGAAAGTCGGCGGCCACGCCCGCCGCCTGCGGGCGCGCGCCAGCATGGCTTCCGACATGTCCACGCCCGCGTAGTCGATCTGGGGACACGCCCTGGCCAGGCGCTCGGCCAGCGCCCCGGTGCCGCAGCCGGCCTCGAGCACGCGCATGCCCGGTGCCACCTCCAGCGCGGATGCGACCTCGTCGAGCATCTCCTGGTAGGGCAGAAGCCGCACGATCCTCTCGTAACATACCGCGTATAGATTCCACAGCAGATGGGACATCCCGTGGTACCAGGGCGACGTTAGCACCGGAACCAAGTCGCAGCTTTCTTGCCAACTTGGTGGGTCTTGTTATCCTACATCTCATCACATGGGATTACATAGTCGCCTGAAGATCATCATGGCAGACGAACCCGCCGAGAAACCCGCTTCCAAGCCCAGGCCGGCCTCGCCCTACGAGCTGCGCCCCATGGCGCAGGTGCGCAAGATCCCGCTTTTCGAGCGGGAGATCCGCGAGCACCTGTCGCAGGCCGCCCTGGATGCCGTCTTCGCCCACGCCGAGGTCATTTCCGAGGGCGAGGCCGGCAAGGCGCAGGGCAAGCCGCAGTTCTTGGGCTCGACCATGCTCACCTTCGACGTGCTGGCCTTGGGCGACATCTTGCGCGAGCCGGCCGATGAAGGCACGGCCCGCCGCCTGGCCGCTCTTCTGGCCAAGGAAAGGACCCTCGACCACCGCATCGAGACGATCGTACGCCGCGAGGTCGAGCGCATCACGCAAGGGCGGGCCAGACAGGTGCGCGGCGAAACCCGCATCCGCACGCAGGGCACGCGCGTCTTTGTCGATATCGACGTGGAGGCGATTCTGCAATGAGCACGGCCATCGAGCGCGAATACAGCTTCGGCGCGGCCGCGCGCATCCTCGACATACCCGAGGCCAAGCTGCGCTACTGGTCGCAGTCGGGCTTCGTCGGTCCCTCGCTGCGGCGCGGGCCGCGGCAGGCGTACACCTTTCAGGATCTGGTCAGCGTGCGCGCCGCCAAGGAGTTGGTCGAACGCGGCTTCCAGCCGGCGTACGTCCGCAAGGCCTTGGCGCAAATCCGCGCCACATTGCCGACCGTCGATCGGCCGCTCACCAAGCTGCGCGTGTCGTGGGATGGCAACACGCTGGCGCTGGTGGAAGACGGCCTGACCTTCGAGGTCAGCGGCCAGCGGCGTTTCGACTTCGGCTTGTCGGACTTGGCGGCGCGCGCGGCCGAGGTGCTCGCTCTGGCGGGCGCGCGGCCCGAAGCCGAAGCTCCGGCAGCGGCGAGCCCGCGCACCGCCTACGAGTGTTTTGCCGCGGGCCTGGCCAAAGAGGCGGTGGCCGGACAGGAAGCGGCCGCCGAGGAATGCTATCGTCAGGCCCTCGCCGCGGATCCCGGGCTGGCCGCGGCCCACACCAACCTGGGCGAGCTGGCCTTCCGGCGCGGCGACGTGGGCCGGGCGCGCAGAGAATTCGAGGCGGCCCTGGCCCTCGATCCCGAGCAGCCCGAAGCGCGCTACGACCTGGCGACCATTCTCTACCAGCAGGGCGACATCGAGCAGGCGGCCTCGGAGCTGCGTCGGGTGGTGGCGCAGAGCCCATGGTTCGCCGACGCCCACTACAACCTGGCCACCGCGCTCGAGCGGCTGGGTGGCAAACGTCAGGCGGTCGTGCATCTCGACCGCTTCGTCGATTTGCAGGCCGCCAGTCCCCAGGTGTCCAGCTCTTGGCTCGACGAGGCCCGCGCTCGCTTGCGCCGGCTGGACGCGTAGTCCGTGGTATCCAAGAAACCAGGGCGCCGGTCAGGCAGCCTCGCGACGGCGTCGTGTGCCGAAAACCGATCGTCACCGCCTCGGGGCTCACCGAAGCCCATTTCACGCGGCCTCGCGGTGGTAGAAGCCCAGAAGGC
>JAFGPX010000240.1 GCA_016935975.1 Deltaproteobacteria bacterium
CTGCCCAAGGCCGAGCCCAGCCCCGACTGGGCGCCGGTGCCGTTCCGCCCGGCGGCCGACCGTGTGAACCCGCAGAAATTCTACGTGCTCGACGCCCGCGGCGGGCAGGCCTTCTACAGCACCGACGGCGGCGCGCACTTCACGGGCGCGCCGACCGGGCTGCCGAGCCTCGCCGACTACCAGTTCTCGTCGGCCTCGGCCCAGGCCGTTCCCGGCATCGAGGGCGACGTGTGGCTGACCACCGGCAAGGAGCTCGACCACTCGACCGATTCCGGCCAGAGCTACGTGACGATCGACGGTGTGACCGAGGCCAACGGCCTGGGCTTCGGCAAGCCGGCCGAAGGCAAGACCTACCCAGCCCTCTACCTCATCGGCAAGGTGGGCGAAGTGACCGGCTTTTTCCGCTCCGACGACGCCGCCGCCACGTGGGTGCGCATCAACGACGACAAACACCAGTTCGGCTTCTGCAACCTCATCGTCGGCGATCCGCGCGTCTACGGCCGGGCCTACGTGGGCACCGGCGGCCGCGGGATCGTCTACGGCGAGCCGAAGTAGCTTGTGCCATCGGTGGGTTGACGGGGGGAAGCTGCCCGACTGCGGTCTACGGCAGGGCAGGGCGCCGCTCGACGGCGCGGGTGGTGATGGGAAGCGTGGCGGGCCCTAGGGCCCCGGATTGTGCGACGAGCTCGATGGTGCCGCTCTGGCCCGCCGATTGGACGATGACCTGGGCCAAGCCGCCAAACAGGCTACGCCGCCATGCGGGTCGTGGCCCATCCCGAACCACTCGCAGCATCGCGCCCTTGTTGATGCCCGCGGCCTCGCCGTAGTTGGCGAGGGTGACCGCCACGGTGTTTTCGCCGGGATGGAGGGAGGACTTGACGTCGTAGACCGAGGCGGCGCGCGCGTCTCCCGTCGCGCCGACCTTGCGGCCGTTGACGAAGACGAAGCCGCCGCCCTCGAGCTTGCCGAACCACAGCTCGACCGCCGGCGCGGCGAGATCCTCCGCCGACACGACGAAGCGGGAGCGGAAGGCCGCCTTCTCGTTCGGGCCCAGAGGGCCTCGCTCGCTGCGCACGTCGGTCTTGGCCCAGCGCGAGTCGTCGTAGCTCGGCCGGACTTCGGGTGGGTCCGGCGCATAGGCATCGGCGATGTTCTGCCAGCGCCAGTCGGCGAGCGCGCGCGTGCGCAGCGTCGGAAGGTGGAAGTACTTGTCGGGCTCGTGCGAGCTCGGGTCGCCGTTGCCGACGCCGATGATGCGCCCTGGCCCGGCCAGCTGGAAGGCAACCGGATCCTGCGCCACCGGCACCGTGCGGCCTTGCGCGTCGACCGCCGAAACCGTCACGACGGCGACGTCTTGGCCGTCCGCAGCGATAGTGTTCCGGTCGGCAGAGAGTCGTAGCGCCGCGGGCGCACCCGTGGTTTCGACCTTCGTCTCGGCAACGATCCGGCCCGCCCGGTAGCCTTTGGCCGAGAGCGTGCCCGGACGGTAGGCGACCTGCCACGCGAGCTCGGAGGCGGGCTTCATGGCTTTGCGGCCCAGGCTGCGGCCGTCGAGGAACACCTCGACCTCGTCGCAGTTCGAGAGCGCGCGGACGTCCAATGTCTGCCCTTCGCGGCCTGGCCAGTTCCAGTGGGGAAGGAGGTGCAGCACCGGCGCCTCGGTCCACCACGAGCGGTAGTTCCAGAAGTTGTCCTTCGGGAAGCCACAGGTGTCGAGAACCCCGAAGTGCGAGCTGATGCACGGCCAATGGTAGGGCGTGGGCTCGCCGCGATAGTCGAAGCCGGTCCACACGAAGCCGCCCGACAGCCAGGGACGGGCGGCGAAGAAGCTCCACCACTGCTTGGCCGTGGTCGACCAGCTGGTGACGTTGTCGTCGTAGGCGCTGACGTAGCCCCGTTCCTTGTCGTTGCTGTAGATGCCTCGCGTGGCAACCGTGCTGCCCTGCTCGCTGCCGACGTTCGGTTGTTGCGGATGGGCTTTGTGGTAGGCATCCATCTTGTCCTCGCCGATGTGGTAGCTCCAGCCGCGCACCTCGATGACGCCGTTGATGCCGGAGGAATCGTCGCCGACCGGCGCGTTGTACGTCACGGGTCGGGTGGGGTCGAGGCGCTTGACCGCGGCTTGCATGGTCGCCGCCACCTGCGCGCCCGCTGCGGTCCCCTGCACGGAGAATTCCTCGTTGGCCAGCGACCAGATGACCACGCTCGGGTGGTTGCGGTCGCGGCGGATCAATTCCTCGAGCCAACGCACGTGGGTCGCGTCGCTGCCGAGCAGCCGGTTTTCGTCCATGACCAGCATGCCCAGGCGGTCGCAGGCCTCGAGCAGCTCCGGCGCCGGCGGATGGTGCGCCGTCCGATAGGCGTTGCTGCCCATCTCCTTCAGCTTGGCGACGCGGAAGTACTGCAGGCGATCCGGCAGCGCCGAGCCCACGCCGGCGTGGTCCTGGTGATTGCAGGTCCCCTTGATGACGTAGGGCCGGCCGTTGAGCAGAAATCCCTTGTCCGGGTCGAACGCCACCGTGCGGATACCGAATTCCGTCTCCACGCGATCCGTGACCTGGTCGGCGCTTGCGACGGTGGTGACGAGTCGGTAGAGCCGGGGGGTCTCGGGCGCCCAAAGCGCGGGCGCGTGCACACGCGTCGTCTGTTCCAAGTCGACTGTCGCAGCGCCAGCGATTCTTGTAGACCGCCTCGCCTTGGCGACCGTCCTGCCGTCGGGCGCGATGATGGTCCAGGTCACCGTCGCGGCGGCGGCTGCGCGGCCCGCATTGAGGAGCCGCGTCTGCAGACGTATCTCGGCCGGGCCGACCGGGACGTTTTTCGGGAACCGGCTGTAGACGAACACGCCGTCCGGCGGGATGGCCAGCGGCGACGTCTTCACGAGCCACACGTGCCGATAGATGCCGGCCCCCTCGTAGAACCAGCCCTCGAACTCGGAAACGTCGACGCGAACCGCGACGACGTTCTTGCCGCCCAGGTTGGCGACATCGGTGATGTCGTAGCGGAAGCCGCCGTAGCCGCTCTCGTGGCGGCCCACGAACCAGCCGTTGACGAACACCGTACTGTCGCGGAAGACACCGTCGAATTCCAGCCACAGGCGCCGCCCCTGGTCTGCCTTGGGCAGGTCGAAGGTGCGGCGATACCAGCCGACGCTGTTATGGGGGAAGCCGTGGCCGATGGCCCGAAAACCGTGGGCGCCGTCGGCCTTGGCATCGAACGGCAGCTCCACCGCCCAGTCATGGGGCAGATCCACGCGCCGCCAGCTCGCGTCGCTCGACTGGACGCTGGCCGGTCCGTAGCCGCTGCCAGCCTTGGCCAGGTTGTGCCCGATCCCCCAGTCGTTGCCGAGATGGAATCGCCAGCCGAAATCCGCCAGGAGACGTTCCCGCGGGCCGGAGGCGGATGCGGACGCGCGGCTCGTCGCGAGGCTGGTCGTCAGCAGCAGACAGAGGAAGAAGCGAAGGTAAGGGGTGTTCATGGCGTCACAAGAGGATTCCCTGGAAAGTCGGGCCGCTCGCCCGTATTGGCCTAGTAGACGAGAATCTGCGTGATGCACGATTCGCTGCAATTCACGTCGGGCCCGCCGTTCTTGGGGCCGAGATCGCACTGCTCGTCGGGGCTCTGCACGACCCCGTCGCCACAGTGGGGACCGAGCTGGCAGTTGGTCAAGCAGCCCCCGTAGGAGGCGCTGCTCGGCGGGTCGTTCAGGGCGCCGTAGTCACAGACCTCGTCGCATTCCTTCTGCAGAACCCCGTCGCCGCAGTAGGGGCCGAGCTGGCAGTCGGGGGTGCAGCCGCCACAAGCGCCGTCGTTCTTGCCGTCGTCGCAGGCTTCGCCGCGCTCCGCTTGCAGGATGCCGTCGCCGCAGAAGCCAGGCTTCTGACAGGAGGTCGTGCAGGCGCTGCCGGGACTGTCCGAGTTGTCGGCGCCCAGATCGCACTCCTCGCCTTGTTCGTCCTGCACGACTCCGTCCCCGCAACGCGGACCCAGCTTGCAGGACGGGGCGCAGAAGCCGTAGCCGCCCGAGTTCAGGCCGTCGTCGCACTCCTCGCCGCAGGCCGTGTCCACCTGCGCGTCGCCGCAGATGGGGTTGAGCCGGCAAGTCGAGCTGCAACCGCCCCCGCACGGGGCGTCCTGGTTGTTCGAGCCCTCGTCGCACTCCTCACCGATCTGGTGGATGCCGTCGCCACAGCGAGGCGGCAGCTTGCAGCCAGGGCCGCAGCCGCTGACGTTGTGGCCGACCGTGGTGTTGCGACCATCGTCGCATTCCTCGTCGCCGTTGATCTCGCCGTCGCCACAGAAGGGACCGAACTTGCACTCGGTGGTGCAGCCGCCGTAGGTGTCGTCGCTGTTGGCCGCGCCGTCGTCGCACTCCTCGGTCCCGGCAATGACGCCGTCTCCGCAGGTAGGACCGCACTGGCTGCGGCCCGCGAGGAAATTGGCCAAGGTCAGCATGTAGTTCGAGCCGCAACACCAGCGCTCGGCCTGGAAGATGACCACTTCGTACACGCTGCCGATCGCCAGCTTGAAGTCGATCGTGACGCTCGATTTCTGCGAGTTGGGGTAGCTGACCAGGCCGGTGCCATTCGAGGCGTCGAGGACCACGTTGGCGACGGCACGGTTGTGCACGCCACCCAGATCGACCGCCAGGTTGCCGTTGACGAACACCCAAACGTCGTCGTCTCCGGTGAACGTGAGGTTTTCGTTGCCCTGATACTGGAACCAGTAGCGCAACTCGGTGGTGAACGAGTAGTTGTGGTTCGCCCAGCTATTGCCGAAGCCAAGGCCTTCGTAGGCGTGACAGGTGCGGTCGGGGTATCCGCTATCGGTGTAGGTCACGGGCGCTCCCGTGTTTTGATCGACTTTCGGGTTGTCGGAGTCGAGCGGGAAGAAGCCGCAGCGATCGTACCAGGGCGGGTCGGTGTCGCTGTTCATTGCGTAGGTGGTCTTGTCGGTCGCGTCCTGCAGCAGGACTAGGGTTTGGTAGTAGGTCATGTTGACGTTGCTGACGTCGCGATACCACTGATCGAAGGCGGCCTTGCCGCTAAACAGTAGCTGTTCCGGGTCCGGGACAGGATCCGGCCCTGCCCAGACCGGCTTGCGACTGACGTCCAACGTCGAGCGGAGGACGCCGGCCGACTTCATGAGGCCGTCGTCGCAGCAGTAGGTCCCGAAATCCGGATGCGGTGATGCCTCATCGCCGTGCTCCGCCCCCTGGAAATCCCGCGCCACGATCGGCAGCTCCAGGGTCGGGGGGGGATTGTCGTAGCCCGACCGGCAGGTGTTGCCGGGCTCGATCTTGCAGTCGTGCGAGCAGCCGTCGTGGTCGAGCACGTTGCCGTCGTCGCACTCCTCGACTCCGCGAACCTGGATGCCGTCGCCACACGCGGTCTGGCAGGCGCCGACGGCGCTGGTGCTCGTTCCGCACGTGGGCTCGTTCTGGCAGGTCGGCGAGCAGCCATCGAAGGGCTTGGTGTTGCCGTCGTCGCAGCTCTCGCCGGCCTCGACCTTGCCGTTGGCACACACGGCCTTGGTGCAGACCGAAGGCTCGCCCGCGCAGCTCGCTCCGGGCTCGATTTGACAGATGGACGAGCAACCGTCCCCGGTCTCGGAGTTGCCGTCGTCGCACTGCTCGCCTTGCAGAATGCGCCCGTCCCCGCACAGCGGATTGCAGGGCTTGCCGGCCATGCGGCACTGCCAGCCGGACTCGACCTGGCACGCGGCCGTGCAGCCGTCGTCGTCGTTGTTGTTGGCGTCGTCGCAGATCTCCTCTCTTTCGAGCACGCCGTTGCCGCAGCTCGAGTTGTCCTGGCACGCGCCGCCACTCGGGGGACAGCTGCAGTAGCTGGCCATGATCTTGCAGTTCTCGCAGCAGCCAGTGCCCGAGGGCTTGTCTCCTTCGTCGCATTCCTCGCCTCCCGTCACCTCGCCGTCGCCACACACGGGGACGAACTGACAGGTGTGACCTTTGCACGTCCAGCCCGGTTGCAGGACGCAGTGCTCGTCGCAGCCCACGCCGGTGCCGTTGGCGCTGCCGAGGTCGCACTGCTCGCCGGACTGCAAGCGGCCGTCGCCGCAGGTCACGAGTCTGCTGCAAGGCTGTCCGGGGGTCGGACACACCCACCCGGGCTCGACGCCGCACGCGCTCGTGCACCCGTCGCCGTTGTTGGTGTTGTGGTCGTCGCACGACTCGCCCGGCTCGCGGACGCCGTTGCCACAGGCCACGGTCGGGAGGCACGGTTGGCCGGCGGTCGGACAGATCCAGTTCGGCTCGATCTGGCAGGTCCCCGAGCAACCGTCGCCGCCGATGCGATTGGCGTCGTCGCAGGTTTCGCCGCGCTCGGCTTGGATGATCCCGTCCCCACAGTAGGGACCCGCGTCGACGACCACGTAGCAATTCTGGCCGTCGGGCATGCACATGCGGGCGTCGGTGGCTGCGTCCGGTCCCGGCGTCGATGTCGTCCACGTGACGATGACATTGGCGCCGCCATTGCCTCCGCTCGCTCCTTGGTTGGCGCCGGCGCCACCTTGCCCGGCTTGCGAGACGATCGAAGCGTTGCTGCATCCGAAAGAGGCCGCCAAGGCGAGACCGGCGAGCGCGGCGAGAAGGCATGGCGCGCCAGGCGCGCCGAAGACCCGGCCGAAACAACGGATGTTCGACATGGAGTGTGTCCTCACGTTGCGGTGATCACGAAGTCGGAAAGAGCGTTCTTTCCCGGCCGACTGGGCGGAAGTATAGCAACGCTGGGCATCGATCGATGCGCATACGGGCCGACGGGACGGCGTTTTCGCGGCGGCGTTGCGAGGCCATTGCTTCGGGTGTCGCCCCGCCTACCACCCGAACCTACAGTTTCAGCTGGACCGGCGCGCCCTCGTAACGGACCGTCTTGTCCGCCGCGGCATCGAACGAGAAGCCGACCGGCCTTGCCTTTTCTACCAGGATGACTTGGAAGGTGCGCTCCCGCAGCATGCCGGGAAACGAGCCCTCGCGCTTGCCGATGGCGAGCGTCCGCGTGGCGTCGCTCCAGCGAATCGGGATGCGCGCGCAGGCGCCCTTCTCGTAGCCGTACGTGAGACCGTCGTCTTCGTACAGCGTGAACGCGCCATCCGCGCCGGCGTAGACCCACAACACGATGGGGTCGGCGGGCTTCTCGTCCGTGTACTCTAGCTCGGGGCCGGTGGGAACGATGGAGCCGGCCTTCACGTGCACGGGCATGGAATCGTACGGCGCGGACGCCTCGATGATCTGTCCCCTGGCCAGCTCTTTTCCGGTCCACAAATCGTACCAGGCGGCGGCGAGCGGCAGGTACACGGAGCGGCTGCGAGCCTTGTACGTGGTGACCGGGCTGACGAGGAAGGCAGGACCGAACATGTATTGGTCGCTCGCTTCCAGCGCCTTCCTGTCCGCGCGGAAGTCCATGACCAGCGGCCTCATGATGGTGCCGCCCTCGTGCGTGACGGCGCCGGCCAGCGAGTAGAGATAGGGGAGCAGGCGGTAGCGCAGCCGATCGAACTCCAGCTGGGTCTTGTACGCGGGGTGCGATTCGCCGCCCAGCTCCCACATCTCGCGCGGCGGCGCCTCGCCGTGCACGCGCAGAAGCGGCACGAACGTACCGAACTGAAACCAGCGGGCATTCAGCTCGCGCCATTCCTCCAGGTCTTCGGGCGTGGGCTTCTTCGCCGAAAAGCGCGCTGGAACCGAGAAGCCGCCGATGTCCATGCTCCAGTAGGGTACTCCCGACACCGACAAGCCGAGCCCGGCCGGGATCTGCTGTCGGAGCGCGGTCCAGGTCGAGGTGACGTCGCCCGACCAGACCGCCGCGCCGTAGCGCTGTTGCCCCGCGAACGCCGATCGGGTCAGGATGAAGACGCGCTGGTCGGGCGCCACGGAGCGCTGGCCTTCGTAGACGCTCTTGCTGTTGAGCAGCGAATACGCGTTGAGCATACGCGCCCCGGAGCCGAGCGCCGTCGGGTGCATGTGCGTTCTCTGTCCGTCGAGCGTGGGCGTGGGCAAGAGGTCCGGCTCGGGCGCATCCAGCCACCAGGCGTCGACCTGCTTGCGGAACAGAGCCTGTTCTATCTGGGACCAGAACAGCCGGCCCGCCTCGGGATTGAAGGCGTCGTAGAAGGTGTAGGGATAGCCCCCGTCGCCGACCCAGTCGCGTAGCCCTTCGCTCAGGTTGCGTTGATACAAGAAGCCCCGAGAGTGCATGGCCTCGAAGTTCTTCGTGCCGGGATAGAACTTGCCCCACACCGAGATCATGAGCCGGGCGTGCTTGGCGTGGATGGCGCGGACCCAGGCCTCGGGATCGGGGAAGCGGGACTTGTCGAACTCGTGCGAGCCCCAGCTGTCTTCCTTCCAGTAGAACCAGTCCTGGACGATGTTGTCGAACGGGATCTTGCGCGAACGGAAGCCGTCCACCGCATCGAGACTCTGCTTGGCGGTTTCGTAGCGTTGCCGGCTCTGCCACAGCCCCAGCGCCCAGCGCGGGATCATCGGCGCCGGCCCGGTGATGCGTCGATAGCCGGCGACGACCTTGTCCAGCTCGGGACCGTAGACGAAGTAGTAGTCGACGCCGTCGCCGACCTCGGACCACAGCGAGATCGGCTCGGGGGCAGGCGCCGGCGTTTTCCACAGGAGCTGAACCGTCTCCATCGCCTGCTCCTTGGTCCATTCGAGGCGGATCTTGTGGCGGCGTTTGGCCTGGAGCCGTACCTTCGCGACGTCCTTCCAGGGCAGCCAGTCTTGCCGCCAGTGGTTGATGACCAGGCGGTCGTCGATCCAGACCTTGATGCCGCCGTTCGAGAAGGTCTGGAAGGTGTGCTCGCCGCTTGCCGCGGGCTCGATCGCACCCGTCCAGCGCACGCTGGCGGGGCCGGCGGGCAGGCCGGGGAAGATGAGCTGGTTGGGGCGCTTCTCCTTGCGCGACAGCGCGATGTCGACAATGCGGTCCACCCGCTCGCCCACCAGACGATCGAAGTTCGCGCCGGAGTAGTACGATCCGGTCAGGCCGCCGCGCTTGCCGCTCGCATCGAACAGGCGTTCGGCTGGAATCGGCTCCATCTCGCGCAGATCTCCGAAGCGCGAAAAGGACGTGTTGTCCCAGAAGATGCCCCAGCCTCGGCTCGAAACCAGGAAGGGAATGACGATGGTGCCGTTGTGTTGCCACAGGTCGAGGTCGTGACCCTTGAGGTTGAGTAGACCGACTTGGTTTTCGCCCAGCCCATAGAGCGTCTCGTTGGCGTGGGCGAGCCACTCCTGGCCGGCGTGCTGCGTGCGCTCGCCCTGGACGATCGCGGGCATGAGCGTCCGGCCGCCGGCTTTCTCCTTGAGGACAGGGACGCCGGCGGCATCGAGGAAGGCCACCTGACCGGTGCCGAGGTCGATGCTCGCGCGCAGCTTGGAGGTGGCGACGGTTGCTGTCTTTGCAGCCTCGGTCACGTCGAATTGCGCGCCAGCGCAGCGCTTGGGCTCGGCAGCCAGGCTCTTTCGCGCGAAGAAGGCCTGGTTCTTGGCGTAGGCGACACGGACGACATCGTCGGCGCAGATCTCGAGCTTGAGGAAGCCGTCGCCCACGCGAACGAGAACGCCCCCCGCCGCGCGCTGCACATTCGCGGGAGAAGGAGCCGGAGAGGGCGGGCGGCTCGCCGTCGAGCATCCGCCGGCGACAAGGAGCAGGGCGAGAAAGCACGTGATTCGACGCATGATATCTCCTGGGGCCGTCACTTTCGCACGACATGGGAGTGGGTGGCTAGTCGCCGGACGGCTCATGGTTGACAAGGGGTCGCCGCATGGGGAAGCATGCCTGCGCTCTGCGGAAGAGCTCGCGAAGCAACAGACGAAGGAATGGCCATGGCGGAAGCACGCGTTTTGCTCGGCGGAAAATCACTGGTCGTGTTCTCCGTGGGCATTGCCTTGGCCTCCTGTTTGCGGCCGCCCGCGCAGGGCTCGCCGCGGACGGCCAGCGTGGCGCCGGCGCCCGCGCAGCCGCAGTCTGCGGTCGCGGCGAAGCGCGTATCCGTGCCTGGCCTGCCCGCCAGCTTCGCCTGGACATCGAGCCCCCCGCTGCTCGTTCCCGTCTCCGACACGAGCCATGACCTCGTCGCGATCAAGGACCCGACCGTCGTGCGCTTCGATGGCCGCTGGCACGTGTACGCCACCTCGGTGGCCCGCGGCGGCATCTACGGGATGGTCTACACGTCTTTTGCCGACTGGGCCGAGGCCCCCAAGGCGCCGCTTCGCCCCATGAGCAAGACGCCCGGTTTCGACACCTACGTCGCGGCGCCGCAGCTCTTCTACTTCACGCCGCACAAGCAGTGGTATCTGGTGTTCCAGTCGGGGCCGCCCATGTTTTCGACGGCGGATGCCCCCGGCGACCCGACGAAGTGGGCGTTGCCCCAACCTTTCTACCCGAAGACGCCAGCCGGCATCGAGGAGAGCGGCGGATGGCTGGACTTCTGGGTGATCTGCGACGCCCAGTTCTGTCACCTGTTCTTCTCGAACGACCACGGTCGCTGGTATAAGAGCAAGACACCCATCGACAAGTTCCCGCGCGGCTTCGGCGCGCCGGTCGTGGTCATGGAGGACGCCGAGGCGGGACGGCTATTCGAAGCCTGCAACGTGTACAAGATCGAGGGTGGCAACAAGTACCTGGCGCTCATCGAGGCGTTCGACAAGTCCTCGAGCTACCGGCGCTACTTCCGCTCGTGGACCGCCGAGAGCCTTGAAGGGCCGTGGACGGTCCTGCACGACGACGCGTCCTTTCCCTTTGCCGGCAAGCAGAACGTCACCTTCGAGGGCGCGGCGTGGAGCGACGACATCAGTCATGGCGAGATGCTTCGCGCCGGCTACGATGAAACCATGGCCATCGACGGCGCCAGGCTGCAGTATGTGTATCAGGGGTTCCCACCCGGGACGAACACGAGCGACTACAACGCCATCCCGTGGCGCCTCGGTCTGCTGACGTTGAAATGAGCGCTGCGCGGGGATCATGAAACCGACGCTCGTCACTCTTGCGGCCGGGTTGGGTAGCCGGTACGGAGGGCTGAAGCAGATGGAAAGCTTCGGCCCGCACGGCGAAACCCTCATGGACTACACCCTCCACGATGCGCTGGCCGCCGGGTTTGCCAAGGTCGTGTTCGTGATTCGCCGCGGGTTCGCGGCCGACTTCCGCGCCGTGGTTGGCCGCAAGGTCGAAAAGCGCGTCGCCGTCGACTACGTATTCCAGGAAATGGAGGAGCTGCCGCCGGGGTGTGCCGTGCCGGCGGCGCGCGCCAAGCCATGGGGCACGGCCCATGCCGTCTGGTGCGCTCGCGGCCGCGTGCAGGAGCCCTTTTGCTGCGCGAACGCCGATGACTACTACGGCAAGAGCGCCTTCCGCGCGGTGGCCGAGCATCTGCTGCGTTCTGGGACAGGCGGGGCGGGCCACCCGCCGGAGCATTGCATCGTGGGCTACCCAATCCTGCAGACGCTCTCCGACCACGGCGGCGTGGCGCGCGCCATCTGCGAGGTCGACGAGCAAGGCTTCCTCACGTCCTTGCTCGAGCGCACGGGCGTGGAGAAGTCGGGAGAAACCGGCAAGTACGTAGACGAGACCGGGCACGTGCGCTTCCTGGCGGGGAACGAGGTGGTCTCCATGAACATGATGGGTTTCACCCTCGCCGTCTTCCCCCAACTCGAGAGCGGTCTCGTCGAGTTCTTCGCGGCGCAGAAACGCGCTCCGGACGATTCCGAATGCTTGCTTCCGATGGTGGTCGGCAAGGTCGTGAAGAACGAAGGCGCGAGAGTACGGGTTCTGCCCACCGCCGATGCCTGGTTCGGGGTGACCCACGCGCAAGACAAGCCCGGCGCCATCGAGCGCATCCGCGCGATGGTGGAGCGCGGGGAATACCCTTCCCCCATCTGGGGCAACGATTGAGGTGCCAATGGAGCGCGAAGCTGTTCTTGCCGCCTTCCGCGATCTCACGGGCCGCGACGCCGAAACCGCGGCGTATGCCCCGGGGCGCGTGAATCTCATCGGCGAGCACACCGACTACAACGAAGGCTTCGTCCTGCCCGCCGCCATCGACCGAGGGGTGGCTTTGGCCGCACGCCGGGTGTCCGGCGACGCCTTCACCCTGCACGCCGTCGACCTGCGGGAGAGCTGCACCTTTGGCCGCTCGTCCCTGGAAAGGGATGGCCGCTATCCGTGGGCGGACTACTTCAAGGGCGTCGTGTGGGCTCTCGCCAACCGAGGGTTCTCCATTCCGGCCTGCGAGGTCGCCGTCACGGGCGACATTCCCCGGGGCGCGGGACTGAGCTCCTCGGCCGCGTACGAGGTCGCGGCGGTCTTGCTCTGCCAGAGCCTCGGCGGCCTCGACCTGCCGGCCCAGGAAATCGCCAAGCTGGCACGAGAGGCCGAAAACGGTTTCGTGGGGGTCGCGTGCGGGATCATGGACCAAATGGCCGCCGTGTTCGGGGAGAAGGGCCGCGCCCTGCTGCTCGACTGTCGCTCCCTGGCGCGGGAGGCCGTCGATATTCCGTCGGGCATAAAAATCGTCGTGGTCAACAGCGGCGTTCGCCATTCCCTCGCCGGTTCGGAGTACAACACGCGCCGGGCGCAATGCGACGAGGGGGTGCGGCTGCTTTCCGTCTCCCTGCCGCAGGTGGGCTCGCTGCGCGACGTGGCGCCGGAGGCTCTGGTGCGGCTGCTGCCCGATCTTCCGCCGGTCGTGGCCAAGCGCTGCTGGCACGTGGTTCTCGAAAACGCCAGGGTCCACGAAGCCGTGGCCGCCATGCGGTCGGGCGACCTGGCCCAGCTCCGGACTCTCATGGCCGCATCGCACTTCAGCCTGCGGGACGACTACGAAGTGAGCTGCCCCGAGCTCGACATCCTGGTGGATCTGGCGTTGGCCCAGCCCCGCTGCCACGGCGCCCGCCTGACGGGCGCGGGTTTCGGGGGCAGCACCGTGAATCTGGTGGAGGCCGAGGCGGTCGAGTCTTTCTCCCGCGCCGTGCTCGCGGGGTATCGGGAGCGCTCCGGCCGCAGCGCGGACGTCCACGTCTTCGAGCCGAGCGCCGGCGCTCGGAGTCTATAGCCCACTGCCGGTCATCCGAGGGAAAGGCAGAAAGAAGCGGAGGAACGGGGCCGGACGCGAGTGGCGGAACGCCAAGGCCCCCTCGGCTTTGTCTGGGTGACCGCTATCTGGGCTACCGGCGGCCGCCGACCGTGATCTCGGTGACCGCGGGACTGCCGTTGGCGGCTCGGATTTCGAAGCGCACGTGGCGGGCCGGCGTGGGGCCGAAGGTGGCCACCTTGAGCCTGCCGTCGGCCGCCCAGCTTCCGTTGGTGGCCTCGTGGAACTCCCGGCCGTCCGTGCTGGTGAGCACGCGGTAGGCGGTCACGTTGCCCTCCTTGCTGCTCTGCTCGTTGTGGTAGCGCGGCAGGCAGCCCAGCCAGCCCACGTCGGGCCGCACCCGGCCGAGATCCAGCGTGATCGACTGCGGCAGGGCGCCGGTCGGCTGCCACATGGTGATGTACGTCTGGTCGTTCTTGCCATCGATGGCGTGCTTCGCGTTGCCGCTGCTGGCCGTGGCGGCCACCGGGGTGTAGGGGTGCTCGTTCTGCGGGCCCTGGGCGGGCAAGGGAGGACGCGTGAGATCCGGCCGCCAGGCCGCGCCCACGTCGCGCAGGAGCTTCACGATCGCCGCGTCGAGGAGGCCGTCGCGATTGGGCGGGCAGTTGAGCAGGAAGTTGGTCCACTTCGGCTCCAGGTCGCCGAGGTGCCGGTCGACGACATCCGCGACGGTCATGAGGTTGCCCATGCCGGGCCCCCAGAACCAGTCGTTGCCGCCGCTGGCATTGACCTTCTGGCCTTGCTGGCCCGGGTAGGTGTTGCCGGCCGGCGACCAGGCGCCCTTGGGCTCCTCGAAGCTGACCACATCGACGTCCCAGGGATCGGCCAGGTGCGTGTGATCCGTCAGCAGGCAGTTCGGTTGCAGCGACTTTGCCAGGGCGCGGATTCCTTCGTACGCGACGGCATTGTGTCCCATCTGCCAGGACCAGCCGTCCATCACCAGAATCGGGATCGGACCGTAGCCGGTGAGCAGCTCGGTGATCTGCGTCTTGACGTATTCCAGCTTGGCGGGCGTGATCTCGCCGGCGGCGACGCCCTGGGTGATGTCCCAGATCGAGTAGTAGAGCCCGGGCCGAAGGCCGCGCGCGCGAAAGGCCGCGACGTATTCGGCGACCACGTCGCCCTTGCCGTCGCGCCATGGAACGTGCCCCACGTTGCAGTCGCCGGCGCGGCTGGGCCACAGGGCGAACCCGTCGTGGTGCCGGGCGGTGAGCACGGCGTACTTCATCTTGGCGGCGACCGCCGCGTCGGCCCACTGGCTTGGATCCAGACCGGCCGGGTTGAACCGGGCGATGTCCAGGTTGCCTCGTCCCCAGGAGCCGGTGTAGGTCAGGATGCCGAAGTGGATGAACATCCCGAAGCGCAGCTCGACGAACTCGCGCTGCAGGACTTCCAGCGGTTTGACGAGCCCGTGGCTCGCGTCGGCCAAAGGCCGCGCCGGGCCGCCACCTTGTCCGACGACGGAATTGCCGGCTTCTGCCGGCGGCTGCGCCCGGTGTGCGCACCCCGGCAGGGCCAGCAGCGCGGCAAAGGCGAAGGATGGGGTCGCGTGAAGAAGCATGTGGGCCTGCCAGGCGCTTCGAGACTACAACAGGTTCCCGGCACGCGTGCCTTCGCGACGGCCCTTCCCGGTCCTGCCGACCGAGGCGGCCGCGCTTGCGAGCACGACGTGGAGGATCGGAGCGAACGCCGGATCTCTCCGACGTTACCGCGATGCGCCAGCCCCCTTGCTTCGTCGCGGCAATGGAGCGGGCAATGGGACGATTCTGTCGGCGGTTGGCGGGGATTCCCTGAGCCATGAAATGGGTCAGCCGCAACTAACCATTAATCCTGGGAAACCAAGCCGTCCGGAGAACGACATGCTCGCTCTGGTCATCCACGAATTCGGCCTCCTGCAAGGAGACGCGCAATGACCCAGTTGCACAGAGGAGATGGCATCATGCTCGCAGCGCGGGCCGACTTGCGTCGAACACGAACCACACTCCGGCTGTCCTTGGGGGCCAGCGCGATCGTGATCGCGCTGGCCGGCTGCACGGCGTCGTCCGGCAAGACGAGCCCCGGCGAATCCGGAGGTAGCGCGCAAGGCGGCTCCACCTCCGCGGGCGGCGCCTCGGGGACCGCCGGCAACGGCGGAGCAGGAGGCGCGGGCGGGGGCGCCAATTCGGGCGGCACGAAGGGGGCGACTGGCGTCGGCGGCTCGGCGGGAAGCTCGGGTGGCACGCAGGGCTCGACCGGCGGCGCGGGATCGAGCGGTGGGGCGGGCGCCAGCGGCAGAGGCGGCAGTGGCGGCAGTGGCGGCGCGAGCACGGCAGCGTCGGGAGGCAGCAGCGGCGGCGCGGGCGGCAGTGGGGGCGGCTCGGGTGGGGCGGCCGGGGCGGGTGGCAGCAGCGTCGAATGCACGGGCGGCCAAACCGCGTGCTATGGCGCGTGCGTGGATTTGCAGACCGACCCGAAGCACTGCGGCAAGTGCGGCAACGTGTGCGCCAGCGACGAGTGCAACGCCGGCGTCTGCAAGCGGGTCAAGGACTGCTACAAGAAGACCGCGGTCACCGACCCGCTGCTCGCGGATTTCGAAGGCTACGATGGAACGACGAAGGCGGACGAATGGGGCTGGGCCTTCAACGCTCCCCCCGGCAATGACAAGGCGGTCTACGCCGGCCTCTACGAGTACGACGACGGCACCGGCTCTCCTGTTCTGAGCATCTCGGGTCCCGGTAACAACGAAAGCAAGTACGCGGGCAAGATCGCCACCAGCGGTCAGGCCAGCAACTGGGGGGGCGCGATCGGCATGTGGATGGGGTGTGTGGACGCCTCTGCCTACGAGGGCATCTCGTTCTGGGTGAAGGGTACGGCCCCCAAGGGCACGGCCACCCTCAATCTCGCGACGGAAGCCACCTCGGAACCGGATTCGAGCGATCCCGCCGGCGGCGGCACGTGCACCTCCGGAACCTGCTCCCCGGCCACCATCGACTTCCCGGTGACGACCGAGTGGACGAAGGTGATGGTGACCTGGGACGCCTTCACGGCCGGCACGGCCAATGGGGCCACCGTCACCACCACGGGCGGGAACATCACGGGCATGAGCTGGAGTATCGGTCTCAATTACCACGACGCGGGCGGCGACGCCGGTTACGTAGGCACCCCGGCGGCCTACGATTTCGAAATCGACGACATCGAGTTCATGGGCAGCACTGCCTGCGAGGACGGTCTCAGGCTCTGCGGCACCGGGTGCACCGACACGACCACGGATAGGGAGAACTGCGGGACCTGCGGCAACGTCTGTCCCACCGAGCGCACCTGCACGGGCGGCAAGTGCGTCTGCCCGAGCGGCTACACGGACTGCAGCGGGTTGTGCGCGGACTTGAACGTCGACGCGCAGAACTGCGGCGGCTGCGGCAAGGCCTGCACGGGGCAGTGCTCCGGCGGGACCTGCCAGTCGAGCACCTGCACGGCCAACATGCCGCAACAGAACAAGAGCAGCACCAAGGACGCCTCCATCGATCTCGGGAAGTACTGGATCAACAACAACCAGTGGGGGACGAGCGGCGCCTCCGGCAGCCAGAGCATCTGGTCCACTTGTTCCTCCGGCAACACCATCGGCTGGGGCACCGAATGGAGCTGGAGCGGCGGGTCGGGCGTCAAGACCTACGCCAGCGCGGTCCTCGGTTGGCAATGGGGCTGGAAGCTCGGCAACACCGGGTTGCCGGTCCAGCTCTCGGCCAACAAGAACATCACCAGCGGGTGGACCTATCGGGTTCAGCCGGGACAGACCATGAACGTCGCGTACGACCTCTTCGCGCACACCCAGTCGAACCCCGGTACGAACGATGACCCCAGCGACGAGATCATGATCTGGCTCTATGCGAACGGCGGGGCGGCGCCCATCGGCAGCCCCAAAGCCACGGTCACTATCGGTGGCGTCAGTTGGGAATTCTGGCAGGGCTCGAACAACCGGTGGATGGTGCACTCCTACTTGCGCTCGGGCAACGCGAGCACCGGCGCCACGGTGGTGATTTCGGACTTTCTCAAGGATCTCACCGCCAACCGCGGGCTTTCCTCGTCGAAGCACTTGACCAGCATCCAAGCAGGCACCGAGGTCACGTCCGGCAACGGCCGTCTCGACACCGACCAGTACTACTGCGTGATCCAGTAGCGGCCTCGACTAGTCGTTCTTGAGGTAGCAAAGGAACGACTGCGCCATGGGGTCCGCGCACAGGTGCAGCCGTTTCGCTTCGACCGAAGCCGCGGGATCGATCACGCGGACGACCTCGGCCCAGCGGCCGGCCGCAGGCAGGATCTCGGGCAGGCGATTCGGGGCCCTCTCGAAATAGTCGACGTTCAAGCTGTCCTGCCCGCGCGGGAAGACGGCGACGTAGAGGATCTCCATCTCGATGAGGCCGTTGAAGAAGTGCGTGCCCAGGGACACGTCGGGGACCAGATCCTCGTGCATGGCCACGATCTCGCACAGGACGGAGACCGGACTGATGGCTTTGAACGAGACCGGCACGCCCAGCGATGGCGTGCTGGTGCCCCAGCGGCCCGGTCCCATGAGCATGATGGCCAGAGCAGGCTGACGGTCCTCGACGTGCGTCAGCTCGCCGATGACCGAGGCAACCTCGTGCCGTTGGCTGTCGGGAAGCCGGCTGTAGGCCCCGGGCGAAACATAGATCACGCGGTCGATGACGGTCGAGCGCCCCTGGCCGACCACGGCTCCGCGGGCCTCCATGACGACGTCCTCGGGGCGGAGCGAGGCGCGATCCGGGCGCTCGACGGGGCCGTCGAGGCCCATGGTGATGGGCCGGCACTGCAGGAGGTTGATGCGATAGCTCCCGTCGCGCAGGAAGTTGAGCGTGAATTCGATTTCGACGGGGCAGCCGTAGGCCTCTTGCAGGGTCGCCAGCATCTCGCGCATGTCGGAGGCGAAGGCGGTCTTTTCGAGCATCCGGTCGAAGGTCAGCACCCAGGGGAAGGTTTCGCGACCGCGCTCGGCGGCCATGCGGGCAAGCTCCTCGTCGCGCGAGGCCAGCAGAGACAACGGCAGGTGGGGACAGCGGCGGGCCACGTCCACGAAGTCGTAGGAGACGAGCTGGTTGGTTTCGAGGTCGAGCACGTCGACACGTCGCTGCGCGTGCCGGCGCACATCGTCGAAGCTGTGCTCGGGCCGCTTGGTCGGCGCGTTGAGCGCCACGACGCGCGTGTAGTCGTCGTCCGAGCGATCGACCGCGCGCGTGCCGAGACCGAAGACCATGCGCACCACGCCGGCCCGCGGGTCGATCGACTTGTCCCAGACGTAGGGGTTTTGCGACAGGGCCACGCCGGCCACGTGCGGGAAGTAGAGCGAGCCGTTGCGCGCCCCCGACACGCGTTGCACCAAGAGCGCCATCTGTTCGTCCTTGTCGAGCACGCCGCGCTGCTTGCGATAGACGAGCGCTTCGTCGCTCATGCTGCTGGCATAGACGCGTCGAACCGCCTGCAAGAACTCGTCGAGGCGGATGTGGCGCGGGCCTTGGCTCGCGCAGAAGACGCTGTCGTACTTGCCGGCGAAGGTGTTGCCGTAGGCATCCTCGAGCAAGGAGGACGAGCGCACGATGATCGGCGAGTTGCCGAAGTAGTCGAGCATGTTCTGGCAACGCTCGCGCATGTAGTCGGGGAAGCCGCCCATGAACATGCGCTGGCGCGCCTCGGCCGCACCGTCGAGGCAGGTGTCCGGGTTCTTCTGTTTCTGCCGTAGCAGCCAGACGTGATTCTGCACGAGATACGTGTAGAAGTTCTCGGAGGCGATGTAGAACGAGTCGTGCGGTTCCAGCACGGAGGACCAGCGCGGCCCGTGCTGTTCGAGGATACGCCGGGCCAGCAGCATGCCCACGGCCTTCCCGCCAATCAGGCCCGAGGGCACGATACGCTGGCGGATGCGCAGAATGTCCTCCAGGTTGAGGTAGCGGTCGGCCAACTCGGCCAAACTGCCGTCGCGAGTGATGCCGATGCGTCGAGTGAGCTTGCACGCCTCGTCGACCTGCGTGGCCGTGGCCTGGCCGCGCTGGTACGCGCGCAGGACCGTCTGGGCCTCCTCGAAGGTGCGCGTCCACGGGCCGCCCCGGCCGCCATCCGGCACGGAGCCAGCCCACGGAGCCGCCGCCAAGACTTCGGTGGTGATGTAGCTCTCCGTCACCGGCCGCAGTTGGTCGCCTTCCCACACGTGCAACATGTGCATGGTGGGGGAGTAGCGATGCTCCACCTTGCGCGGATGCAGATACAGGCTGCCGCGCAGGTTGTAGACGTCGACCAAGATCTGCGTGGTCTGTGCGATGGGCGAGCTGGCGTGAAACGAGTGGAAGTTGCGCAGCAGGACGTGGTACGCGATGGTGTTGAGGGTGAAAAGGTAAGGGCAGGTGAGAACGAAGAAGTTGCCCAGCATGCGGTCGCTGATGCGCTCGAGAGAGAGGTCCGACATGCTGTCGAAGACGTAGTAGGCGTCCTCGCCCACCCCTTCGATGACATCGTGGATCTGCGTGATGAAGGATTCGAAGCCCGCCTCGGGGCTCACCTCGCGCACCTCGGCCGTCTTCGGATCGCAGAGCGGCGAATGCTTGGCGAAGCGGAAGTAGATGAGGCGCCTCCCGTTCCGCCGCGCCCAGCGGCAGAACGGCGTGACGAATGCCGCGTAGTCGTCCAGCGAGTCCACCTGCCAAACGACGTTGTCGCCGGCGCGCAGGCCGGTGAACACCTGGTCGAGGCCGGGCAGGCCGGTACTGATCTGGCTACGATCGAAAGGCATGGCATCCCATTCTAACCCCGTCTTGTGCGGGGAATGGGTCGTGTCAAACGGTCGTGATATCGAGCCGTTCCCGTCGGTTCTCCGGGCATGGTAAACCCTGAGGAAGGCGGTTTCTGGCACCCCGAAGATGACCGGCCGAACGTCCGGAGCAGACGCCCCGATCGAGTTCTGGCACAGGACGGGGACATCAGAACACGGCTTCCATCACGGCCGGGTCGAAGTCGGGCATCCTCTCCCCCAGGCGGCCGAGGATTTCGTCGCGCGATCCGAGACGCCCCGCGAGGGCCTCGCAGTACTCCACCATCGCTCTCTGAAACAGGTACTCGAGGTCGCGGCGGCCGAGCTCGCGGGTCTCGTAGGTGGGCCAGTTGCGGCCGTCGTAGCGGGAGAAATCGGGCTCCTGCCAGGTGATGTGGTAGCGCTCGGTCTCCTGGTAGAACCGGGTTCCCGGATACCCCACGAGCAGGTTGATCTCGGCCCCGCTCGACAGCCCGCTTGCGAGCCACTGCCGCATGGTGCGGATGGTTTGGGCCGCGGTCTCGCGCGTCTCGAAGGGGCTGCCGATGAGCCAGTACGTGTGGGTATGGAGCCCCGCCGCGAGCGCGCGCTCGTGCATCGCGCGGGCCTCGGCGAAGTCGATGTTCTTCCCCATCGCGTCGAGCAGGCCCTGGTGGCCGCTCTCGACCCCGATGTGCAGGCACCGGCAGCCGCAATCGGCGAGGAGCCGCAGCAGATCGGTGTCCGCGTCGGGCGCGACCCGGGTCTGGGCTTCCCAGCGGATGTCGTTGCGCACCTTGGCCATCGTCAGGGCGATGGCCCGGGCCTGGCCGAGGTCGTGGAAGTAATCGTGGGTGCCGAGGTAGAAGTATTTGCATCCGCGGTGGGCGATGAGGGAATCGACCTCCTCCGCGAGGCGCGGGAGCGTCTGCTCGCTCACCACGTCCTTCCAGAAGTCGGCACACCAGACGCAGTGGTTGGTGCAGCCGGTGGTGGGCGTCACCCGCGCGACGGGGATCGAGATCTGGCGCTCGCCCGCCAGATCGGCGGGGTCGAGGTTGTCCTCCAGGTGCCGATAGGCGGGATTGGGCAGCACGCGCCGGTCCATCCGAGGCCGGTCGGGGTTTCGCACCGGCTTGCCATCGCGGCGGAAGGAAAGCCCCGCGATGCCATCTGGGGGCGTCCCGGCTTCCAGGGCCCGGACGAGCTCGAGCGTGGTCAGCTCGCCCTCCTTGCGCACGACGACGTCGAAGGGCGAGTCGCGAAGGATCTGCTCGTCGCACGCCCACGCGTGGGCACCACCAATGACCAGCGGCAGGTCCGGGAAAGCCCGGCGCACGGCCGCCGCCATGCGGACGGCGGTGGGGTAGCTGGCCGTGATGGTCGAGAACCCGAGCACGTCCAGCCCCCCGGCTCTCCGGAGCACTTTCTCCAGCAACGCCGATTCCCGATCGACGGGCCGGCCAGGCGGCGCGATCGTGCCGAAGTAGCTGCACTCGATCCCATGCTCTTCCAGGAAGGCGATGAGCTGAAGCAGTCCGAGGTGGATCGGCTCGAGCATCCAGAACCGCTTGAAGTCGTCCACGCCAAGATGGTCGAAGACGCTCAAGACCCGCGAGGCGAAGAGGTAGAAGTAGTAGTCCCTCTGGATCCGGCTCAGGGGCACGACGGGGACCGGCGTGGAAACCAGACCGACCCTCAAGGCGAGTATCTCCAGCAGCCCGGGTCGGGCGCCGTGCGACGGCCGAAGACGGCAAAGGCCACGGCGCGGCACCCATAGCAGCGATGGTGGTGTGGACAGGAGCCGCAGGCCCCTTCGAGCTCGGCGTGCACGCCGCGCCAGGCGGCGAGCTCCACCGAGCTCTGCCAGATCTCGTCGACGCTCCTTCCGCCTATGTGCCCCACGCCGATGTCGATGGCCGGGCAAGGGCGCACGATGGCGTCGGCGCCGAGATAGCAGCCCACCTGCAGGCGGTTGCAGGCCTCATCGTCCGAAAAGGGAACCTTCGCGCTCTCGCCAAGGAACGAATGCAGCTCCTGGCCCGTAAGGAGGCTTTTGGCTTTGAGCCCGCCCACGGGGATCGGGCGGTTGA
>JAFGPX010000241.1 GCA_016935975.1 Deltaproteobacteria bacterium
AGGCGAATGAACGCCGCGTGGAACGAGGACTTCCTCCTGAAGGTCCTGCTGGCTCATCCGGGTGTGGGATGATGCGATGGCCCTGGGCCGCACCTTGATGCGTAGCTTTTGTCCGCCGCCACGGAAGGGACTACCATGGCTCCGATGGAGCTAGGGCATCTGGGTCTGGAACACGCCTCGCGTGTGTCAGCCCCTGGGCGAGGCAACTCGTGTCTGGGGTATCACGACCTCTGCGCGATTCTTCGTCGGGATTTGCTAGCCGAAAGCCCAAGAACTTCATCGGGTTCCCGGTCCTGGTCGCATGAGCATGCCTCGGAGCCGTTGGAATTTGAGGACCGGCTCGTGCGGGTGGTGAAGGGAGATGGGACGGTGGTGGAGAACACTTACGACGTCGATGGGGTGATGGTGCGGACGGCGGTCAATGGGGTGGGGACGGACTTGCTGGTGGACACGAGTGGGGGGCTGAGCCACGTGGTGGCGGAGATCGGGAGCGGCGGTGGTGTCGACGTGGTGTACGTGCGGGCCGGCGACATGCTGCTGGAGGAGATCCGTGGCGGTGTGGCCAAGATGTACGAGGCGGATGGCCTCGGGTCGACGCGGAGCTTGCTCGATACGGCGGGTGCGCAGACGGACACGTACTCATACGAAGCATTCGGCTCGACGGTGAACAGCGCCGGCACGGACGCGAATCCCTATCGTTTCGCTGGCGAGCGTCTCGTCGAAAGTGCGGGGATGTACCAGAACCGGGCGCGGTGGCTAGATACGAGGACGGGGAGGTTTGTGAGTGTAGATCCGGCAAGGGGAGACATTGAGCAGCCGGCCACGTTGAATCCGTTCAGCTACGCACTCCAGAACCCTGTGCTTCTCTCCGACCCGACTGGCCAGGAGTACACGCTTACGGGTGTGATGACCACCGTTCTGGTCGTCGGAATCATGGCGGCGATCATTCCTGGAGATAGCATGACAAGGCTGCGGTTGCCAGGCAGGCACAAGATCTACATTCTGCAGATGGAGACCGACGACGAATGGTTGACCTGGATCACTGTGCCCTATCGAACTTTGGAGCGGCTTGCAGTTGAACGAGCAGGCTCAGTTGCAGAATCCGTCTTCCCCGGAAGTGTCTACATGAGCACCAACGCGCATCACAACGATGTGCAGCGTGCAATCGATGATCCTGACTTGGTCGGGGCTCTGTTGGTCGCACACGGTGAAGGCGGGAGAATCAAGGAAGGCAGCCAGAACATCTGCCCGGCGGGGTGGAAGGATCCAGCAACTTGTGCCCCAGTCCTCACCCCACGTCCAGGGGCGCTCACGGAGCCTCAGATGTTGTATGTGTCCGCGTGTCAACCCGGAATGGCAAAGGAGAAATGGAAGCAGACATTCAGAGCGCAGACGGTAATGGCTCCGGAGCACGAGATCGTGGATCAAGAGACAGTGGCTTGGGTTGACGAGTTCACAGAATGGCTCAACACGCAGAGGAGGCGCTAGAGATGGGTTGGTACCTACGTCGATTCATGGCCGCAGTCCCAACCCAGCTGCTCCTACTTGGCTTTGCCAGGCCAACTCGATACGCGCCCGCTCCTCCAGAGTATTGGAGACTCTTCGATGTGGGCGGGATAGCCTGGCTGCTGTTTTGGTCCTGGATTCTCCAGCACCGCCAGATCACAGCGCGAGCAAGGATTGCCTGTGCGATGCTTGCAATGGTCCCCATGTCGGTCTTTCCCCTGCTCGTCTATGTAGCAGAGGGGGCCTCGGTCTCATCGCTGGGGCACGTCAACGCATTTCTTGCGGCCAGTGGTGCAGCATTCCTTGCAGCGCACTTCTTCAGGAAGCACGCAGCCGTGGCTGCCGCCTACTTGCTGCTCTTCGTGGTCTTCTTCGTCGTGGAGATCAAGGCATTCTCCCACCTTCACCTTCAACTGCTCTATCCGCACGGCATTCCCCGTCCTTGGGAATAGTGTGGCTTCGATGTCGATGACCCGCGAGGCGACGTACGAGTGGGACTTTGACGACCGGCTGGTGCGGGTGGTGAAGGGAGATGGGACGGTGGTGGAGAATGTGTATGACGTGGATGGGGTGCTGGTGGGGATGAAGGTGAACGGGGAGACGACCGATCTGCCGGCGGATACGGGCGGCGTGGTGTGCCATGTGGTGGCCGAGATCGATGGAAACGGCGCCCAAGCGTAGACGGGATTGAGGCCGTCGTTCCCATCGCCTCCTCCCTGCCACCTCGGTCGCCGCTCGCCGGCGAAGAGGGCTTGCCTTGCCCTGAGACGGAGAATCCACGCCGAGGGGGCTGGGCTCTGGCCGGAATTGGGCCCCTTCGACCGGCGTGCACGGCTCCAGGATCCCCGGTCAGAAGGCCAGCCACCCACGCTGGACACGCTGTTTGCTGCGCAGCGCCCGTCAAGCTGATTCGCGAGCCTTGGCCTTGACGTCGCCGAATCGACGCCCCAGAGCCGCCTCGCGGATCGCGCGGTGGCAGTCGGGAGTCGGCCTCGCGTGGCAGGCAGAGGGCTCTTCCACGGGGGGATATCCGGTGACGAGTCCGAGCGTGAGCCGAGCGCGACGGGTTGTCCCACTGTAGCCTCGACGGGCACATCCCGCCCGACTTCCAGGAAGAAGTCATGCAAACGAAAACCATCCCTTTCGCGTGCCTCCTTGGCGCCGTCGCGGCCTGCGGCACGACCGACGCCGTGGTCGGAAATCCCTCGACGGGCGGCACCGACGGATCCCAGGGCTCGGGCGGTTCGGCTGGTGCCTGGGGCTCCCCGGATGCCCTGGTGCTCACCCTCCCCGATGGCCCGGGAGCGAGCGGCCAAGACAAGGCCGACGCCGGCCTTTCGAGCGCCGACGGCGAAAACTGCGGGATCTCCCGCAATGAGATGGATCGGATCCCGGCCGACCTCCTCGTCGTGCAGGACCGCTCCGGAACCATGCGACACGACGAGAAATGGGCGCAGGTCACGACCGCGGTCAACGAGGTGGTCAGCCAGACGCAATCCGCGATCCGCTGGGGGCTCAAGTTGTACGCGATGCCCTATCCCTCGGACGAGGACATCCGCTGCTTCGTCCCCGACGAGGTCACCGTGCCGGTCGACTTCGACAACGCGGCCACGATCAGCGCCGCGCTCGCGGACAACCCGCCCACCTCGGACGCCAGCGGCTCCGCCACGCCGACTCGCTTCGCCATCGAGAAGGCGCTTGCCTACCTGCAATCCGTCGACGACGGCTCTCCCAAGCACATTCTGCTCGCTACCGACGGTCTGCCCAACTGCGGGAACGGAATCATGAGCGCGGACGACTACGACGAGGACGACGAGGACGGCGCCATCGCCGCGGTCGCGGCCGCGAACGCCGCCGGCGTGCCGGTCTTCGTCGTCGGCATCGACATTGGGGGCGGGGGCGACACGCTCGACGACATGGCTGTGGCCGGCGGCCGGCCGCGCGACGACAGCCCGAGGTACTACCCGGCCAGCGCAACAACGGGGCTGGTCGAGGCGCTCCAGCAGGTCGTGGGCAGCATTCCCACCTGCACCTTCGCCCTGTCGGAACGGCCGCCGGTCCCGGACAACATCGCCGTGGACGCGCAGACGGCCGCGGGCGTCACGGTTCGCATCCCGAAGGACGTCACGCACACGACCGGCTGGGACTACACCGACGCCACCGCGACTGGCATCCAGATCTACGGAACGTGGTGCGACGAGATCACGAACGGCAACATCAAGGTCGTCGAGGCCATCTTCGGCTGCCCGGACCAAGTCATCCCGTAGCGCCATCCTCCGGCGCCACGGCAACAAGCCATGCGCCTCGGCCGAGGCCGAACGTGCCTCGCGGAGATGTCCCTGGCTTGGTCGTTGGACGAGGCTGCTGCGAGAAAGCGGGAAGCCGGCGAGCACGAAGTCCACTGCGCCCTCGACGGTGCACGCCGGCACGTGGTTGTCACAGGCATCGCGGGTCACGCCATGCACCCGAAAGCGGCCGGGCACGGCCTCGGCCGGCGCCTGCGTCGAAGCCATGCAGCCGGCGATCTGCCCAGTTCGGACCCGCGCTTCCTAGCCCGACTTGCGCACGCGCGGCGCACTGATGTCTTGATGACCAGGAGTCGGCCAGGCGCTCGGGCGGCCGGCCGTGAGGGCCGTAGCCGGCTTCGCCTTGGGCGCGGTCTTCGGCGAGAGGAGCGCGATCCTCACGGCCTCGCAGCGCGCCTTGCCGAGGGTGGCTACGCGCGGCGGGTACGTCTTTCGGCACGCGAGCCTTGCGGGAGCCCTGGCCGCGGATCTGGGACGCGCTACCTCATTCCCTGCAGACTCGAGTTCGTGACCGTGATGCTCTTGGCGTTGGTGCCGATGGCGGTGCCCACGTTGGTGATGCTGCCGGTCTGCACCTGCGTCCACGAGCCGCCCGTGTTGCCGGTCATGGTCGTGTCCATCAGGGTCAGCGTGCCGCCGGAGCCGGTGTTCCAGTTGTTGCTGGTGAAGAACAGTCCGCCGCCGAATGCCTTGGTGCCGGCGGCGTTGTCGAGCACGTGGGTGCCGCACACCAGGAGGTTCCTGGACTCGCCGTCGTTGTAGATGGCGCCGCCGTTGCCGCCCGAGCCGGTCTGGTTCTGGCCGTTGTTGATGTACTCGCACTTGTCCGGCTCGTTGTTGTTGGCGTCGTGGCCGGTCGCCCGGTTGTCCTGGAAGAAACTGTTGTACACGGTCAGCTCGGATTGCAGGCAGCCGACCGCGCCGGCGTTGCTGCCCGAGTTGCCGATGAAGGTGCTGCCCACGATGAGCACGCCGTTCTTGCTGCCGAGCACGTAGATGGCGCCACCGCCCGTGTCGGGCCCCTCGGGCGCGGCCTGGTTGTTCGTGAAGATCGAGTCGATGACCGTCAAGTTGCCGTCGCGCATGTAGAAGGCGCCGCCCTCGCCATCGTTCCAGCCCTGCGAGCAGGGCGCGGGGCGCTCGGGGATCCTCTCGGTCGGCGTGGACTTGCCGTTGACGAAGGCGATGTTCTGCAAGGTGACGGTGGCGTCGTTCGCCTGGTAGTTGGCGCTGTGGAAGCGCATGATCTGCACGGCGCCGCCGCCGTCGAGAATGATCTTGCGGCCGCCGTCGATGACGGTGTTCTTGTTGTTGGGCAGCTCGATGGTTTCCGTGACGGGAATGGTGACCGGAGCGTCGCCGCAGTCGAAGGTGATGATGCCGCCGCCTTTCACGGCGGCAGCCAGGAGGCTGGCGGTGCAGGGCTCGGGGGTGCCGTTGCCGATGATGGAGGTGGCGACCGAGGTGTCGACGGGCTGGCCGCGCGCCGGGATCTCGGCGCTGCACGAGCCGTAGGGATTGCCGGCGTTCCAGGTGGCGCCGCCGTCGATGGCGCCCCCGTCGACGGGCGGCACGCTGGTCTGGCCGCCGGCGCCGGTCTGGCCACCGGTGCCCGCCCTACTGCCAGCCGTGCCGCCGGTCGCCCTGCCGCCGGCACCGGTTTGGCCGCCGGTGGCTCTGCCGGCCGTGCCGGTCTGGCCGCCGGCTGCGGTCTGGCCGCCGGTGCCCGCCCTACTGCCAGCCGCGCCGCCGGTCGCCCCGCCGTCGGTACGGGGCGTGGTGGCGCCGGCAGCGCCGCCCGTGCCGGGGCCGGGGGTTCCGGTGGTGCCGCCGCTCGCGCGCCCGCCCGTGCCCTGGGAGCCGCCGCGGTTCAGGCTGGTGCTGCCGCCGTTGGCGGTGGCGCCGCCCGCGCCCTGGTTGCCGGATTCCGAGCCTCCGCAGCCGAGAGCAAACAGTGCCACCAGGACCGAGCATCCGTGGGTACGCATTCGGCAAGCGTAGCATGGAGGCAGGCGGTCGGAGTCGCTCGAGGCGTGTTGGGTCGGTCGCGCGGATGTGCGCCGTCGGGCTGGCTTTGGCGAGGCGACATTCGCTTGTCGAGCCGCAGCTGCACCTTCGCCGAGCCCAGCCCGCGAATCGCGTCGGTGACAACCCAGCGGGCGGCTCGGGCGCCCGCGTCTCCGCCGCCCGCGCCGCCGGCGCGGCGGTTGCCGTCGGACAGGACCCTTCTGGCGCAGGTCGGGGCGGCACGGTTGAGAGCGCGATCGCGCTTGCCGACGTTGGGCAGGGCCCGGTTGACGGCCTTCTCGATGAAGTTGCGCCGGTCGCAGAGCGGACACCGCCGCTGTGGTAGAGAGTGAATCATGACGTTGCTCATTGTAAGCGTTGCCTTGGCGCTCGCTGTTTCAGCCCTCTGTTCCCTACTCGAGGCGACACTGCTGAGCTTGACGCCCACCCAGGTGGCCGAGCTTACGAACCGCCAGCCACGCCTGGGCGCGCTGTGGCAGGGCTTCAAGAGCAACATCGAGCGACCCATTGCCGTCATCCTCCTGATCAATACCGCCGCGCACACCGTAGGCGCCACGATGGCCGGTGCGCAGTTCGAGATCGTTTTCGGCGACGCTGGTGTGCTCTGGTTCTCCCTGATCTTCACCTACCTGATGCTGCAGTTCACCGAGATCCTGCCCAAGACGCTCGGGGTGCTGCAGAACCAGCGCCTCGCGCCTGTAATCGTGCTGCCGCTCGCCTTTCTCGTCCGGCTCTTGTCCCCGATCCTCTACGTGATCAACCTCATCAATCGTCCGTTCGAGGGTCGGCGGCGCGCGGAGAAGTCGGCTCCTCTCGAGGAGATCGCGGCGCTGGCTGGCCTGGCGCGTCTGTCGCGGTTCATCAACCCGCACCAAGAACGCGTGATCAAGGGAGCGGCTCAGCTCTCCGACAAGCGGGTCCGTGACGTCATGATCCCCCTCGAGCAGATTTCCTTTCTCAGCACCGCGCAGTCCCCTGGCGAGGCGCTCATCGCCGCCCATCTGGATCCGCACACGCGCTTCCCGATCACGGAAGGGGAGGACCGTAACCGCGTGCTCGGCTACGTGAACCTGAAAGAGCTCGTATACCTGCTGCACACGAACCCGACCAACAGCACCCTTCGTGGCATCGTTCGCCCCGTCCACTTCGTCACCACGGAGCAACCGGCCAGCGAATTGATGCGCGTGTTCATCGAGCGCCACGAGCACATGGCGATCGTGCGGGATGGGGACGGGAAGACCGTGGGGCTGGTCACGTTCGAGGACGTCGTCGAGGAGCTCGTGGGCGAGCTCGAGGACGAGTTCGATCGTCTGCCACGCCACCTGCATCCCCTGATCGGGGGGATCTGGATGGCCGGGGGGGGATTGCCAGCCAGGGAATTGGCTCAAAGGACGGGACTCGAACTCGCTGGTGCGCAGGGGAGCACGTCGGCCTGGTTGATAGAGCGGCTGGGCAGAACCCCCAAGCTGAACGAGGTTGTGCGCGTTGGGCGCACCGACCTGACGATCCGCCGCGTTCGCCGCGGATGCGTGTTCGAGGTCATGGTTGCGGCCGTCCCGATGGGCGCGCCGGCGCCCTAGCGATGTCCCGGGACGCCGCGGCTGGTACACTCGGTCGTGCATGTCGGCCCTCGCAGCCATCGTGATCAGCCGAGACGGCGCCTCCGGCGCTCGCGCCCTCTTGCGGTGTTTGCAGGGGCAGACCCTCTCCGACCTCGAGGTCGTCCTGGTCACGCCCGGAAGATGCGTGACCCAGGCGGATGGCCCGCTGCTCGAGGGCTTCGGCCGTGTCGTGCGGGTCGAGCACGAGGTGACCACCACCTCGCTGGCCAGGGCGGCGGGCATCGCCGCCGCCACGGCGCCGCTTGTGGTCTTGACCGAGGATCACAGCCTGCCGGAGCCCGGGTGGGCCGAGGCTTTGGTGCGCGCGCACGGCGACGGCGTCGCCGCGGTGGGGCCCGAGGTGGCAAACGGCAATCCCGGGAGCTTGCTTGGCTGGGCCAACTTCCTCATCGAGTATGGCGAGTGGTGCGCGCCGGCTGCCGGGGGCGCTCGCCTCCACTTGCCGGGCCACAACAGCGCCTACCGGCGCGACTTGCTCCTCGCGCTCGGCGACGCGCTCCCGGCGTGGCTCGACGCCGAAAGCCTGCTGCACCGGCACCTGCGTTCCCTCGGGCACGAGGTGCGTCTCTGCCCGGACGCGCGCACGGCCCACTACAACTTCTCGCGTTTCTGTCCGTCGCTCGTGCTGCGTTTTCAGGCCGGTCGGCTCTTCGCCGGCGCGCGGCGCCGGCCGTGGTCGTGGCCGCGGAGGCTCGCCTATGCGGGCGGCGCCCCGGCCATCCCCTGGGTGCGGCTCGGGCGCGTCGTGCGCGAGCTGCTCCGGCCCGGGCGTCCCACCCACTTGCTGCCCCGGTTGGCGCCGCTTCTGGCGCTGCTGTTGTCGGTCGACGCCGCCGGGGAGTGCGTGGGCTATCTGGCGGGAGGGGGAGACGCGGCCCGCTACATCAGCGACATCGACTTCCATCGCGAGCGGTTCATGTCCGATTCCGAGGGAGCGTCACTGCGATGATTGGTCCGGACACGACGTTCTCGGTGGTCATTCCGACCCACGACCGGCCCGTCCAGCTCGCGGCCTGTCTTCGCTCGCTGGCGAGGCTGCGCTACCCGAACGAGGCCTTCGAGGTGATCGTGGTGGACGACGGCAGCGTCACCCCGCTTGGACCGGTGGTGGACGAGGCGCGCGGGAGCCTGAGCTTGCGCGTGCTGCGTCGCCCAAACGGTGGGCCCTCGGCCGCGCGGAACGCGGGGCTCGCGGTCGCGCGTGGCCGTTTTGTCGCGTTTACCGACGACGATTGCCGGCCGGAGCCCGGCTGGTTGGCGGCGTTCGAAAGACGCCTGGGCGACGACGCCGCCGCGCTGGTGGGCGGCCGCACGGTCAATGCCCTGGTCGACGATCCCTTCGCCAGCACGAGTCAGCTGATCGTGGACCTGGCCGTGGATCACTACAACCGCGACCCCGAGGACGCGCGCTTTTTCCCCGCCAGCAACCTGGCCGTCGCGCGCGACGGCCTGGCGGCGCTCGGGGGCTTCGCCGCCGAGCTGCGCACCGCGGAGGATCGGGATCTCTGCGATCGCTGGCGGGCGCTCGGCCGCCGGCTGCGGCTCGCGCCGGACGCCGTGGTGCTGCACGCGCACGCCCTGGATCTACGCTCGTTCTGGCGGCAACACCTGGGCTACGGGCGCGGCGCTTGGCGCTTTCTGCGCGCGCACCAGCGGCGCGAAGGCAGCTCCACCATCGATGCCGGGTTCTACCTGCGGACCCTTCGCGAGCTGCCCGGTCGCCTGGCGGGCCAGCGACAGCCCGCGCGCGTGGCGGCCCTGCTGGCCCTGTGGCAGCTCGCCAACACGGTGGGCTTCGGGCTCGAGGCCGCACGCGAGGCGCTCGGCGCCGGGGGAGCGGCGTGAACCCGGACGAGCGTGTCAAAGGTTTGCGGCGTGCGCCGGTGCTGCTCGCGCATCTCCTGGGCCAGAGTCGCTACGACTTCGTGTACGACCAGCTGTCCATCAGCGTGCGCGGCATGGGCCTGGCGAAGCGGTGGAACCTGCTGCGCGCCGGGCTCAACCTGGCCTGGCGGCGCGCGCAACCCTGGGCCATGCCCCTGCACGTGCAGATCGAGCTGAGCTCGCTGTGCAACCTACGCTGTTCCATGTGCCCCACGGGCAACCGGGAGCTGCAGCGGCCGGGGAGGTTCATGGAGACTGATCTGTTCCGGCGCCTGTGGGATGAGCTTGGCCCCTATCTTCTTACCTGCTCGCTGTGGGCCTGGGGCGAGTCCCTCCTGCACCCGCGCTTCCGAGAGATCTTGGCCATCGCCGAGCGCCATCCGGTGGTGACGATGGCGTCCACCAACGGGCAGGTGCTGGACCGCGAGCCCGTCCTCGATGCGTTGCTGGCGCACCCGCCGACCTACCTCATCGTGGCGCTCGACGGGCTCTCAGACGAAACCAACGCCCAGGTCCGGGTGGGTGCGCGCCTGGCGCCCGCCCTCGCGGGCGTGGAGTATCTGGCGCGAGAGAAGCGGCGGCGCGGCCAGCGCCTGCCGGTGCTGATCCTGCGCACCATCGCGATGAAGCACAACCAACACGAGCTGCCGCGCGGCAGGACGTTCGCGGCCGAGCACGGCTTCGACGTGTTCGCGCTGCGTTCGCTGGCCACGGTGCCCACCCCGGCGGCCGGCGCCCAGCACGACCGGCTGATTCCCGACGCCGCGCGGTTGCGCGCCTACGAGTATCGGAACAACCGCCGCTTGCGCCGCGACGATTTCGTCTGCATGCAACCGTTCTGGTTCCCGTCCGTGTTCGCCGACGGCACCGTGGTGGCTTGCGAGCAGGATGTGCAGGCCTCGCGCCCGCTCGGCCGCGTCGCGGAGGGAATACGGTTCTCGGATCTGTGGCGGGGAGCCGCGGCTGCGGAGCTGCGACGCGAGATTCGGGGGGACCGCGCGGCTCCATCCTTTTGCCGCGACTGCCCGGCGCGGGATCGGCCGCGGCACGACGTCACGCTCGAGGCGACCTGTCTTCGCCCCGGGCTTTCGCCACTCGTCCTTGGGGAAAGGAAACCATGAGCGACTCGATCGTATCGCTGGGTATCATCGGCTGCGGCGTCGGCGCGCGGAACGTCCATCTCCCGGCCCTGGCTCGCGTGCCACGGCTCCGCGTCGCGGCGCTGTGCGACAGCTCGGAAGCAGCCCTCGCATCGGCCTTGCTCGGGGCGTCGGCGCGGCGGCTAGCGGACTGGCGGCAGCTCCTTGGCGCGCCCGATCTCGACGCGCTTGCCGTGCTGACCCCGCCCGACACCCATGCCGAGCTGGGGTGCGCCGTGCTCGCCTCGGGCAAGCACCTGTTTCTCGACAAGCCCCTGGCCGCCAGCGCCGCGGACGGCGAGCGGCTGGTGGCGGCCGCGCGGTCGAGCCGCGGCAAGGCGTTCCTGGGCCACAACTACCGCTGGCACCGGCTGGTCGAGCAGGGACGGAGCTTCGTGCGCTCGGGGGCGCTGGGAGCATTGCGCGCCATCCGCAGCGTCTACACCCACCATCATCGGGGCCCGGGCGTGCAGCCCTGGCACCGGCTGCGCAGCCGGGGCGGCGGCGTGTTGCTCAACGACGGCGTGCACCACTTCGACATGTGGCGCTTCCTGCTCGACCGCGAGATCGAAGAGCTGAAGCTCCACAGCGCGGACACGGAGGAGTTCCAGGACCAGACGTGCACGGTCAGCGCGCGCCTGTCCGGCGGCGTGCTGGGCAGCGCCATCTTCAGCTTCGGCTCGGGCGCCGAAAGCGTGGTCGAGATCTTCGGCGACGAGGGACGGCTGGAGCTGTCTCTCTACCAGTTCGACGGGCTGCGCTTCGTTCCGGCCGTGGCGCCCCCCGGCGGTTTCGGCGTGCGGGCGCGCGCGGCGGCGGCCAGCCTGCGCTCGCTGCCCGTGGCCGTACGCGGGCTGCGCGGGCAGGGCGACGTCGCCACCGCCGCGGTGGACATGTGGCGCAGCTTCGCGGACTGCGTGCTGCGCGATCTGCCCCCGCCCTGCACGCTGCTCGACGGTCGGCAGGCGATGCGCGCGCTGTTCGACGCGCTTTCGTAGTCCGGCCCGTCGCAAACCTGGCCATGCTTGGCCGCGCGGCCGGATCCTCGGCCTCGGCCCGGGTGCCGCGCTTATTCTCCGGCCCCCGCTGGGGTGGGCGCGCGTTCTCTCCGGCAGCGCTCCGCAAGATAGACGGCGGTCGCAAGCCATGCCGCGGGCGCCAGGCCTTGGTGGACGAGGCTCCAAGGCAGCGCCATGGTCGACCAGGTCGCGGGCAGCAGCAGCGGAATCCAGACCAGCAAGAAAAGGGTTTCCGCGACGGCGTCGCGTCGGCCGGACCGGGCGGCCTGCTTGGCGAGCCGGCACAGCGCCACCAGGGCCAGCAGAACCAGACTGTCGTCGTACACGCGGTGATAGCTGGCGAGACGGGCGACGATCGTGGTCACGCCCAACACCGGCCACAGGGCCGCGCCTCGATTGCGCTCGATCCACAGACCGAGAGCGAGCAGCACGAGCAAGGTGGCCAAGCCGTGCCAGGCACCGAGGCCGAGCGCTCCCAGCCACAGCGGCAGGTGAGCATGGCCACTGCGCGCGGCGACCCGCGCGCTCACTTCCGCCAGGGCCGCCAATTCGGCGAGCAGAGGCCGGCTGCGGTAGCTCATCGCCAACGCGGTCAGCGCGGCGTAGCCCAGCACGAGCACGACGACGGGGCGCAAGCGCGCCGTTCGCAGCGGCACCAGCAGCAAGAACGGCGCGGTCAGGCTGGGCTTGATCAGGGCGAAGAGGAACAGCGCCGTGGCCAGGCCGTCGCGGCGCCAACTCGGAGGGCCGCGACGGTCGAGAAGCAGAATACCTGCAATCGTCGCGGTGACGGTCAGGATGCCGAGCTGTCCGTTGCCAAGGGTGATGGGCAAGGGATAGGCGGCCAGCAGCGCGAGCGCAAACGCAACCCGCTCCTGTCGTTTGTCGGCGCCGCTCTGCCGAACCAAGAAGGCCATCCCCAACGCGAGCACGCAGGTATTCAGCCCCGCCCACAGCAAACGTGCCGAGGTCCAGGGCAGCCAACCGAGCAGTGGCCAGAGAAGGACATAGGATGCGGGCGGGTAGCCGGCGTGGGCGCGGCTGGTGTAGACGGGATCGTCCGCAAACCAGCGCTGGGTTTCCCCATAGCGGGCGAAAAGGTCGTTGCTGCCGAAACTGCCGGGCTCGCTGAGCAGCCGCCACAGCTCGAAGCCGAAGCGAAGAAGGGCCAGGCCGGCCAGCACCGGCAGCGCAATGCGCACCAGGGAAGGGACGAACGTTGTCCGAGCACGCCGGCCAAGCAGCGCCGCTTTCCTGGCGAGGCCCGGACGAGCGACGGTTGGGCGCGGCATGGCCAAGCCGGCTACGCGCCCGTGCCGGCGCGCATCCATAGGAACAGGCCCAGCACGGCCAGAAGCGTGGCAACGAACCACTTGACGTGCATGACGTAGCAGCCTCGGGTCACGCCGTCGGCGTTCAGGGTGCGCAGCTCGACGAACGGCACGGGCGCGCGTCGGTACCAGCCGGTGGCGATCACGTTGGCGCCGTCAAGGCTCGACCGCCGCATGAGCCCGAAGAGAAACTCCCAGATGCGCAAGGGCTGGCGGTAGTCGAGGAAGATGAGCCCGGTGCGATCGCGAATCACCGCGTCCTCGGACCAGATGAGGCCAGGCTGGCCCCGGCCGATGACCTCGCCGCGCACCGTGCACGGCACGGGCCGCACCCCGGAAACCTTCACGTTGCGCAGAAGCCCGGCCACGGTCAGCTCGGGGAAATCGCCGCCCCGGTAGCTGAACCAGGTCCGAAGCCCCATGCCGAGCCCGAAGGCCGACAGCGCCAGCCAGTAGAAGCGCGCGGGCTGGCCGCTCGCCGCCAGCAGGCCCGCCACGAGAAGGGGCAGCGCGTACGGCAGGACCAGAACCGTCAGGTCCACGAAGAACTCGTCCCAGTACGACTCGGGCCGCCTCTCGTCGAAGATCACGAGGGGCGGCTGGTTCATCGCCGCCGCCTGCCGCGACAAGTAGTCGAGACGGTTGGCGATGAGAGGGTGGGTCGACTGCAGCTCGTAGAACTTGGCCCAGGGGTTCCACAGATCCCAGCGCATCGCTCCCTTGAGGTGCGCCGGATCGAGCGTCGCGGTGCCACCGCCCGCGATGGCCAGGGCGCGCGCCGCCTTGCCATCGAAGATGCCGAGGGCGCCGATGGGTTCCAGGCTGGGGCGGCGGCTGCGCTCGGTCTCGTTCGCACGTTCTCGGCCGCGCGCCGGTGTCTCCTGTCTGCCGGCCAGGCCGTAGCCGATCTTCACGAGAGCGCTGGCCAAGGCGTTGGGGTTGCCGGTCACGCGTCCCGCGAAGTTGTCCGCCTTGTACTCCCGCGTGCGCGACAACCACAGCACCACGTACTCCGAGACGATGTAGATCAAGTACGCGCCGACCGCGACGGCGATGCGCGCTCCGGCCGTGTTGTCCCTGCCCTTGCCGCGGACGCGCAGGGCGGCCTTGTAGATGTAGAAGGCGACCAGCGGCACGAGCTGCGCCGCGGTCAGAAGCAGCATGTCCCACTGCGCCGCGTGCCCGATTTCGTGGGCCACGACGGCTTCGAGCTCGCGCTCGTCGAGCAGGTCGTAGAGCCCGCGCGTGATCACGATGCGCGCGTTGTTGGGCATGTGGCCGTAGGTAAACGCGTTGGGCGCGCCGTCGTTGATCACGCCCATGCGGGGAAACCGCATTCGGCGCTGCTGGCAGACCTTGGCGATGAACTCGCGCAGGTGCGGCGGCAGTTCGTCGGGACTCGTCCAATCGAGGCTGTAGAACCAGGACAGGCTCAGATCCATCAAGAAGGGGCCGAGCCCGAACTGGATGAGCGCGAATCCAACGCCGATGACCAGGGCAAAGAGATCGGTCAAATAGCCCAGCTCGACCAGGCCGATGAGCAGCGCCGTGAGCATGCCGTAGAGGAGCACCAGCAGGCTCATCGAGCGCAGGAAGAGATTGGGCAGGGGCCGCGTGTCGCGGGCGTAGCGGCGCATGGACTCCGGGGTCAGGCCGCCGTCCGGCCGCCGCTCCAGCGTCTGTCGCGCGCCCTCGGGCTCGACCTGCAAGTGCACCGCCGAGCGTTCGGCGATGGCGGCCAGCTCGCCCTTGTCGAGCCACAGGCCCTCGCTCTCTTGGCACCGATCGACCTCGATGCCGTCGAAGAGCAGCAGGCGTTGCATCGGCCGGCCGGTGACCGGGCTGGGCAGAACCCCGGGCGACACCTTGGCGCGCGCAAGCTCCGCGACCAGCGTCTTGGTGGAACGGGCGAAGTACGAGATCTCGCCCTTGTCGAGCCACACCCCACCGCAGCTCCGACACAGATCCACCTCGACCCCTTGCTTGGTCATGCCGGCAACCAGCTCGGCCCCCGGGCAGCGCGGACAGTTCATGGCGCTAGGCCTGTCGATCATGCGTGCTCCCTCGTGCTGTTGCTTCGAGGATGGGCCCATCCTCGGATCCTGTAAAGTGGCGCGCGCCGCGTGCAGGTGCCTGGCCGACGGCGTCGCCCGGGCTGCTACGGCGCGGTCTCCTTGGGCAGCGGTGGCGCGGGCCTGAGGGAGAAGGGGATCGCGATGTCCTGCCACTGCTTGACCTCGTCCACCTCGACCCAGGCGATCTCGCCCCAGAAGCGCTTGCCCGAGAATGCCCCGGCCTCGTTCATGCCGCCGACCGAGTAGTTCTCGATCATCCGGAGCGATCGCCCTTTCTTGTCGTACGCGCGCAGGGGCGGACGGCGCGACGTCAGATCGAGATTGGCGCCGTCGCCGTACCAGCGGACTTCGCAGGCCTGCACGGTCACGTCGCCGGTCTTGCCTGGAGCCGTCACCTTGCGTGTGACCACGCGGGCGGCATAGTGCAGTAGCAACTTGCCGCTGGCGGTGTCGTAGGCCACCGGCTCCTCGCCACTCTTGGGCTCCATGCGGAAGGAATGCACGAAGCCGGCCTTTTCGTCCAGGAAGGGGCCTTGTGGCTCGAAAGCGACCGTGGCCCGGCGCTTTTTCAGCACAAGATCCTTGACCTGCAGCTCGGCCAACCAGGAGTTCGGCACCTGCGGAAGCTGGAAGAGGATGACCTGGTTGTTGAAGCCAATCATGGCCTCCGAGCGGCTGGCGAGGATGCGGGTCCCGTGTTTGATTTCGGCCGCGCTCATTGGCACGTAGTTGTCGGACGGCGCCGGCTGCGCGAAGTGCGGCGCGGGAATCGCGGGGCAGGTCTTGCCGGTGAAATCGGGCGGGGGAAAGGCCTGGATGGGCAGCGTTTCGGTCCGGTAGTCGACGGGGCAAAGCGCCAGCACCTTGGCGACCTTGCCCTTGGCATTCATGACCCAGGTCCTTCCTGCCTTGCCGAGGTCGTTGCGCTGGGCGACCAGCCGCTCGATCGCGGCGGGTGGAAGCTTGCGGCTCTTCTGCAGCTCTCGGTGGACGAGGGTCGGACCGACCGTCGAGGCGCGCGTGTCGAGGACGACGCCCTTGGCCGAGAGCGGCAGCAGCTGCACGCTATCGATCTCGCCAGCGCAACTGGCCGTGGCGAGGTCGTTGTCGAGAGACACCAGACGGCAGCTTGCCTTGGCCAAGGGCTTGTCCTTGTTGAGCTCGCCCGCGCCGAGCTCGGCGACCGCGATGCGCCCGGGATAGCGCACGGTCAACTGCCCCGTCAGGCTCTTGGGTCGTTGGCGCGCCGACGGCAGCAAGAGCCGCGAGTCGGCCAGATCCTCGAGCGGCACCAGTTCGTCCGCCTCGTTGCCCTTGCCAGTCCTCTCGGCGTCGCTCCACCGGACCTGGCCGCTCACGAAGCGACGACCGGGCACGAGGGCGGGATCGCTCTCGACCCTCACGTCCTTTCCGCCGGCGGTTTCCGAGAAGGTGAAACTGCTCTGGTACGACGCCAGCCCGCTCTTGATCCCCGCCGCGGTCACGCCGACCGGAGAGGGCTCGTCGTCCGGCACTTCCAGGACAATCCTTCCGCTCGGCTTCAGCTCGCCGAAGCCGGCCGCCAAGAACTCCAGCGCCTGCCTCACCTGCTCCGGCTCCAAGTCCTGCGCATTCGTCCTCGCCGCGACGAGCAGCGGGACGGAAACCAGTACCGCACCGATTCGTTTCATGGCCGCTCCTCGTGCACCACACTACTCAAGGATGGGGCGATTGCCCAGCGCCCTGCTCGTCGAGCCAGCGCAGCAGGGCGTGGCTCCGGTCCGGCCGGCGCGCCAGCCTCCAGGCGCCGGCCAGGTTGCGCAGCGACGCTTCGACGAAGGGAAACTCGGCCGAGATCTCCCGGGCGTGGCGCAGCTCGCGCTCGGCCCGGTCGAGATCCTCCTTGAGCCAGGCGTAGCTGCCGCGGAAGAAGGCCTTGAGCGCGGCCTGCAGGGCGGCCACGTGGGCGCGCTTTGCGGGCTCCGTGAAGCGGATGATGCCGTCGGGCACGCGCCACACCGGCAGGAGCGCCATCAGGTTGTCCGCTCCCAGGTTGTCGGCCGTGCCGAGCGGCGCGCCCAGCTCCAGCTCGGGACGGTCGTCGGAATTGTCCGGGCCGTCGCCGGCCCAAGTGCGCATCCGGGCGGCGTTGGCCACGAACGCGGCCGCGGTCTGCGGCAGCCGGTCGATCTCGGCGGCGACCGCGCGCAAGTGGCGCTCCTTTGGGGCGGCCATGCGGCCGGCCAGGGTGTCGAAGTCCACGCTCACGGGCTTCTGGCTGCCCAGAAGCCCGAGGATCGCCGTTCTCATCGACCAACTCCCCAGCACCGCGGCGCCCTCGGGAAAGACGCGGAAGAAAGTGCGCACCACGGTGCGGACCTCGGCGGGTGGGGCCTCGTGCAGCGGTAGCCACTGGCAGTACACGCCGTTCGTCGCCAGGGCATCGCGCACGGCTTGGAAGTGCTCGCGCGCGTAGAGCGCGCCGGTTCCGGCCTGGGCAGCGTGGAAGAGGTCGCCGACTACCAGGTCGTAGCGCCGGCCGGTGCGCGCCATGTGGGCGACCCAGGTGCGGGCGTCCGCCACGACCAGGCGCACGTTGGGCCGTAGGTGCAGGTCGCCGTTGCTGCGGGAAAAGACGCTCACGGCGTGGCGGATGTCCGGGATGAGCTCCACCGCCTCGAAGTGCCCGCCCGGCAGTCCGGCCACGGTGCCGGCCAGGGCGATCCCCGAGCCCACGCCGAGGGCGAGCACGGAAGCGCCCTCGGGCGCAAACAGAGTGGGCAGCATGCCCTGCCGGATCTGGCTGATGCCGGCCGCGTCCCCGCCTTCGGAGAAGTTGTTGTTGGTCCGCAGGCGGCGCAGGCCGGCCGGCGACTCCTCGATCGAGACGGTCACGGTCGGTCCCTCCTTGGCCCACAGCAGGCGCCAACCCGGCGTGACCACCCAGCCGTGCAGGCCGCCGCGCACGGCGAGAAGGGGCAGCAGCGCGGCGGCCACGAACAGCGTGGGGGCGAGCCACGAGCGCCGAGGCTGGCGCAGGCCCGCGAGCAGAAGGAGCGCCGACAGGCCGAGACAGGCGACCGCCACCGCGGCCAGCCCGCGCGAGCCCCAGGCCGGCATGATCGCCAGCGCCGATACCACGGGCGCGAGCGCGCAGCCGATCCCGTTCCAAGCAGTGGCCTTGCCCGCGCCCTGCGCCGGCGTGCCGGCCGCCGGGTGCGCGGCCAGGGCCAGGAAGACCCAGGTCGTGGGGATGGCGGCGGGCGCGGCCAGCACCAGCGCGACGAGCGCCTCGGCAGCGACGACGGTGGCGAAACCCGCTCCCGGGCCGACGCAGGCATTGAAGAGCGGCGCGCCCAGGCGCAGCGTCGGCAGCCAGGCGGCGGCTAGCAGTGCGGCGGCCGCCGCTACGAGGTGCGGGGGCAGCGTGCGAGCCCCCGGCCTCCGGCCCAGCACGGTGGCGGTGGCGGCGGCGCCGCCAATGTAGGCCGCCACGGCGAGAGCGAAGCTGAAGACGGTGTCGCGCAGGGTGACGGCCAGCAGGCGCAAGGCCACGATCTCGAGCGAGATCGCCGCGAAGCCCGAGAGCAGCAGGGCGGCGGCGAACGGCCAGGGCAGGGTGGGCGAGGCCGGCGTGGTTGCGGCCTTCGCGACGGGCGACGGGGATCGGGAATCCGGCGCGAAGCTCTCCGGCGCCCGACGATCGCAGCTTGGCGTCCCCTCTCTCTGCCCGGCGCGCGCCGCGACCAGTGCCAGACCTGCGGCTGCCAGGTTGCCGACCACGGCTGCGGCCAGGGTGCCGCGCACTCCGAGAAGCGGCAGGGCCAGGAAGGCGCCGGCCACCGCTCCCAGCATCGCGCCGGCGGTGTTGGCCGCGTAGGCCCTTCCCAGCAGCGACTGCGCCGGAGCGTCCGGTCGGCCTTGGTGGAAGGCGCGCGCCAGGGACGGGAAGGTCGCGCCCATCAGCAACGTGGCCGGCAGGCAGGCCGCGCCGGTCACGGCCAACGCGACGGCCGCCGTGCCGGCGCCGTCCGCGCCATCGGTGAGCGCGGCGACCCAACCACGCGCCAGCGCGAGAAAGACACCCGAGAAGATCCCGGCGAACGCGATGGCCAGCTCCAGCCGCGAGTAGAAGCGGCAGCCGTCGGCCGCGACGGCGGCACGCCGGCCCAGGGTGAACGCGCCCAGCATCAGCCCCGTGAAGAAGGTGGCCAGCACGGCCTGCGTGGCCGGCGCGGTGCCTCCCACCAGCACCGCCAACTCGCGCGCCCACACGACCTCGTAGGCCAGGCCGCTTGCGCCAGAGAGCAAGAACGCGAGTTCGAGAGCGACCGACACTTGGATCCCGTCCGATGGGAGTGTATCTCAATCCCCGCCGGCTCGCCCGCAGCCCCGCGTGGCGTTTCTTCCCCCGACGCCGCCGGATCCTTGCGCTAGACTCGTGCTTGATGAACGTCCACTTGCTTGCCTTTTTCGTTGCCGCCGCGGCCTCGACCTCGCCGCCGGCCAAGCCCGCGACAGCTACCTCGCCCGCCGCCTCCGCGCAGGCGGTGCCCGAATTGCGCACCGTCCTCGAGCGTTTGCAGAGACGCTACGACCAGGCCAAGGACTTCCGCGCCCGCTTCTCGCAGAAGTACAGCCGCGCCGTGGTGGGGCGTTCGACGCTCTCGACCGGGACGCTGACTTTCAAGAAGCCCGGCCGCATGCGCTGGGACTACGACAAGCCCGAGCCGCGCATGTTCCTGTCGAACGGGCGCGTCCTCTGGCTCTACGAGCCGAGCGAGAAACAGGCCTTCAAGCAGGATCTCAAGACTTCGCAACTGCCGGCCGCGCTGGCCTTTCTCATGGGCAAGGGCAAGATCGCGGACGAGTTCGAGGTCGAGTTCGCCAAGGCAGCGGAGGGCGGCAAGAGCGAGTTGCCCGGCCGGCCGGGCGACATCCGGCTCGCGCTCTCGCCCAAGCGCCCGCAATCGGCCTACAAGTCGATCCTCTTCGTCGTCGACCCCAAGGAGTTCCTGGTGCGCGAGAGCCGGCTCGTGGATGCGCAGGGCAACGCCAACCATTTCGTCTTCGACCGCATCGAGGTCAACACCAGGGTCGCGGATGCGCTCTTCCGGTGGACCCCACCCGCCGGGATCCGCGTCGTCGACACCGACAGGATGGCCAAATGAGACGGCTCAGGGCTGGCGCGAGAAGACCACCGCGTTGGCGCCGGGGCGTTGCGTGGCGTAGGCCAGCTTGATCCAGGCTTCGCTCGTTTCGTCGGTGTTGATCCGGATTTCGTCCAACGCGCCGGCGAAGCAGTTGCCGTCCAAGATGGCGGCGTCCGCATCGGACGGTGCCGACGGGGCGGCGAGCGGCTCCTGCCCGAAACGCCAGTAGCCGTAGAAGCTCTCCGCGCTGCTGACCGTGGGATCGTCCGCGACCGATTCGCCGTCGACGAAGAGATAGTGCCCATTGTCGGAGAAGCGAGCCACGACTTGGTGCCAGGCTCCGTCGTTGTATCCGGTGACGCTGGCCACGGCCGAGAAGCTGCTGCCACGCAGAATGCCGAACGCCAGGCGCCCGTTCTCGTCCATCCAGACGGCGCGGTCGAACCTTGCGTCGCCGGCCGACTGCTTGCTGGCGAATCCGGCGAGACCGCCACGGATCGCGCTCGTGGTCCGCAACCACAGCGAAACCGTGAAGGTCTGCGGGCTCATCGATCGTATGGTCGTCGCCAGGTACGCGCCGTCCCCGTCGAGCAGCAAAGCCGGCCCGGCCATGCCTTCCGTGGGCGTCGGGTCGTCGGGAGCGCTCTGGAGCAGCCCGGTGTTTCCGTGTCCGGAGGAGTCCGCCAGGTGTGTCGCGATGCCGTCGTCGCTTTCGCCCATGTGGAGAACGCAGGCGAAGCCGCCGAACACCGAGGGGCCGGAGTCCGCTGGCGCGGCCAGCGGATTGCCCCAATACATGAAAACGGCATTGTCGGGGGTGTCGCCTTCGATGCGAGGTACCAGTACCCACAGGTTCGCGAGCTTGCCGTCGGCGTCCCAGCGCTCGATTTCATGGGCGAGGCCGTGACCGGCGGCGTTGACGAAACGGATGTCGGCGCCGTCGCGCCGGGCCTCGGCGAAGGCGAAGTTGGCGGCGTCGAGCCGGAGGAGAAGCGGGAAATCCGTGACGGTCTGTTTGACGTTTGCCCCATCCAGTGTGGTGTCGACGGTGACACGCCCGGCGTGTGCCCAGTCGGAACAGAAGCCCAGCGTGCACGCCCCCGAGAGGCACTGCGCTGCCGCGTCGCAGGCAGCACCGCCGGGCAGCCCGGCGCGGGCGTCTCGGTCGGCGAGCGCCGGCGCCTCGCTCACCACCTCTGGCAGAGGAATCGCAGGAGCGTCCGCGCCGCCGTCCGGGTTTCCGCCGCTTCCCGCACAAGCCGGCACGAAGAGCGTGGACAGAACCTGCAGGCCAACCGGAAGCGGCCGACCGAGTCTCCCGGGCATCCGCTAGGGCTTTCTCTCGCCGTGGGACAGATAGGCGAGGATCACGTCATCCAAGCTCTGGTCGGTGACGAAAGCGTTCGGGGCCGCGTCCTGCGGGCTGCGTCTGGTCTCGGCCGTGCGGGGCGCCCGGCTGGCATCCGGGGCTGGCGTCAGCGAGCGCGGCGCGGGCTCGGCCTTGCGGCTGGCCGTCGAATTGGCGACCTCGACGTGGCTGCCTTCCTTGACGACGAACGGCCCCCCGGATACGGGCCGGCGTCGCACCGGTGTGGTGGGGGCCTTACGGGAGGAAACCGTGGCGGGGGCGCCTGCGCCTACCACGATCTGGCGCTGCACCAGCACAGGTGTGACAGGGCGGCCCGGCGCGGGGCGGCCGGAGACACCGGGGCGGGGCCTGGCAGGGGGCGCCGGACGCTCAGGCTCCACCACTTCGCGGGCGGGACGTCGTAGGGTGTAAGTCCCGGGGCCGGGCACGGAGGGTTTCGTGAAGTGGATGGGGAGGGGCTCGGGGGTGCCGGGACGATTCGCCGGGGTCGCCGGCAGGGCGTCGAGGTCGAGCACTTCCTCCTCGGGAGCGGTGGGAGTCGGGACCGTCTCGTCGGGCAAGGCCTCGGTCGCGACCACCGGGGTGGGCGTTTCCTGCTCGGGCGTGAAGAACTCCGGGGCCGGGAACTCCACGCCACGCAAGGAAAAGAAGCGCGTGATGCGCTCGTCGTAGACGGTCTGCTTGAGCTCCTTGAGGATGGCCTTGTGCTGAGCCTGCATGAGGCCGCGCACTTCCTCTTCCGGGAGAGCGGGGTCGTACTGGCCACGCTTGCTGGCCAGGATGCTGCCTTCGAAGAAGAGGTGCGTGAAGAGGTGGGGATTGGCCGGCCCCGAGTCCTCGGTCTGCACGTGGAAGATGTGACCGCCGTACTTGACGTTGTGGTTGTAGCCGAGGAGCGGGCTGCGGGCAGGTCTCGCCATTGCCAGCGAAAGTATAACGCCTGCAACGTTTGTGCTAAACTCACTTTCGGGCTTTCGCCATGGTCAGCATCACGGCAATGAAGATCCGCGACAACACCCGCGATCCTTCGAGCGTGGTGGGCGTGGGCCGGGCTTTCCAGGGTTTCCTCATCAGCTATCCGACCGTGGGTCGGGGCATGGTCATCTTTCGCGAGCCTACCGGCCACCGCATGGTGACGACGCCGGTCCGCCGTGTTCTGGGCGAGTTCGGCGAGCCCGATATCTACGTGGAGACGGACAACTCCGTCTACCGGCTGCGAGTCCGCGCCGGCGCGGTGCCGGTCGAGAGCGCCAAGGCCGCGAGCAAGTAGCTTCCGCGGCGCGACCTCGGGCTGGCAGGTTTCTGTCGGCAATGGCGAGTCTCGAACGAAGCTCGCTCGCTGCGCGCAGCTCGCGGACACGGAGCGCGGGAATCTCGGGGCTTCGGCTTGGAATGCGGCTTGCACGCCGGCGGCATCATGCGTTCGCCTTCGTGCTACTCTGCCCATGTCTTGGGCACGATTCGTCAAGCGTTGATCCTGGCCGCTGGCCGCGGCCGGCCGGTGGCCGATAGCGCGGCGGCCAACTGTCTGGCCAAGGTCGGGTCGATTTCTCTCCTCTTGCGCACCCTGCGGGGCCTAGCCGCGGCCGGCATTCGCCGGGTCGGGATCACGCTTGGCTTTGACGCGGCAGGCGTGCGCAAGCACGTCGATGTCCTCAGGCGTTCGGAGCCCAGCTTGCCCGAGGTGCTCTTCTTCGACAATTCCGCGTGGGAGCGTCCCAACGGTCTGTCCGTGCTGGCGGCGCGCCAGTTCGTCACCGAGCGCACCCTGCTGGTGATGTCCGATCAGATCGCGGCGCCGCACTTGGTCCGAGAGATGGCAGGGCTGCCGCCCGAGGGTGACGACACGGTGCTCGCCGTCGACCACGATTTGTCGCGGGTCTTCGATTTCGACGACGCGACCAAGGTCGAGCTTCGGGAGCAGCGCGGCCGTGACAGACGGGTCGTCGGTATTGGCAAGGATCTGGCCAAGTACGATGCGGTCAGCGCGGGCCTGTTCGTGATGTCGCCGGCGCTGGTGGCATGCCTCGATGATCTGGCCAGAACGCGGGATCCCTCCCTGACCGAAGGCGTGGCCGAGGCCGCGCGGCGCGGTCTCGTGGTCGCGCACGACGTGGCCGGCGCCATTTGGCAGGACGTCGACTCGGCGGAGATGCGCCTGCACGCCGAGTGGTTGCTGCGCGTCTACGGCGACGAGCTGTTGCATCCGGAAGTGTCCGTTGGCGCTCGCTCGACCGGTGCCGACACCCTGGCCCTCATCGAGAGCCTGCTCGCCGAGAAGAACCTGCCGCGCTACACGCTCTTCAATCCCGGCCCGGTGGTGACCTCGGCCGGGGTCAAGGCCGCGCTGGTCCACTACGACGTCTGCCACCGGGACGAGGACTACTCGGGTGTGGTGCGCCGGCTGCAGCAGAAGCTGCGTCCGGTTTTCGGCGCGTCCGACGAGCACGAGATGTTGCTGCTCACCGGCTCGGGAACCGCGGCGATGGAGATGGCCGTGACCTCGGTGGTGCCGCCGGGCAAGAAGGTTCTGACGGTCGAGAACGGCGCCTTCGGCGAGCGGCTGGGCGAGATCGCGCGTCTGCACGGCATGGCGCACGTGGCGCTGTCCTGCCCCTGGGGCAGCCTGCCCGATCCCGCGGCGCTGGAGGCGATGCTCTCGGCCGATCCCGACATCGCGGTGGTGGCCATGGTCCATCACGAAACCTCGGTCGGCGTGGCCAATCCGGTGGGGGCCATGGGCCGCATCTGTCGGGAGCGCGGCGTGACCCTCGTGGTGGACGCGGTTTCGTCGCTCGGGGCCGAGGATCTCGACGTCGTCCGCGACAACATCGACGTCTGCTACTCGTCGGCCAACAAGTGCCTGCATTCGGTCTCGGGCGTGTCCTTCGTCTGCGTGGCGCCCACGGTCTGGCCGCGCATCGCCGACGTCCCGCCGCGCGTCTATTACCTGGACCTCAAGCGCTACCGTCGCTACCTGACCGAGTGGGCGCAGACGCCGTTCACGCCGGCGGTGTCGTCGTTCTTCGCTCTGGAGAAGGCCCTCGACGAGCTTCTCGAGCAGGGTGGGGTGCCGGCCCGGCGCGAAGCCTACCGCCGCCGCAACCTGCTCATCCGCCGGGTGCTTTCCGACCTCGGCTTCCAGTCCTTCACCAACACCGGGCGGGAATCCCACACCATCATCACGGCTCGCGTCCCCTCCTTCGTCGACATCGACACGCTCTACGCCCAGCTCAAGGAGCGCGGCTTCATCGTCTACCGCTGCAAGGGCGTCCTGGGCCAGCATCACATCCAGATCGCGAACATGGGCGAGTTGCCGGATGCCACCATCGACGCCTTTCTGGGCGCCATGGCGGAAGAGGTCGGCCGCGCGCGCGCCGCCGCCGGCGCGCGAGACCGCGAGCGTCTTCGCTCGCTGTGATTCCTGATCCACCCATCCGCAGAGCTCGAATCAGGACGACGCAAGGATTCCGGTGACGAACTTCACCATCAAGTAGTTGCAGAGCGGCCCGTCTTCCGTCACGATTGACGGCTGTGCGCATTGTAGTTGCGGCCGCGTTGACGTCTTTTGTGCTGCCCGCAGCCGCGTTCGCGGCCCCGCGCGTGGCGGTACAGCCCTTCAATGGTCCAGACACCGAGTCCTACCGTCGACAGGTGGTGAAGATCGTCGCCCGGCACGGGTTCAAGGTGGTGACTTCGCTGCGGGCCGTGAGCGGAACGAGCCAGTATCCCGGTCTGGCCAAGGAGAAGGGACTCTCCGCTTTCGTCGTTGCCGACGCCGACGACCGAGGGAAGCGCCTTGTCCTGAGTTTTCTGGTCTGGCAAGGCATCGACGGCAGCGTGATCGGTCGCTGGGAGGTTACTGCTCCCAAGAAGCTCATGCCCGGCCGGATTGCCAAGGAGTTCTGGAGGCGCCTGGGCCCGGCTATTGGCAAGGCCCGCGCGCCGCACTCCGACAGACTGTCGCCCGCGCCGCCGATGCGAATCAACGCGGGCCCGCCAACGCGGATGGTTTCGCCCCGACGCAAGGGAGTCCGGCCTGCCCCAGCCAAGCGAGGCTCGCGGCCTTTGGCCGTTTCGATCTAGGGTCGCCGAGGGCGCGCGTGTGTTTGGGGCCCCATCAACAGAAGGGCCCCCTGGCTGAGGCCAGGAGGCCCACGTCTCTCGGGCGAACTGCCTAGAGACTGCTACTTCGTAGCCTTCTCAGCGGCCTTCTCGGCCTTTTCAGCGGCCTTCTCGGCCTTTTCAGCGGCCTTCTCGGTCTTGGCAGCGGTCTTGTCCTCGGCCTTTTCAGCAGCCTTCTCGGCCTTGGCGGCGGCCTTCTCGGCCTTCGCAGCGGCCTTCTCGGCCTTGGCGGCTTCCCTGGCTTCCTTGGCGGCCTTCATCTTGGCCTCGCGCTCTTCCTTGGCCTTGGCGGCCTTCTCGGCCTTCTCGGCCTTGGCA
>JAFGPX010000242.1 GCA_016935975.1 Deltaproteobacteria bacterium
CATGGGCTACAACTACCTGTCGCGGCGCATCCGCGTGATCTCGGCCGAGATGGAGACCTTCACCAACGACTTCCTCAACATCATCCGAAGGAGGTTCTTCTAGCCATGGCGACGAGCACAAGCGGTGGCAGAGAAGTCGGGACGCTGTCCGAAATCAACGTCACGCCGCTCGTCGACGTGATGCTGGTCTTGCTCATCGTCTTCATGGTCACGGCGCCCATCATGCAGACCGGCGTCGACGTGGATCTGCCCGACGCCAAGGCGCAGACGGTGCCCGACGAGAGCGGCAAGCTCATCGTCACCATGACCAAGGAGCGCAAGGTCTACATCGGCCGCATGGAAATCCCATTCGACGAGGTCGAAACCAAGCTGCGCAGCAACGCCAAGCTGCAGGTCGACCACGAGGCCTACCTGCACGCCGACACCAACCTGCCGTACGGCGACGTGGTCAAGGTCATGGCCGCCATCAAGCTGGCCGGCGGCGACAAGATGGGACTCATCACCGATCCTCTGGAGTAGCGTGGCCGCAGCCGTCCAAAGCCGCATCCGTCCGCTCGGCCGAGGCACCTCGTTCGGCGGGCTCTTTGCGACCTTGCTCATCCACGTCAGCCTGGGCGCCTTGATCTACTTCGCGCACGTCAAGTCGCCGCCCCCCATCGAGCAGCCGCGCGACCTGATCGTCACCAAGCTGGTCGCGCTGGGCAAGCCGCGCGAGAAATTCTGGCTGCCGCGTCTCGTGCAGCCGCCCAAGCCGAAGGTGCCCGCGCTCAACCTCACCGACGATCCCAATGCCCCGCCGACGCCCAAGGAGGCGCCCAAGATCGACGATGCCGACATCTCGAAAGAGATGAAGCGCGCGCTGCGGCGGGCGCAGATGCTGGCCCAGGCGCTCCCCGAGGAGCCGGCGGAGGGCTCGTTGACCGGGTCGCCGCTGGGCCGCTCCACCGAAGGACAGGAGGGCGATGCCTGGGCCACGCAGGTGGACGCCGCGATTCGCGCCGTCTGGGTCACGCCGGTGGGCCTCATCACCGACGTCGAGCTGCAGGGGCTCTCGGCCAAGGTGCGCATCACGGTCGGCGAGGACGGCAAGCTGTCGAATCCCGTCGTGAAGCAGTCCTCCGGCAACCCGTACTTCGACGACTCCATCGTTCAGGCCGTGAAGATGGCCGGGAAGGTGCCCCCGCCCCCGCCCGGCATGAAGCACCTTCTGCTACTGTTTGAAGGGAAAAGCCTGGCGCGATAGACAAGGGCATGCGCCCGCCGCAACTGCCGAAAGGGATCGCCATGAAGACGCTGCTTCTCACCGTTGGCCTCGTGCTCGGATCCGTGGGCTCGCCAGGGTACGCACGGGCCGCCGCCGAGCCCGAAGTCGAGGATCTGCCCCAAATCACCATCACCGACCCCAACCGCGATCTCTTCCGCCTCGCCTTGCCGACGGCGGTGGGCGAGACCGCCCTCGCGGCCATGGCCACGGACATCGAGCGCCGCGACCTCGACCTGGTCGGCCTCTTCCGCGTGCTCAACCCGGAGTCTTTTCCCGATTCCCTGATCAAAGAGGGGCTCGGTTTCTCGTCCGATCTGTGGTCCCAGGTCGGCGCGCAAGGCGTGGCCAAGCTGCGCGCCACCCGCGACGCGGGCAGGGTGCTCCTCGAGGGGCGGCTCTACCAAATCGGGCGCGGCGAGAGCCCGGTGCTGACCAAGACCTATCGCGGCGCGGAGCTGCGGCCGCTCGTCCACCAGTGGGCCAACGACGTCATCGCGCAGTTCACCGGCCTGCGCGGCGTGTTCGGCTCGCGCATCGCCTTCGCCATGACCGGCAGGACCGCCGAGATTGCCACCATCGGCATGGACGGTCAGGAAATGAAGGTCGTCACGCAGATGAAATCCGAGTGCTTGCTGCCCGCGATGTCGCCTTCCGGCGGTCAGATCGCGTTCAATTCCTTCCTGCGCGGCGGCGCCGATCTGTGGGTGGTATCGGCCCGCGGCGGCCGCGCCCGCCGCATCTCCGCCCGGCCGGGCATGAACACCGGCCCGGCCTGGCTCCGCAGCGATACCCTCGTCGCCACCCTGTCCTACGACGGCAACCCCGACCTCTACAAGCTCTCTGCCACCGACGGCAAGATCATCACGCGCCTCACCCGTTCTCCCGCCGCCGATCTGTCGGCGAGCCTGTCGCCTGGGGGAGCCCAGATCGCCTTCGTTTCCGACCGCCAGGGCACGCCGCAGATCTACCTGATGTCCGCCGCGGGCGGCGGCGCCAAGCGCCTGACCTTCCAGGGCAGCTACAACCAGACCCCGCGCTTCTGCCCGCGCAAGGAGACGCCGCTGATCGCCTTCACGGGCCGCGACGAGCGGGGTGTCTTCGACGTCTTCCTCTACGACCTGCGCACCGGAAAGATCGATCGCGTGACCCAAGGGCAGGGCTCGAACTACGATCCGGCCTGGTCGCCCGACGGCCGCTTGCTGGTGTATGCCAGCAGCCGCGGCGGCCTCTTCGTGAGAAACCTGCAAACCCTGAAGGAATTCCGCATCTACAAGGGCGGAGCCAGGAACCCGTCGTGGGGCCCGCCGCCCGCCGACTTCAAGTAGATGGCCCGCCTCGCGACCATCGACATCGGCACCAACACGACGTTGCTCCTCTTGGCCGAGAGCCGCGCCGGCAAGGTGCAAGCGCTGGCCGAGCGAGCCGAGATCACGCGCCTCGGCCGCGGCATCGGCGCGGACGGTGGGCTCGGCCGAGCCGGCATCGAGCGCACGCTGGCGGTTCTGGCCGAGTACCGGACGATCGCGCGGGCGCACGGCGCCGCCATCTGCGCGGTCGGCACCGAGGCCTTGCGTCGCGCGCCCAACGCCCAGGACTTCCTGGTGCCCGCGGCCCGGATTCTCGGCGCCGAGGTGGAAGTCATCGACGGCGAGCGCGAGGCCGCCCTGACCTTCTTGGCCGCCGCGCGCTCGTTTGCCGAGGTCGCGACCGGCCGGGCCGCGGTCATCGACATCGGCGGCGGCTCGACCGAGATCATCGTGGCGCGCGCCGGCCGCGTCGAGCTCCGTCGCAGCTTGCCCCTCGGCTCGGTTCGTCTGACCGAGAAACACATCAAGAACGATCCGGCGCTGGCAACCGAAATCGCCGCCGTCGAAGCGGAGAGCGCGCGCCAGCTTGCGGGCGTGGCCTTGCCCTCCCCGCCGCTCACCCTGGTCGGCACCGCGGGCACCGTGACCACCCTGGCCGCCATGTCCCTGGGCCTCGCGAGCTACGATCCGGCGCGCGTGCACGGCCACCGGCTGGCGCTTGCCGCCTTGGAGCGCGAGATTGCCCGGCTGCGCGCCTCCACACAGGCCGAACGCGAGCGCATGGCCGGCCTCGATCCCAAGCGCGCCGACGTCATCCTGGCCGGCGCCTGCATCCTGCGCCAGATCGTCGTCGCGGCCCGCGTCTCCGAAGTCCTGGTCAACGACCGCGGCATCCGCTGGGGCCTATTGTACGAGCGGGCCGGGGACGCGGCGTAGGGGCGCAATTCCTTGCGCCTTCGTGTTCCCGGGCGCGATGAATCGCGCCCCTACGGCGTGCCTGGGCACATCCCGCCCCTTGCAGCCCCTGCCATCTCCCGATAGCCTTTCCCTACCGTGCGTACCACCATTGCCGCGTTCTTCCTCGGCGCGCTCCTCGCCGCCGCAAGCTCGGGGTGCAAGACTCGCGTCCCGGTCATCGCTTCGCCGTTTGGCGACAACTTCGAGCGCGCCGAGCTGGGGGCCGACTGGCGCGACACCGGCACGAGCGCGCGCATCAAGAACGGCAAGCTCAACGTGGCGAAGGCGTACAACCATCCCGTGTGGTTGCGGCGCAAGCTGCCGCGCGACGCGCAGATCGATTTCGACGCCGTTTCGATGAGCCCCGCCGGGGACATCAAAGTCGAGCTCTACGGAGATGGCGAGTCCTTCGACCACGACAAGGGCCGCTACGATCCGACGGGGTACATGATCGTGTTCGGCGGCTGGAACAACAGCCGGAGCATCATCGGCCGCCTGGGCGAGCACGACGAGGCCGTCAAGGCCGCCTACGATCGGGTGGGGTCCGAACCGCTGGTTCTGCCCGGCCAGACCTACCACTTCACCATTACGCGCAAGGGCGGTGCCATCGAGTGGAAGCTTGGCGGGCGGCCCTACCTGTCGTGGAACGACCCGGAGCCGCTCTTCGGTTCGGGGCACGAGTACTTCGCCTTCAACGACTGGGAATCCGACGTCAGCTTCGACAACCTGACCATCAAGCCGGTGCCCTAGTCGTGGCCGAGCGCACCAAGCAACCCAGCGGCGAATTCGGCTCCTCGTCGAGCGGCCTTTTCACCCCCGAGCCGCGCACCGGCGCGCATTCGGACCTCGGCATCGGCGACTTCAACCTCGGCAAGGGGCTGGAACGGCTGCGGGGCCGGCGCGACCTGCTCGTCTACATGCACGACAACCCCGATCCCGACGCGATGGCCGCGGCCATGGGCCTCAAGCATCTCATCGAGTCCACCACCGACCTGCGCGCCACGCTGGCCCTGGGCGGCATCGTGGGCCGCGCGGAAAACCGCGCCATGGTCGAACGCCTGAGGGTTCCGCTCATCCCGGCCGAGGTGCTGAACACGGATCACTTCGATACCATCGCCATCGTGGACAGCCAGCCCGGCACCGGCAACAACTCGCTGCCGGCGAGCCGCGCCGTGGACATCGTCATCGATCACCATCCGGCGCGCGAGGAGAGCGCCAGCGCCGGCTGGTGCGACATCCGCCCGCAGCTCGGCGCCACCTCGACCATCGTGCTGCAGTACCTGCGCGAGAAAGACATCCCCCTCGACACCAGCCTGGCCACGGCGCTGTTCTATGCGATCCGCTCGGAGACCCGCGATCTCGGCCGCGAGGCCACGATGGCCGAGCGCGACGCCTACCTGTACCTCATCCCGCAGGTGGACCACCACCTGATGTTCCGCATCCAGCAGCCGAAGCTGCCGCGCCAGTACTACGAGGCGCTCGACCGCGCCTTGCGCCGCGCCGAGGTCTGGGGCGACGTCATCACCGTCAATCTCGGACTCATCGCCTATCCGGATCTGGCCGCGGAAATCGCGGATCTGTTGCTCGACTACGAGGCCGCGCAGTTCGTGCTGTGCTGCGGCCGCTACGGCAAGCAGTTCTTCGTCTCCCTGCGCACCGAGCCCACCCAACGGCGGGCCGGCGAGCTCATGCGCCAGCTCATCGGCAACGACGGCGCCGCCGGCGGCCACGGGACCACGGCGGGCGGCCGGCTGTTCATGCCCGTCTCCTCGGACGCCGACATGAAGACGGCCTTCGACCATCTCGTGTATCGACTGCTCGATCTGACCGGACGGGTCGGCGCCCCCCGCTTCGCGCTGCTTGGCTAGCCGTCAAGGAGCTTCGAACGCGCCCACGTCGGGCGCCGTTCCCCGATAGGCCAGGCCGACGCCCTGCCCGTCGGTCCAGGCCAACGCGCGATCCAGGGTCAAGCGATTCGTGGCCAGGTCGCAGGCCACCACCACGGCGGTGTCGCTTCCGCCCGCCAGTTGGATGGTGTCGCCGGCTTCGCCCGCGATGCCGAACCCGTCGAAGAAGAAGCGCGCGTCCCGCACGGGCAAGGTCGCGCCGCTGCCCGCGCCCACGGCGTTCGTCAGGAAGGCGCCCCTGTCGCGCAGCGGACTGGCGGCGCTCAGGCGGAAGTCGAACGCGGCGGCGTCGACGAAGACAGGGTCGAGCTCCAGGTTGCCGCGAAACGCCGGGGCGTGCGCCGCCTCGAAGCTCGCCAGCCCGCTGCCCGCGCCGAACTCTTCGAGCAACACCTGGCTTCCCGCTCCCCCACCCCACAGGTCGTTGTTCCAGAAGGAGACGCCGGCCAACTCGCCCCGGTAGAGCAGTTGCGCGGCGCTGTCGCCGGCGCAGTCGCCGTCCCAACCGAGGTTGTCGGCCAGGATGTTGTTGACGAAGGCGTTGTCGCTCTCGTCTTCGCCGAGCGAGATGCCGGCGCACTCGTTGGCGACGAAGACGTTGTTGTAGATTCGGTTGCCGTGGTTGTGGAGCGCCTCGTCGGCGTAGGTCTGCATGCCCAGGCCCACGTTGGCGTTGCGAAAGACGTTGTGACGGAGGATGCCGTCCTGGCCGGCGTACTGAATGCCGTTGCCGCCCGACGTGCTGTAGTAGCGACTGGTCAGCGTGAACTGGTTGCGCTCGATGAGGTTGCGCTTGGTGGCATCGAAGGCGTTGGGCACCGCGCTGGTGTCCTCGCCGCAGTCGTAGACCTCGCCGATCTTCTGCTGCGAGTTCGCGAACAGGTTGTCCCGGATCACGTTCTCGTCGCCGCAGCGGATGCCGAAGATGCTGTGGCGCGCCTCGGTGATGGTGTTGCCCGCGACGACGTTGCGCTGCGAATCGATGAGCAAGAGGTTGTCGTTGCCGTCGTCGATGGTGTTCCCGACGATGAGGTTGTCGTTGCTCCGGACGAAACGGACGTTGCCCGTCGTGCCCGTGGCCGGCGTCGCCACGAAGGCGCAGTGGCGGACCACGTTGTGATGCGCGCTCTGCGCCTCGAGCCAGCGCGCGTTCTCCACCCGGAGCCCGTCGAGCACCACCCAGCTCACGGCGTCGAGTTGGATCATCGCCGGAGACGCATCGCCAGTCAGCGTGGCCGTCTCGCCGGGGTAGGCCGCGAACGTGAGCGGGGAACCTTCGCTGCCGGAGTTCTTGGGCACGAGCGGCTCCGCGTAGCTACCTTCGCGCAGCAGCACCGTGTCGCCTGCCGCAGCCACGGCGCAGGCCCCGGCCAGCGTGCGATAGGCCGCGCTGGCACCCGCCCCGCAACTGCGCGAGGCCGCGTCGTAGTCGGCGCACTGGCCGGCGGAGATGGTCTGATCGACGTAGATGGCCGCGGCCGGCGGCGGCGTGCTGCCGCGATCCGAAGCCGTGGCGGCGCCATCGCGCGCCGGGCTGTCGGCCATCGTGGCATCGGCTTCCGCGGCGCCAAGGTCAGCCGGTACAGCAGCATCGTGCCCCTCGACGGTCGCGTCGCTGCCCTGCCCGCCTCCCGACGAACACGCCGACAGCAGAAGCAGCGCTCCGGCCACTCGGCTCCAAGGTCTTCTCGCTTCGGCCATCCGTGCCCCCTTGTCAGGACCCGATCGTCCGTTGCGCCGCGCCTTTCGTCAAGGCGCCCAGGCGCCCGGCGCCCGACCGAGGTTGACTTCGCCGACCCGACGAGCAAGATTCTCGCCTCCCCGACATCTCTGAGGAAAACCGAATAGCTCGCCGGAGTGGCGGAATGGCAAACGCAGCGGATTCAAAATCCGCCGTCCTTACAGACTTGAGGGTTCGAGTCCCTCCTCCGGTACCCGACGAGGGAGGGTAGCCAATGGCTCCGGATGCGACCTTTGCACCTGCAACCCCAGATGCGGAAGCCCAGCTTCCACGCATGGTCCTCTACTGCCTGATCGGGCAGAAGACCGGGCCGGACGAACCGGTGCGTTTTCTGCTTCTGCCCAAGCAGGAGCGTCCGTGCTTTCCCGTGACCAAGTTCCGGCCCGACGAGGATCTGTACCAGGCGCTGGTGCGGCCCATGGAACGGGATGTGGGTTTGCCCCCGGACGGCTACTTTCCCGAGCGCGAGCTCGAGATGATTCCCTCGGCCGGCGAGTCGCCGCGCTACCCGGGCCTGCCCAAGCAGTGGTACCTCTACCCGGTGGTCATGTCGCTGACCGCGGAGGGCCGGCAGCACCTCGCGGGCATGCAGAAGGAGGCCGCGTGGCTGACGGTCGATGAAATCATCGCGCGCGAAAACGAGCCCAACCTGCGGGCCATCGCCACGGCCATCCGCGACAAACACGCCGAGCTGCTGCGTGACGTGCCCGCCGCGCCGTCGATGGAGGCGCGCGCCTCGCGCTGGGCGGCCACGCGCCGGGGCGGCGTGCGCGTGCTGCGCGGCACTGAGATTCGCGCCATCCTCGGCTCCGGCAACCGCGCCTTCAACCTGCGCGTCGCCGATCCCTATCTGCCCTACCAGCGCCAGGGGCTGGGCTTCACCTGGAGCTTTTTCTCCCCCAACGACAAGCAGGATGTCCACGTCCACGGTCTGCCCGTGGTCGAGATCTACGGCGTCCTCGAGGGACGGCTGCAGGTCTGGCACAAACCGATGAACCTGCGCGGGGTCAGGGCCTGGCAACGCGACGATCTCGGTCCCGGCGATTGGCTCGAGGTCGAGTCGCTGCACTGCCACTTCGCCTTCTGGGTGACCCGGACCGGCATGGGCACCGTCATCAAGGCCGCGGCCAACGGCGAGCTGGCCTCGGTCGGCAGGCTCGGCGTCTCCGGCAAGACGACCTGCGAGCACTGCAACGTGCGCCACGCGTGCATGCGGCCGCCGCACATGGAACGGCTCATGGCCGAGTACGCGCGCCCCTTCGCCGAGCGGGACTACCAGACGATCGCGGAACTAGCGGCGCGCGGGTGACGTCTTCGCCCGTGGCCGCGTGATCACCAGCCCCTGGACCGCGAGCACCTCGGGGAAGGCGCGGACGGCGTTGCGGTCGTAGTTGCGCGTCTCCTCGGGCAGCTCCTTCCAGGGCACCAGCGCGAGGTGCAGTTTCCGCTTGTCGTCGCGCGGCCCCAGACGCCAGCCATTGGCCAGGCGCTCGACGACCCAGCGGCCGTGCTCCAGCTCGGCCATGCGCTCGATCTCGCTGGGCGTGAACTTCGTGACCGGCGCCGTCTTGCCGGTGGGCTTGCCCACGCGAAACCCCTCCGTCTCCAAAATGCGGACCATGTAGCTCGCCTGTTGCCGGTTCGAGTTCCGCAAATCCTCGTTCAACTTCTTCCATGGCTGCATGTTGGCCGGCAAGTCACCTTGCTTGTCTTTCAGGTAGCGGCAATGGATCTCCTCGGCCATGCCCTCGACCGAGTAGCGAGCGCGCTTGGCGGGCAAGACGAACGCGCGCCAGGTGGCCGCGTCCAGCGGCAAGGGCAGCAAGTTGGGCAGCTCCGACCAGATGGGATTGGCCAAGATGGTGTCCACGCTCTCGCCGGTGCCCCGCACCACGCCGACCTGGGCTCCAAGGCCCAAGGCCAGCCGGTAGTCCAAGGCGGAGAGCGGGCCGCCGCCAAACCCGAGCAGCATCACCTCGCGCGGATGGATGCCGCCCGCCAGGATGTCCCACCAGGTCTGGATCAGTTGCTCGGCGGTGAAATCCGTGCCAATCGCGACGGGATCGTCGTAGCCGTCGTGGCGAGTCGCCTTCTTCGGCAGGAGATCCGGCTGGTAACCGACGAGATGGAACAGCTTCTTGTGGCGCCGGCGCAGCTCCTCGGCCACGTCGCCCACGCAACCCGGGATGCCCTCGCGCGTGCCGCCGGCGATGACTGTCCCGCAAAAATCCTCCAGAGCCTTGGCCAGATGCGGCCGCACCTGCCGCAAGACCTTCGCGTCGATGTTCTCCGCCCCGCCCGCCACGATGAGCACCGGACCGGCGATCTTGGCGAGCACGGGACGAACGCTCTTGGCTTGCGCGCGCGCGGGCCTCGTTCCTTTGCGGATCATCTCGGCCAGAACCAGCAAATCGTTGGCCGGAACGTGTTGCAGCGGGATCGGTTTGTCCTTGTCGTGCAAGCCGTTCAGCCATTCGCGCTCGCGCTTGATGGCGTCGGCGGGCGCACAGTGCGTGCCGGCCAGCACGTGGTGGATGCCGCGCGCGTAGTACTGCAGCGCCCGCTTCGCGTAGTGGGCCTCGTCCGGCTTGCCCGGTTGCTCCTCGTCGAGCAACAGCGCCAGGCGACCGGCGGTGAAGGCGGATTGCGGCAGCTCGATGCCCGCGGCCACGTGGCCAAGACAGGTGTCCAGGCCCGCGCGCAGAGCCGGCCGCATGCTGCACGGCAAGTTGGCCGAGTAGGGGAAGACCACGTCTTTGCCGAGCATGTTGGCCAGGTGGTAGGGATTGCCCGGTTCGTGCTCGTGGGCCCGGCGGTAACATTCGCCAGCCTTGCCCCTCTGCGAATCGATCCCGTCCAGCGCCCAGCCTAGGCTCGAAAACACGCGCGCGTGCAGGCTGTCGCGCATGCGCAGATTGGGGGCGAATGGCACCGGTCTGGCTTCGCACATGCCGCGCACCTCTTCCAGGCAGCGCACTCCGAGCGCGTAAGGCCGGCTCTCGGGATTGGCGCGGTGGACCGCGCACAGGCTCTGTCCGAGCTGCAGCAGCAATTCGCAACGCAGGGGATCCCGGGTGCGCAGATACGGCTCGAGCACGGTCACGATGCCCTTGTGATCGCCGGCGCCGGCCAGCAGGCGCGCCAGGCCCAGGGCCAGGCCGGGCTTCTTCTTGTCCTCGAGCTCGTTGGCCAGAATGAGGCGCTGGATGCCGATTTGCTTCAGCACCTCGGCCCTGGGCGCGTGCGCGGTGTAGTTGGCAATCATGCCGTCCAGATCGTTGGCCAGACGGCAAAATACGCGGTCGCCCTCTTCCATGAGGGCGGCCAGCAGGTTGCCGGTGCGCACCATCGGCGGCGATGCCTCGAGCTTGCCCTTGTACATGCGGTCGTGCAGGGTGTCGGCCCAGGCGTGCTGGACCCACGTGCGCACCTGGATTTCGGCCTTGCGCTCGCCGATCTCCTTGCGCTCTTGCTGGCTGATGCCGAGATTACGCCCCGGGGGAAGCTGCACGATGTAGTGCATGTCGCGGTAGCCGAAGCGGTCGCTGCCCAGCCGGATCTCCTTGTCGTCCGCCTCGTGAATCTTGAAGTTGTCGTCGATGAATTCGCGCACGCCGCGCACCTGATCCGTGGTCTGCACGATCACGCGAGCGCCGCACAGATCGGTGAATTCATGGTCCGGCCACCGGCGCGCCACCTTTTCGGCGAAGCTCGACACCGACTTGGCGCGCGCCTGCACCATGGCTTCGGGGAAGGAGGCGCGACAAGCGGCCTTGAGCACGCGCTCAAGGACGTCCGCGTACTTCTCGTAGCAGGGGTACTCGCGCGCGTAGGCTTCGATCAGGGCCTTGTGCAACGGCGGTGTCAGTTCTTTCGTCTTGGTCGGCATGTGTCCTCCACCTGCTGTCTCTGGCGCCGCAAGCATCAGCAGCGACGGCGCTTCGCTGCCCCTGCCAACTACGCGGCCAACCTAGCAAAGAACCGGTCTGGCGAAAAGCGCCTGTCGCGTGGCTACGCCGGCAGCAGGCGCCGGATGGCCGCCTCGGCGCCGAACACCGGCTTGCGCGCCAGGGCCTCGGCCATGGGCAACCAGGCGAACTCCGAGCTTTCCTCGTTGAGCGTGACCTGGCCCTCGACCGCGCAGCGGAAATAGAGGTTCAAGCAGTGCATCTTGCCCGCCGCCATGGGCAGGCTGTTCTGGAAGAAGAGGAAGCCGACGTTCTTGGCCACGAGCGCCGTCTCCTCGAAAAGCTCCTTTTCGACCGTGTGCTCGGGCGAGTCGCCGTAGTCGAGCTTGCCGCCCGGCAGGCACCACTGTCCCTCGCCGTACTCGGAATTCGCGCGGCGAAGCAGCAGGATGCGGCCCTCCGCGTCCGTGGCGAACACGCGAATGGCGACGACGGGGCGAGACGTGGCGGCAGACATGACACACGTCTATTCCGAATGCCGGCCCCAGGCAAGTCGCGACGGCTAGTGGCGGCCGGGCCGAACCGACAGGAGCTCGAGGACCACTCCGTTGGTCCAGCCGAAGCCGATTTCGTTGCTGGCGTAGCCGAAGCGCAGAGCGCCGCCGACCTCGGCGCTGCGCCGGACGACGTCGTACTTCTCGACGATGGCGCCGCGCGCCCCGAAGACTTCGAGCACCAGCGAGACGAACTTGTCGCCGATGCGCCCCGCGTCCTCGGCGTAGCCGTAGCGGCGCAGGCCTTGCGCCGCGAGGAGCTGCAACGGCGCCCATCCGAAGGGGGCATCCCACTGGCTGCCGCTGACCACGGTGCTGGTCACGATGCCGCCCGGCCGTTCGAACATGGGAAGGTTGGCGCGCACTCGCTTGGCCTGGGTGGCGGAGGCCAGCCCCGCCCACAGCGGATAGAACGTCGTGGCGAAGGGGTACATGCGGCGGCGGCCGGTCTGGAAGTTGAAGTCCAGATAGAGCCCGGTGGCCTCGTCCCAGAGCACGGCGTCGACGGCGGCGCGCCGGGCCTGCGCGCGCTCGAGATACGCGGCCGCCTCCGGCGCGCGCCCCAGCAGGTTCGCGATCTCGGCGGTCTCGACTTCCATGCGGTAGAGCAAGGCATTCAGGCACACCGGCAGGTAGGAAACGACGTCCGCGCCGAAAGGGCCGAAGCGATCGGACGGGTCGAAGCCGGACTCGCGCATCGACCGATCCCCTTTGTAGAAGGCCGGCGTGAGCTGGTCGCGAGCCCGGTCGTAGAATTCGCCGACCTCGTAGTCGGCGACGGCGTGCGTGCGAAAGTAGGCGCGGACCCGCTCGTAGTGGGTGCGGCCCCGCTCGTCGCGCTCGCCGGTGACGACCTCGGGCGCCGGCCCCTCGCCCACATCGTAGTAGCGTGACAGGCCGTGGGACGGCACCAAGTGCGGCTCGCGAACCCAGGTCTTGTAGTAGCTCTCGACGGCGGGAAAGGCACGAGCCAGCCAATCGAGATCCGGCGCGGCCTCGTGGACCGCGAGCACCATCTCGGTCAGAAAGGGCGGCTGCGAGCGCGAAAGATAGTAGGTGCGGTTGGCGTTGAGCACGCGACCGTAGTGCTCGATCTGGTACAGGAAGTTCTCGGTCATGTCGCGGGCCAGGGCGACCTCGCCGTCGCGCAGCAGGCCGAGCAGGATGAAGTAGCTGTCCCAGCCGTACATCTCGTTGAAGCGGCCGCCGGGCACCACGTAGGGCCGCGGCAGGTAGAGCAGGCCCGGGGCGACGCCTTCGCCCAGGGGACGCAGCGCGATCTGTTGGAGAATGGACGGCGGCACCTCGGCGGCGAGCGCGGCCGCAAGACGCGCCGGATCTTCCTTGACCGAGTGGTAGACGGGCCAGGGCTCGCCGTCCTCGTGCGGCACCTTCGGGTCGCGCGCCGCGACCGCGATGTCCTGGTGCGTGCGCAGCAGGCGGCGCCACCCGCTCTTGATGTAGGCGCGGAGGGGGCCGAGCCGCGCCTCGGACAAGTCCGCGGGCGCCCGCGCCGCGAGCCGCGGGCTTGCCGGCCCGCTCGGCGCGCCGCGCGCGACGGCGCACCCGAGGGCGAGCAGGCAGGCGAGCAGGGCGCAAGGCCTCGGGCGGAACGGGAGCGGGCGCTTCTCCATGAGGAGACGCTAGCCCCGCCCCCGCGGCGCGTGCAAGGTGGGTCGTGGTCGGACGCGGTTTTGCGGCCCGCGGGTCTCCACGAATGGACCATGGTTGCTGACCATGGTAAGCAATGCCGTATGCACAGCATGCCGATTTCGAAGTTCAAGGCGACCTGCCTGGCGGCGCTCGAGCAGGTGCGCAAGACCGGCCGGCCACTGCGCGTGACCCGCTTCGGAAAGCCGGTGGCGGAGATCGTTCCCCCAACCCCCACCCCGGTGACTCGCAACTGGTTGGGAGACATGCGGGGCACCGCCCGCATCGTGGGAGACATCACCGGGCCGTCGAGCGAGCTGGTCGACTGGGAGACCACCAAGTGAGGCTTCTGCTCGACACGCACATCTGGCTCTGGAGCCACCTCGACCCGGATCGCCTTTCGCGGCGCGTGGCACAAGCGCTGCTCGCCCGGGATGCGGAGCTGTGGCTCTCGCCCATCAGCGTGTGGGAGTTCCTGCTGCTGGCGGAGAAGGGGCGCGTGTCGGTGCGAGGCCATCCCCGCGACTGGGTCGAGGCCGCGCTGGCGAAGGTGCCCATGCACGACGCCCAAGTCAACCTCGAGGTGGCGCTTTGCAGCCGCGCGATCCGGACGGAGCACGACGACCCGGCCGATCGCTTCCTGGCGGCGACCGCAGCCGTCTACGATCTCACCTTGGTAACCGACGATAAGCTGCTGCTTCGCGGCAAGGGCTTCCGCACCCTCTCGAACCGCGGCTAGTAGCAATGCCGGTCACTTGAGGGAAAAACAAGGAGGAACGGAGAAACAGAGGCGGACAGGAATGGTGGAATGTCCACAGATTCCGAGTAGTCCCACAGGCAATCCGGCTCTGTTCCTCTGATTCTCCCTGTTCATCCTGCCTAAGTGACCGGCATTGCGGCTAGTAGAGGATCTCGAAAGCTCGTAGCCGGTTCCGGGATCGGATGCCGCGGCCGTCACCGGCGCTGGCTGCCGGCCATCCGGCCCCGGCCCTCCTCGGCCACGCCGTCGTCAACCAGGCCCTCAACCCGCTACAGGCCTCCGAGAGGCGATACTGGTTTCCGTCCCGCCGTTGGTCAAATTCCGCCCCCGCGCGCGTCTTCCTAGGCGATGGACACGACGCCCGCGCGCAAAGCCGAGATCGGACGCCTGATCGAGCACCTGGACGGCGATGGTCCGCCCCTGGTCATCACCGGCTGCCGGGGCGCGGGCAAGAGTCGGCTGTGGCAGGGCGTCGTGGCGGCGCTCCGGGGCAGCGCGCGCGCTTGCCTGAGCAAGCGGATCGAGCAGGGCGGTCGGACCTGCTACGACCTGACCTTGGTCGAGGACGTGGAGCGGGAGGGGGCAAGGCTTCTGCGCAGATGGGGCGCCGAGTTCCGGGTGCACAAATCCAAGCGCGAGAAGAACGCGCCGGCCCTGCCGTACTTCGAGGTGGAAGGAACGAAGCTCTATCTGCTGCTCGACGGCATCGATCACATCATCGCCGGACGGGCGCTCGACGCCTCGTTCCTGCCGGTGGCGGTGCCGCGCGGCATGCGCCTGCTCGTCGCGGTCTCGCACGGGCCCATCGCCGAGGCGTTCGCCGCGCGCGGCTGGCAAATCCACGAGGTCGAGCCGCTCGGTGCCGACGAACGTCGCCAGGTCGTAGAGGCGCACATCCCTGCCGGCGAGCGCAGGCCGGAGGTGATGGCGGCGCTTCTGGCCTGGCCGCACGGCGGACACCCGACGCACCTCGCGGTGGCCGCGGCCCTGGCCGCCAGCGACGGCCGCGGTCCAGGCGCCGACGAGGACGTGCCCGCCGTCATGGCGCGCTACCTCGATAGGCGCGCGCCCAGGCCGGCGGACGCCGGGTTGCTGGCGCTCTGCGAGCACGGCGTCCCGCAGCTTCCCCTCTTGCCGCTCATGCGCGCGGTCGGCCTGCGCGTCCTCGCACCCGCGGTGGTCGAACGGCGAGGTTTCGTCGAGCCAGCCACGCCGGAGCTGCGCCAGGCCTTGCGCGCGCGTCTCGACGACGACCAGATCCGCCAAGCCCACCTGGCCGCTTTCGAAGCGTACAGCACGCAGGAAACGCTTCCGCTCTACGAGGCAGCCGCCAGGCACTTGCTCGCCGCCGGGGATCGCGAGCGCCTGGCCGGCTACATCACGCAACTCGAACCCTTTCAGCACCTGCTCAACATCGACTCCGCCTTCCTCGAGCGCTGCTGGCGGGCCTCCACCCTGCGCGACGATCCCGCGTCCTGCGACCGCATGCTCGAAGCTTTGCTTCCGGGCTTGGGAGAGGAAACCCGCGTCGCCGTCATCAACAACGTGGGCGTGCTGGCCGACAGCATGGGTTGGAGCGACATCTCCTTGCGCCTCAAGCGCCGCGCCCTCGCCGAGGCCCGGCGGGCCTTCCCGGTCACCCACGCCAAGATCGGAACCGCGCTGTGCAACCTGGCCATCGAACTGCAAGGAAACCGCGACAACGACCCCGAGGTCGAAAGCCTTTTCCAGGAGCTGCTGGGCATCCTCGACGGTTCGGCGCCCGTGGCCGAGCGCTTTCCCGACCGGTGGTACGTGCTGCGTCGCTATGCCGAGTTCCTGGAGAGCCGGGATCGCTACGACGAGGCGCTGGCCCGTCGCGAACAGAGCGTCGCGGCGGCCCGCCAGTTGGCGGGCGAGTGCCATCCGTACACCGCGCTGGAGCTGCTGCTCAGAAGCGCCGCCATCCGCTGGCGCCTGCCCGGCCGCGCGCTCGCCGACGCCGAGCAAGCCTACGACATCCTGCGCATGGCCCTGGGCCCCGCCAGCGATCGCACCGTCTGGGCGCTGCGCCTGATCGCGGCCGCGCAGCGCGAGTTGGGACAGTCCGAGCGAGCCCTGTCCACCAACCGGCGCGCTCTGGCGGCCGGGCTGACCCTGGCGTCGACCCATCCCTACGAGGCCGGCCATGCCTTTGCGCAGATGGCGGAGATCGCCGAGGCGCAAGACGACCGCGGCACCGCCATCGCGTACCGCCAACAACACCACGAACACTATCTCCAGGCGCTGGGCCCCGACGATCCGACGACGCTCCAAGCCGGGTGGAACCTGGCGCTCCGGCTCGAAGCCGACGCTCAGTTCGAAAAGGCTCTGGGGCTCTACGAGATGCTGGCCGACGGCTACCGCGCGGCCAAGGGGCCCGAGCATGCCGACGTCATCGACGCCCAGGTGGTGGCCGCGCGCGCGTGCTGGCGGCTGGGCCGACGGGCCGAAGCCGAGCGCCGCCTGGCCGAGTGGGCGCGGCCCATCGCGGCCTGCCCGACCGCTTCTGTGCGCAGCATGGCGCTGCTCCTGCGCTCCGAATGGGCGCGCGAGGACGGCCACGCGACGGAGCAAAGGGCTCTGCTCGAACAGGCTCTGGCCGCGCATCAAGAGAAGGCTCCGGCCGGCTCCCGAGCCGGCTTCTTTCACGTGATGCTGGCCGGGAACCTCTTCCTCGCCGGGCAAGGCGAGGCCTCGGCCCGCCACCACGAAGCCGGCGTGGTCCTGCTCGACGATTGGCAGCTTCACCTTGCCTCCCTGGCGCTGCGTTGCTACGAGGAATGCGGGCCCCTGGACGCGGAGACGCGCCGCGAGGGCGAGCGCCGCCGCGCGGAGTTGGAGGTCATGCTCCGGTTGAGCGGCAACCGCGCCGGGCTCGACCGCGTGCACCTCGCGGCGCGCCCGTTGCGCGCCGCCTGGAACCCCGCCGACGGCCGCACCCTCGCCGTGCTGGATCGGACCGGCCGCACGCACCTCTTCGTCTGGCACCCCGAGGGCTCTCAGCTCGAACGCCTGGAGGAGCCCTTGCCCCAGGTCGAGCTGCCCAAGCAACTGGCCGGCTTCACCCTGCGCTGGTCCAGCTCGGGCCAGGCCTTGCAGCTTCGCCTGCCCGACCGAGAAGAGACGCGCGGCGCACCGGCGCGCCACGACACCTGGACGCCGGCATCGCCGGTATCGCCCGACGGACGCTACGCCCTCTTCTTCAGCAAGAGCGCCTTCTTCGTCATGCACGCGCGCGGGCCGGGCGGAGGCCGGCTACCGATTCGCGATCCGCGGCCCGTGGGTCCGGATTGCCTGCTCCCGGTGCAAGAGGGCCCGCCAGCGCCCGGAGAAGGCGCGCGCCTGCGAGGGCTGGGGCGGGGTTGAATTTGACATGCATCCAGCTTCCGGCACCGGCGCGCAGGCCAACGACGAACGGCGTTGCTCGCGAAAATCCGCGTCTGTAGGATGCAGAACTCACTCGAGCGGCTGACGATTTTGTCGGCGAAAGGAGTCCCAATGGCACTGTTCGGTGGCAACAAGTCCTATGACCGTTGGAAGAAGGAAGTCGATGACTACCCGGTTCTTGAAAAGGGGGGCCCAAAGATGAGCCCACAGGCGCTCATGGCCAACATCGCGGGCGGGGCGGCCCTCGTCAAGAGAATCAAAGAAGCGGCCGTACGAGGGGAGCTGACCGCCAGCGAGGCAAGCGAATTGGTCACACGGCTGCAAACCCGGGCGCGCAGAGGATTGGGCGCCGGCTAGCCGAGGGTACCGGGTAGACGCACATCCTCGCGCCAGAAAGCGGCACAAGATACGGGCGATGGGCCGGCCATGAAGACGGTCAAGCTTTTTCTCTCCTCGACGTTCGTCGACATGGAGGCGGAACGTGACGCCCTGACCCGGCGAATGCTGCCCAAGCTTCGCGAGCAGACCGAAAAGAGCCTCGGCATCCGCGTCAAGGAGATCGACCTGCGCTGGGGAGTCACGGACGAGCAGGCCAGGCAGGGTCTGGTCATCGACTTGTGTCTCGACGCCATCGAAGACGCTCGGCCGTACTTCGTTTGTCTACTCGGACAGCGCTACGGATGGGTTCCCACGCCGCCGTTCGTGCCGCGTGCCGACTTCGACCGGGTACTGACGCAGGTTCCGTCCGAGGCGCAGCGCTTGCTGCTGCAATGCTACCAGGTCGCGGACGACCTCGTGTACCGACTGAAGACCGATCTGCGCGCTGACCAGCAATCCCGGGCGCAGGAAGTGCTGGCTGCTCTGGGGTTGCCCAGCGCCCGACTTTCGGCAACGGCCTGGGAGGTTCAGTACGTCCTGTCGGCGAGCGAGCCAGCGCGGGCAGTGCGTGACCTCGACCGGGCCTTGGCGAGCGCGCGCGAGCCGCTCGACGCCGAAGATGTCGAGCGGCTCCGGCGGAGCTACCAGAGGGGCTTCGATGGGGTGTGGCGGCTCACACAGGGGTTGCCAGAGGCCGAGAACGCGCGACTGCGGGCGTCCCTGGAGCGCCTCGGCCTCCAGAAGGAATTCCATGCGCTCTTCTTCGCGCGAGATCCGGAGCCGCCGGAGACGAGCGCCCCCTGGCCGGACCGCTATTTCGCCGCGCTGGAGCCGTCGGAACGTCCGCGCTTGGAATGGCTGGTCGGTCGCATCGAGAATGCCACGGGGGCATGGCCACACCCCTATCGACTGGAGACGCTGGTCGAGGACGTGTTGCTACCGCTGCGCGAGCACATCCTGGCGAATCCCGAGCTGCGCCAGGACACCCACGAACGGTCCGCCGTCGCAACCGAGAATCGACGCCACGAGGATTTCGGGGCATCCCGCATCGATGCCTACTTCGGGCGAGAGACGGATCTGGCGACAGTCCGTGGACACATCGATGCGGTGCTACGAGGATCGGGAGTGGACCGCTATGTTCTGGTCACGGGCGAGCCCGGCGTGGGCAAGTCCACGTTCATGGCCGCGCTCCACCGCGATTGCGCTGCCACGCACCCCGAGGCGCTGCTTGTGACGCGTTTCTGCGGCGGTCCCAGCTCGCGCTCGACGGATCCGCGCAACTTGCTGCTCGATTTCGTCGACTTCCTGCGCGAGGACGGTCACGTTACGGAGGCCACTTCCCAGGCCACGAGCTTCCAGGACCTGCAGGATGTCTTTCAGGCTGGCTTGCGCCGCGCCAGCCAGACCCGCCGACCCGTCATCGTCATCCTGGACGGCGCCGACCAGCTCCGGCGACAACCGGGCGTCCTCGATCTGACCTGGTTGCCAGCCACCCTGCCGCCTTCCACCTGCATCGTCGTGAGCATCGCCACCACCGGCCCGGATGACCCGAGCCCGACCAGCAGCGGCTGTAGGACGCTGCGCCGCCGTGGGGCCATCGAGCACCGGCTCGAGCGCCTGTCGGAAGAGGCGCAAGCCGAGGTCATCACCACCTACCTGCAGTCGTATCACCAGACCTTGCCCCCGGATCTGGTCCGCATCGTGCTGGCCAAGCCCGATGCGGGCAACCCGCTGTTTCTCCGCGTGGTCCTGGACGAGCTGCGCGCCTTGGGACGCTACGGGCGGCTGACCGAGTACTTGGGCGCGATCCCGCCAACCATCGAGGAGGTGTTGGGCGGCGCGCTACGGCGCCGGCAGGAGGATCTGGCTGAGGTCTTTCGCCGCGCGGGCCTGCCCAATCTGTTTCCCGAATTCCTGCGCTTCGTGGCGACAGGCCGGAATGGCATTGCCGAAGACGATGTCCGTCTCTTGCTGGGGAAATGGCCGACCCTGGGCGAGGACAACGAACCCGACGTCAAAATCAACGACTTCGTATGGTCGGAGCTCATGGGTGCGCTGCGCTCGTTTCTGGTGCTGCGCGAGGACGACACGGGCGCGACCGTGGTCGATTTCTACCATCGTCAACTCAACGCTGCCGCCGAGACATGCTTCTTCGCAGAGCCGTCGTCTCGTACCGAGACCCACCGAACCGTTGGGGCCTACCTCCTCCATCGCGGTTTCGACCACGCCGCGACTGCCCGGGACGCCCCGTACCACCTGGAACAGGCAGGAGACTTCGGCCTGCTTGGCGAGGCGCTGAGCAATGGCAAGTTCCTCGAAACGAAAGCGCAACGGTGGTCGGTCTACGCGCTGATGGATGATTTTGCGGCTCTGGACCGCGCACCGGCCGAGGCGTGGGGCGAATGGGGGCAGCCGCTGCGGCAGCTTCGCCTGGCCCTCCAGCTCGAAGCCGCAAATATCGCGGCGCATCCCTCGCTAATCTGCCAGCAGCTCTACAACGTGCTGCACCTGCGCGACGAACCCAAGCTCAAGAAGATGTGCGCGGCCTTTTTGCAGGGCTTCGCCAAGCGCCGCGCCGACGAGATCTTCTTCAGCACACGCTATCGCCCCTCCGTATCGCTCGACGAAAGCCACAAGGGCATTCTCGAAGACCACGTTCGCGCCATGTCCGCAGTCCGGCAGGTCGGACTTACGCCCGACGGCCAGTTCGTGTTCGCGGTATCGGATGATCGCAGCTTGCGGGTGTGGTCGGCCAGCAGCGGTCAATTGCGCAAGCACATGGATGCAGCGGACACGGCGTCGTACCTGTGCGTGGCCGCGCTCGACGATTTCGTGTTTGCCGTGGGCCGCAGCGACGGAACCATTCTGGTTTTCGACATCCAGAGCGAGACCTCCTACGCGCAGCGGATTGCGGAGGAGGCCGTGCTGCGCCTCACTCGACTCGGCCCTGGCCGGCTGGTCGCGGCCACCCGACAGGGTCGACTCTGGCTCCTGGCTCTCGACCGTGGTTGCTGGCAAACGTCCCTGGTGGCCGAGCTGGGAGATCTGCCGCTAGCCCTGCGCACCGGCGCGGCGGACGATGTCTGGGTGCTGACCTCCGATGGGACCCTGTGGCACGGCCCCTGCCGCTCCGGTGGGCTGCGCCCTGCCGCGAAGTTGAACGGCCAGTGCTGCGCGGGGGACATCTCTGCCTCGGCGCAATGGGCCGCGACCGGCACGACCGCGGGCGAAGTGCGGCTCTGGTCCATCCCGCAGGGCAAGACCGTCGCCTCGGCCGAAACCCCTTTGGGCGTGACCGCAGTCTCGTTCTCGCCGGCAGGGGATCGAGTGGCGGTGGGCAATAGGGTCCATCAGGTCGTGGTCCTTGCGGTCCCGCGTTTGGCGGTGGTCAGGACGCTATCGGGACACCACGGCCCCGTGCTGTCGTTCGCCTGGGGCGACAAGACGGCTGCCGATACCCTGGTCTCGGGGGCGGCCGACGGCCTGATCCGCCAGTGGAAGGTGACCGAGCCGGAGCGTTACAAGGAGCCCGACCAGAAGGTGGCCTTGTATGCCTGTACGGTATTGGAAGCAGCGGGCTTGGCCATTTCCGGCGCCATCGACACGGAAATCTGGTCATGGAATCTCGAGCAAGGGCACAAGAGCTTCATCTACCAAGGTCACCAGAGCAGCATCCGCGACTTGACCATCGATCGAGGCCAAGTCCACCAGTTCGTCAGCGCGGGAGCGGACGGCAAGCTCGTGCTATGGGAAACCCGCCGCAACCGAGCGGTGCGCACCTTCCAGCACGACGAAGTTCGCATTCTCTGTTGCGACACCTCGCGCGAAGGGCGCCTGCTGGTCTCGGGCGATGGCGAGGGACGCCTGGTCCTGTGGAATCTAGACAGTGGACAACTGCTAGCAAAGAGCAAGCTCCACCAGGACGCCGTGGTGGATGTGCGGTTTTCTGCCGACGGTCGTCGTGTCGTAAGCGCGAGCATCGACGGAACGGCGCGCGTGTGCGAGGTTCCGGCCTTGGCGCCGGTGCGAGGGTTCCGGCATTTCGCGCCGGTCCACTGCGCGTGCATGATCGACGATCGCCGGGTGGCCAGCGCCGGCGAGGAGCGCGCCGTGTACTTCTGGGACCTCGCCACCGGCGAGCGGGAGCCCGGAGTCATCATGCTCGAGAGCACGGGAAACGACCTCGCGGTCTCGCCGAGCGGCACCCACCTGTTCACCGTTGCCGGCCGCAACCTGCAGTGTTGGGAATTGCCCGAGCGGACCTTGCGCGGGCATTACCAGAACCAGAGCGTCATCAAGGCGATGTGTCTGGACGCGACCGGCGTCCTGGCCCTGGGCGACGTGTCCGGAAAGCTGCACGTGCTCGATCTGCTTGGACGCGTGGATGCGGGCTGGGCATCGCCCGTTCACGTTTCCTTGACCGAAAGGTTGAATGGCCTGCGCCTACAGGCGCTCTTCGACGCGTTCGACGAGAACGAGCCGAGAGCATCGGCGTTGGACAAGGTCCGCGCCATCCGACGGCAGATCGCGGAAGCCCTGGAAACACGGGAGATCCGGCCGGTGCAGGCCGGCGAGCTGGAAAAGATGATCGAAACCGTATACAAACACTTTCACATCAAGGAGGAAGACCTGTGAAAGGCGCCGAGATCTTGACCATGCCTGCCAGCATGGGGGTTTGCCGCAACTGTGGAACCTCCGACATAGATCGCGACTACTTCGTGGAATTCCGCATCGTGCGCCAGGGCAACACCGGCCAGATTGTGTGTGACAGGTGCGGACATGTGGCGTGGGACGTCGCCGCGAAGCGCCCGTTCGACAACATCCCCGGGGAGCAGCTCGACCAGCTAGAGCGAGCGCTCAAGGCATTCTATGCCCAGTGACAACCTGACCAAGGAAGGAGTCTACGATGGGACTGTTCGGCAACTCGCACTACGACCGCCTGAAGAAGCTCGCTGACGCGTCACCGACCGTGGCCCCCCACAGCGTCAGCCCGGCAGGGCTACTCGACGTGGTGAAGACCCAAACGGAAATCGCCGGTGCCATCAATGCCGCCACCCAGGCCGGCAAGATCTCTGCGGCCGAGCAGCAGGAATTGCTAGGCATCTTGCGGGCGAAGATGCCGATGGGACGCCGATGACTCCGACCTTCTGCCTCCCTGCCAGCATTGCCGTGTGCCGCTCCTGCGGAGAAGGCAACCTGCTCCGTGGCAAGGTCACCACGTTCCGAGCCGTGAGCAGCGGAAACCGTGGCCGCATCGAATGCAACGAACACGGCGAGGTTGCCTGGGATGTCAAGGCTGGACGGCCCTTCGACAACATCGCGCTGGACCAACTTCGACAGATACAGGAGTTGGCCCAGAGGCTGAGCCTCGCCTTGGACCGCTGAGCGTCCGAGGACTCCTCCACCCCCTGCTCCGCCCCTCACAGGGCAACCAGCCCACGGTCCACTGCCGCAGGGTCGTGATAGAAACCCCCTCGCCCATGTCCTTCGACCATCACGTCAAGCGGGCACTCGACCACGCCATGCGCGCGCTGCGCGCCGGCCACGAGGTGGACGTGGCGACGCTGGTGGCGGCCCTGTGCGAAAGCCCGGCCGTCACCGCCAAGGCGCCCGGGCTCGGCAAGGCGCTGGGGCTCGATCCGCCCAGGCGCCGGCGGACACGCGCCGGCAGGCCCAGCCTGGAGCCCGCGCTTCTGGCCGCGATGGAGCGGCTGCAGAGCGCGCGCGAGGAGCCGGAGGTCAAGCCGCGTGCCATCGGCGCGATCGAGCTTTTGCGGGCCGTGCTCGACGACAAGGCCTGCCGGCGGGCGCTCGTCGACGCGGGGGTGGCGCAAGCCGGCCTCGATCGCGCGCTCGGCATGCTGCCGCCCTTGCCGCTCGACGCGGACACGCGGCGATTCCTGGCCAACTACGGCCGCCTGCTCGACGAGACGCGACCTCGGGGGCCGCGGGTGGCGAGCCTGGAAGCGGCCTTGCGGCAACTGGCGCTCACCCTGGGCCAGCGCCGGCAGCGCAGCGCGATCGTGGTGGCGCCGTCGGGCACGGGCAAGACCTGGCTCGTGCGCGAGCTGGCGCGCCGGATCGCGGCGCGCGATCGCTGCATTCCCGCGGAGCTGTGGGATCGCCGCCTCTACGCCCTGCAACCGCACCTTCTGCGTCTGGGAATCGATCGGACCGGCGAGCTGGAAGAGCGGGTCGCCGATCTGGTCCACCATCTGGTCGACAACCCGCGCCTCGTCCTCTTTCTCGACGACCTGCACGGCATGCTCGATCACGCCCGCCCCGAAACCTACCAGGAGCTCTGGCTGGAAGTCGCGGCCGGCCGCATCGCCTGCATCGCCTGCGCCACGCCGGTGGAGTACCGCCAGCACGTGGCCGCGCACGAGACGCTCGTCCGCTGTCTGCCCAGGATCGGTCTGCCGCCGCCCACGGCCAAGGAAACCGCGCGCATCCTCGAAGCGCGCCGCCCTTCGGTCGAGGACTACTACGGCGTGCGCGTTCCGGCGCGGCTGGTCGGGAAGATCGTCGCCCTGAGCGACGAGTGGCTGCCCGCCGGCCACCAGCCCGCCAACGCCATCGAGCTTCTGGACCTGGCCGCGGGCGTCTGCAAGCAAGGGCCCAGGCGACGATCTCGGGTGACCTCCGCGATGGTGACCTGCGCGGTGGAGCGCAAGATCGGCGGCTCGTTTACCCATTTGCAACGACTGACCGCCGCGCAGGTCTTGCGCAGCCTGTCGGCCAAGCTGCGCGGACAGGACGAGACGCTCGGCGAGCTGGCCGAGGCCTTCGTGGGCGGCCTGGGGCCCCTGCGCCTGCAGGACGGGCCGCGGGGCGTGTTTCTCCTCGCCGGCCCCACCGGCGTCGGCAAGACGCAGGCGGCGCGGGAACTGGAACGGGTGCTGGGCGGCGGCCGCACGTGCCTGGTGCGCATCGACGCCAACGTGCTCGGGGGCTCGGGCGGCGATCTCGGCCCGGCCATCGCCGAGCTGTTCGGCCCGCCGCCGGGCTACAAGGGCTACGAATCCGGAAAGCCCGGCCTGCTCGCGCGGGTGCGCGACTTGCAGGAATCGCTGGTGCTCTTCGACGAGATCGAGAAGGCGCCGCCGGGGGTAGGCGATCTGCTCTTGCAGATCATGGACGAGGGGCGCGGCCAGGACGTCGACGGCGAGCCCATCGATTTCCGCCGTTCCTTCATCGTCTTTACGACCAACGCGGGCAACGACACACGCAGAATCCGCAATCCGGCGGAGCGCGAGAGGTTCGCGCCCACCGTCGAGGACGTGCACCGGGCATTGCGCGAAGCCGGCTTCGGCAGGGAATTCCTCGGCCGCATCGACCAGACCTTCGTATTCCAACCGCTGGACGACAACGCCATCCGCGAGATCTTCGGCCTGCGTCTCGAGCAGCTCAAGCGGGCCTTGCGCCAGCAGGGACGGACGCTGGAAGTCCCGGCCGACCTCGCCTCTCGGGCCACGCAAGCCTGGCGCGCGCAGGCGGGCGCCCGCCACGTCTCCCACTGCTTCGAGCGCGACTTGCTCCGCCAGCTCAACCTGGCCGACAAGGAAACGAGCCCCGCCAAGCTCCGTCGCGTGCGCGTCGAGCTGGCCCCGCAAGGAGGCAAGCGCGCCCGCCGACGCGTCGAGGGCGACACGCTGGTCATCGAGATGGCGGCCGGGGCGCCGTGAATGCCGCCCTCGCCGGGGCTTAGCGCCGGCGGTCGGGGCCGGCGCTGCGCGACTGCGTGGCGGTCTGTCGCTGCGATTCGAGCGTGCGCTCGTCGGCCAAGACGAGGAACTCGCCCCGCTTGACGTGCTCTCGCACCATGTCGCGACAGCGGACCGCTTCCCGAGCCAGGTTCTGGAGCGCGCTCTCCGCCTGGCGCAGCTCTTCGAGATCGGCCGCGGCCTCGGGGAAGCAGAAGATGACCTCCGCCGCCTGGGCGAGCGCATCGAGCCCGGTGGGCGCCAGGTCCGCCCCCTGCGCGTACCACCAAAGGCGCGCGCGCTCTGCCGGGGCCACGCTGTCGAGCAGGGTGAGGCGGGCCGCGTTGAGCGGGATCACGTGGAAGAGCGCCGGTCGCACGACGCCGTCGAACTCGTCGAGGAACATGCGCGACTCCTGGTCGAGCTCCGGCGGCCGGCCGAGCAGCGCCGTGGCGCCGCCCACGAGCTGGTCGGCGCGATCGCGCAGGGCCAGGGCGCGCAGGACCCGGGCTTCGGCCCGCTTGGCCGTCCGGCCTTCCTCGACCAGATCCGGCGCGGCAACGCCGTAGTCCAGCGCCGCTTTCTCAAGCGCGGAGAAGTCGAAGGCGGAAAGCGCGGTTTCGACCAGCGTCGTTTTCCTGAGCACCAGCCTGCCCAGCCGGGCGAGATCGGCCGCGAGTCGCATGCGCTCGAGGCGACCGAAGCCGGCCACGACGTCGACCGCCTTGCCGCCCCTGGGCAGCACGTTCGCGACGCGCAGGCCGCGCTCGATCGTCGCTATCGCCTCCTTGCGCGCGGAGGGCTTCGGTGTCCACGCTGTTGCTGTTTCGCTCATGGCATCACTTCCTCGGTTCGCCGGCGCTTGTCGCGGTTCCGGCCTTGGACTTTCCGGACCTGCCGCCGGGGTTTGGCGAGGCGAAAACTCAAGTCGATGACCCCGGCCCGTTGCAGATCTCTCACCACTCGCCGGATGGCGGACCGGTTCTTGTAGACGGTGCTCACCGCGATGTCAATCGCATCGGCCAGCTCGGCGGCGCTTCTGGGGCCTTCCCCCAAGACCTGCACTCTGAACTGCACCGCGAACTGCCGGGCCACCTTTTCCCCCAGCCGGCGCAGGTGGCGCGCAATCGTGCAAACCTGCACTCGAACGTCGTGCGCCTCGATGGTCGTCCGCTCCATGTCCGCCGGCCGAGCGGCATGGCTGCCCAGCGCGACTTCGTCTGGCCGCTTCTCGGTCTTCCGGACGACCTTGAGATGACGCGCCGAACTGCAGATGCAGTTGAGCGCAACCTTGGCCGCCCAAGCCCGCAGCCTGCCGGCGGTCGCGAAAGGACCCGGGAGGGTTTCGTGCCACCGCTGGCAAACATGCTGGGCCACGTCCTCGGGCGACACACCGGCGCGCTCGGCCGAGCCCTGCCGCTTCGCCACCTCCAAAGCCCGCTGGTGCGCCATGCTTTCTCCGCCCAGCGCCAGCGCCTTGTCGATCGCCCAGGCGCGGACTTCCGCTTCCGGGGCGCACGCGGCGCCAGGCCACTCGGCGAGGCACGCGACCACCTGCTCTTGCAGAGGGGCCGCGGGCACCTTGCCGTCGGACGCGACAGCTCTGACTTGCTCGGCCACGATCGCGGTCAAGCGGCCGTCTTCCTTGGCGGCATTGACGTTTCCCGGACGCACGACGCACAGGCTACCGCTGGGCCTCGTGCTTGGGCAAGCCACCGCGCTGACCGGAGCCAGCACGCTGTCCGGAAGAATGTCGGGGACTCGGTAGTGATGTTGGGCCAGCACGGGAACCTCCTGCCCGCAAGACGCTCGGCAGTGGTGGAACTTGACCGAGAAAAAGCGCGGCCGGGGACGCTTCCTCGGCCGCGCCGCCCTTCGCCGCCCCGCCCGGCGAGGAGCTTCGCCCCGCAGCACCGCCTTCCGCCAGGCGCACTGCGGTGACGCCGCGCTTGACACGGTACCGTTGCCACCTCCGTGAGGCAGGACAGGGAGCAAGTGGACGACGACGAGCGGCACCCTGGCGAGCCGGGCCGCCTCGTTCGCCATGCAAGCGGACGGCAAGTTGCTGCTCGCCGGCGTGGTGGAGAATCCGGTCGGCAACCTGGACTTCGCCGTCATGCGACTGGCCAAGCAGCCGGGCTGGTAACCGCGCCAATTCTCCAAGTCAAATCCGGCACGGCTTGGGCGTCTTTTGGGCGTAGCCACCACGGCCAAGGAGAACGCCGATGCCGACCATTGCCGAAGTCTACGCGTCCCTGAAGATCCCTCCCGCAACCGGCTCGCTGCGGCGCGAGCGGCCGCCAAGCGACTCGCTGGTGGCGGTCGTCGAGGACATCTACTGCAACCCGCCCGTGCAGGCCCGCATCGCCCAGGCCCTGGAACACCTGGTCGAGCACAACGGATTCCGCCTGCTCAACGTGGAAGGCAACTTCCACGAGCTACCCCTGCGAAGGCTCCGGCACCTGACGGCCGAGCGCTTGGCCGAAATGATGGAGCAAGGACAGGTGACCGGCCCCGAACGAGTGGGCATCTTGTCCGAGGAAGCCGTGTCCGTGATCGGCGTGGACGATTGTCGCCTCTACCGGCGCAACCACCAGGTCATGAAAGTGGTGATGGACAACCAGAAGACGCTGGCGCCGCTGCTCGAGGCCCTGGATCGGTGCGGCCCCTCGCCCATGGCATCGCTGTTCGGCATGGACCGAGGCCGGGAGGATCTGTCCGCGGAAGAGCGCCGGACCGCGGCCACGCTCGCGCGCCTCTTGCGCGTGCAGGCCGACAACCGCGACGTGGACTACGCCAAGCAGCACCTGGCCGCGTTCGCCGCGCCAGCCATCGCCAAGATCGTCGGCCCGCGGACTGCGGGGCTGGAGATCCTGGAGAGCACGCTCTTCGCGGCGCTGGAGTTCTACGCGCTGGCGCGCGCCCGCCAGGCCGCCTTCGTCACCGGCACGCTGGCCAACATGCGCCGCCACAACACCGATCGCTCGGCGCTGGTGGTCGGCAACTTCCACACCGCGGGCGTGCTGTCGCTGCTTGCCCGCAAGGAGATCGGCTGCTTGCTGATCAGCCCGAGCGCGCGCGGCGCCGCGGACAGCGATCTCTACTTCGACCGCATGCGCGAGCAGGCATGACTTCGGCGGGGTTGCCATGAACGATGCATCGTCAGAACGAACCGAGCCAAGACGGGCGGCGCGCTCGCTCATGAGCCTGGATCTGCTCCGCCATCGCCTGGCCGGCCAAGGCAGCGCCGCCACGCTCGCCCTGGCCCGCGAGTTCCGCGAGGTCGAGCACAGGCTCGCGCAGCTCGATGATCCGCTGGCCGGCGACTTGGCGGCTTGGCGGGAGGTCTATGCCGGCTGCGCGCACCTGCTCCAGCGGGACGACCCGCATCTCGGTCGCGAGCGCCGCCTGGTGCAACACGCGCTGTCGGCGCCGTCGCAAAGCCCGGTCGCTCGGCAGGCGCGCGCCTGGCTCGAGCGCTCTCGGCCGACATCGGCCTTGCTGGTGCGCCGACGCGACAAGACCCGCGACCTGCTTCTGCGCGCCATCGACACGGGCGGCGCGGTCACGGCCCTAGCGGTGCACCCCGACGGCCGCAGGGTGCTCAGCGCCGGCACGAATGGCAAGATCGCGGTCTGGGACGGCGAGACCGGCGCCCGCCTGGACGTGCTCGCGGGCCACGAAGCCGCGGTCCGTGCGCTTTGTCCCTGCCCGCCGTTCTTCGCCTCGTGCGCCGCCGACGGCAGCCTGACGGTTTGGAGCCTGGACGGGTTCGCTAAGCTCGTCTCGATCGCGGCGCACGACGGCGCCGCCAACGCCATCACCGTGATTGACAAAGGCAGGCGCATCGCCACGGCCGGAGAAGACGGAGCCGTGCGCGTCTGGGCTCTCCCCTCCCTCGAGCCCGGCGGCTCGCTTTGCCCGGGCAAGGCTTGTCTGCGCGCCGTCATCGCCTGCCGCAACCACTCCCTGGTCGCCGCGGGCGGCGTCGGCGACCGGCCGGTATGGTGGTGGGGCCGCGAGGGCCGCGAACCCATCGTCGATCTGCCCGGACCGCGCGCCGCCGTGACCGGCCTCGCGCATCTGCGTCAGGACAGAATCGTCGCCAGTTGCGAGGACGGCGCGCTCTACGTCTGGACTTGGGGCGACCGGGACACGCAGAGATCCGTCGTCCGGCGGGAGCAGCACCTGCTTGCCGTCGCGACCTTCCCGGATCTCCCCGATGCCTTCGCTTCCTGCCGCAAGGGCGTGGTCTACGCCATCTCGCCGCCCGGGCTCTCCACGATCCGGGAAACCGGCCGGCACAGCGGGCCGGTGGATGCCATCGCTCTCTGGCGGCGCAAGCGCGCCGTCGTCACGGGCGGGCAGGATGGTCTGATCTCTTGGTGGCGGGCCTGCCCGGCGCAAGGCAAGCGCGGCCACGCGGGCCCGGTCACTGCCCTGGTCAACCACGAGTCGCTGCTCTGTTCCGGAGGCGCCGACGGCGTCGTCATGGGCTGGGACGGCGACAAGGGCCGGCCCGTCAAGGAGACGCCGGCCGGTACTTCTCCGGTGACGGCGCTGGCAAGTGGTCCGGGCGCCGTCTTCGTCGGACACGAGGCGGGCAACCTGCGCGCCTTCGGATTCCAGGGCAGGGGCGGGCCCAAGGTCGTCGAGTTGGGCGGCCACGAGGCCGCCCTCGGCGCCCTCTGCTACGTGCGCGAGGCCAAGACCCTGGTGTCCGGCGGCTGGGACGGCTCGGTGCAGACTTGGACTTGCCGGCGCGACGACGGGGTCGAGCACGCGCAGGCGGGCCAATTGCGCGGCCATCGCGGCTGCGTGCTCGCCGTGGCGGCCGACGGCCGGCGCGATCTGGTGTGGTCGGGCGGCTGGGATCGCGAGATCCTGGTGCACCGCCTGTCGAGTCGCAAGCTGCTCGGGCGCCTGCGCGGGCACGGCAGCCCCATCGTCGCGCTGGCGGCTTGCCGGACCGCCTTGGCCTCCGCCAGCGACGACGGCAAGGTGGGGTTCTGCAACCTGGACGAGCTCGAGGAGGTCGAAGTCAAGCCCGGCCACGAAGGTCCGGTGACCTCGTTCGCGACAACCGCGGAGCATGCCGTGTCGGGCGGCGCGGATGGACGCGTCGGCGTCTGGTCGGCGCGCGAGCGCAAGTGCCTGCACATGGTGCAGGCGAGCGGCGAGGCGAGCCGCCGCGCCATCCGCGCGCTGGCCCCGAGCCCCAGCGGGCGCTGGTGCGCGGCCGCGGGCGACGACGGCAGCTTGCGCGTGCTCTCGCTCCGCACGGGCGCGGTGGTGGCCGGCTGGTTGCTCGACGCCTCTGCCACCGCGTGCTGCTGGGTCGACGGCGCCATCGCCTGCGGCACCCGCAGCGGCGAGGTGCTGCTCTTCGACTTCCTGCCGCCGCGTTCGATCGCGGCCGTCACCTGGCACCGCGAGCGGCCCCTGATCGCCAGCCTGGACAGCGAGGGCGTGCTGGCGCTCGGCGAGTGGCACGGCGGCGCCGCTTTCCTCGAGCCCTTGGCCCGGCGAGCCCTCGTGCCCGGCGCCTGGCTGGGCGCGGCCGGAAACGCCCCCGAGGTGGCGTGGTCCGGCTGCGGCCGGGCCCTGCGCATCCTGTGCGGAGAGCGCGCCGTCGTCGTGGACGCCGCCACACTGGAAACCACATCCGATCCCGGAGGCGTCTGGCTGCCGCCCTTGCGCACGAGCCCGGACGGCGCCTGGCGCATCGAGCCGGGCATCGCGGAGGTGCGCCCGCTGCCGAGGACAAGCTAGATTCCCAGTGAACCCCATGCCCAGAAAACGCGAACCCGTCGTCTTCGCCGCGGTCGGCGACGTGCACGGCAGCCACCACGCCATGGTCCGGCTGCTCGGCGAGTGGGAGAAGCGGCAGCGGCAAAGCCTGTCGTTCGTGCTGCAGGTCGGAGACTTCGAGCCCGTGCGCGACGCCTTGGATCTGGCCAGCATGCCGGTGCCGGAGAAGTACCGCAAGCTGGGCGACTTCGCCGACTTCCACGAGGATCGCGCCGAGTTCCCTTGGCCGGTGTGGTTTGTCGCCGGCAATCACGAGCCGTTCGCCTTCCTGGCCAGCATGGTGCGGGGCGGCCAGGCGGCGCGCAACTGCTACTACCTCGGCCGCGGCGGCCAACGGGACATCGACGGCGTGCGCGTGGCCCACCTGGGCGGCATCTCTCCGCCGGACGGCCCGCTCGACCGGGCGCAAGGCCGCGTGTGGAAGAACCACGCCTACTTCACCGAGCGCGAGGTCGAGCGCGCCATGGCCGGCGGCCGCGCCGAAATCGTGCTCCTGCACGAGTGGCCGCGCGGCGCCGCCTCGCCCGGCGAGGTTCGCGGCCAGCGCCGCGCCGGCGGCCCGCAAGGCCCCGGCAACGACAGCGCGCGCCTGCTCGTCGATCTCCTCGAGCCTCGCCTCGTGCTCGCCGGCCACCGGCACTGGCCCCATCGCTCGCGGCTGTCCGAGCGCACGCAATTCGTGGGCCTGGCCCACATCGACAAGGGGCCCGACGCGTTCGCGGTGTTCCGTCGCGGGGAGAACGGGGAGATCGTGGAGGTGACCGGATAGGCATGGGCAGGCCACTTCACATCTACCGCTCCGAGCGCGACGTGCTGCGCGTGGCGCAGATCGTGGAGAGCAGCCGCAGCGAGGGGCCGGGCCCGCGCTTCTGCCTCTGGCTGCAGGGCTGCGAGCTGCGCTGCCCGGGTTGCTGCAATCCCGAGATGTTCGACTTCGCCTCGCCTCTGGCCAGCGACGTGCCGGTGGCGACGCTGGTCGCGCGGATCCGTTCCACCCCGGGCCTCGAAGGCATCACCCTGCTCGGCGGCGAGCCGTTTCACCAGGCGCCGGCCGCCGGCGCGCTGGCCGCCGCGGTCCACGAGCTCGGGCTCGGCGTCATGGTGTTTTCGGGGTACGACCACGAGGACTTGGTCGACCAGCCCCAGGCCGCCGCGCTGCTCGCGCACACCGATCTCCTGATCGCCGGTCCCTTCGTCGCCGGCTCCCTCTCCGTCGCGCGGCCGTGGGTCGGCTCGGACAACCAGCGGGTGCACCTGCTCTCCCCCCGCTACGAGGGGCATCCCGAGCTCGCGGCCCGGCGCGGCCAGAGCGTACACGTGCAAGTGCAAGACGGCGAGCTGCGCGTGTCCGGATGGCCCGGGGTAGTCGACGGCATCAAGGTTCGGCCGCGTTGACGGCCCGAAGCCAGGCGTCTCGATCCTGAAGCCTCATGACGCGACCGCCGCGGGAATCGCCGCGCCACGCGTGAAAACCTGAAAGCAGCAAGTCGGGTCAAATTTGCGCCCCTTCGCACGTCTTCTTGACAGGGGCCAACCATGAAGCGTGACGAAGCCGAGCTGATTCTCTTCTGGCGTCAGTTCTTCGCGGGCGCGATGCCGCCGCTCTTGCGCCGGCTGGCCGCGATCGGGCCGGAGGCAACGCCCGCGCTGGCACGCGGCCTGGCGCGCGCCTCGGTCCGCTACCTGCTCGCCCAGGGCGGCGCCCATCCCGATGTCTCCCTCGGCAACGGCCAGCGCACGAACCAGCGTGCCCTGTGGTCCGCGCCCTTCATCGCCCTCGATTTCCGCAAACCGCTGCTCGCGTGGCTGGCGCAGACCGCGACGGGCAGAAAGCCCCGCGGCAGGGCCGAGCACGACCTGGGCGCGGGTGGAGAGATCATCCTGCTCATGATCGCGGACGAGCTCGCGCAGCGGCCGCGCGCCGATCTGCCGCTCGACATCGCGACCACCGAGGGGGCGCTGGCTTGGCTCGTCCACGGTGGCCAGGAGCCGCCCGCGTTCCAGGGCGGCCCCACCTTGGACGACGCGCTCTTCTTCGCGCGCGGTCGGCTGGCGCGCGCCTGGCTGGCGCTCGATCCCCTCGGGCCGGCCTCGGCAACCATCCTGGGTATCGAGAACGTGCTCGAGCTGGCCGAGCAGCGCAAGCTGGCCTGGCAACGGCTGCGCGGGCGCGTGGTGACGAACCGGCGCTACGATCTCGTGGCCCCCATCTGCGCGGCGGCGGCGGCGCTGTGGCAGGACATGGACGCCGAGCGCCTGGTCGCGCGCATCGAGGAGATCGGCCGCTTCGCCGGCGAATCGCCGCGGCAGGCCGCCTACCAGCGGCTTTCCGCCGCCTATGCCTGGCTGGCCGACCTGGAGTCTTGGGCCGAGGAAGCCCGGCGCACCGGCCAGTTCCACGACGACTTCGCGCGCTGGCAGGTGTTTCTGGCCTACTACCGCCGCGTGCCCGAGCACGCCCGCGCCCAATCGAGCCGCCTGCTGGCGCTGCTGCGACGAACCCTGTGAAGCCACAAGGAGAACCCCATGAGCAAGACCTACCGCTGCAAAGTCAGAGTGGACCTCAAAGAGCGCGTCCGCGCCCGCGACGCGGTCGAGTACGAGATCGATCTGGGCCGCGTCCTGGGCAAGCAGGAGGAGGGCGAGCTTTGGCGCCAGAAACTGCGCGAGGCCGGCGGCGTCGAGAAGGACGGCAAGATCGCGCTCGATGTCGGCGGCGTCGCGGTCGAGGTGGATCCCGCCACCGGCAAGGTCACGGCCGAGGTCAAGGCCGACGACGACGTCGAGGTCCACCTCGACGAGGAGCGCCGGGTGTGGAACGCACAAGACAGCGCCGAGGCGGCGCAGAAGCGCGCGCAGGCCACGGCCGAGCAAGAGGCGCGCGAGCGCATGGCGGCGGAGAAGACCGCGGCGCAAGGCGCCTTGGACGGGCACGTACGCGGCCAGCTCGGCCGCGCCGCACCCGAAATCGTGCGCCGGCTGCGCGAGGTGCGCGCCGAGGTCGAGAAAGAGGCCGTCGTGCGCAAGGCGCAGCGCCTGGGCACGGTGCTCGGAACGCACGAAAGCCGGGACGAGGCCACCGGCGACCGCACCTTGACCGTGGACGTCGAGCTGCCCGATCGAGCGTAAGGGAGGCAATCATGGCACGAGCGAAGATCACCTACGTCTACAACCCGCAGACCGGCAAGCGCGAGTGGCACATCCACTACGAATCGCCCGCCGACGCCACCGTCCACGAGCACGAGACGCGACACCGCGCGCTGGTCAAGGAAATCGTCGGCGACATCGCAGGCCCCGACGTGGACGTCGCGCGCGGCGACCCCGGCAAGGGGCAGCCGCAAGCCACGCCCGAGGAGCCCCACCGCCGGGAGCCGCAAAGGAAGACCACTTGAAGGCCATCGTCGGCAAGAACGCGCGCGAGATCGCGCCCCGCCTGCTCGGGTTCCTGTCGTTCGCCCGCCAGTCGGGGCTGCGCGCCGACGTGCTGTGGGGCGAGGCCGGCGAGCTTTGCGTGCTGCCCCACGACGACGACGAAACGGACGCCGCGGCCGGGCCGCGCCACTTCGTCAAGGTTGGCCTGCGCGGGGATCGCGTCGAAATCGAGGGCGGACACGGCTTCCGCGTGACGGAGAGACGGGAGGCGCAGGGCGCGCTGGAGATCGCGACCGCCGTTTCCGTGCCCGGCCGGCCCCGCGCGCACTGGCGGCAACGCGTGCTCTTCGCCCTGCGCGACGCCGAAGTGCTCGGCCGCGTCGTGCGCGCCCTGCTTGAGCGCGGACGCGACCGGCTGAGCTTCGCCCGCGTTGCGTGCGACAGCGTGCACCCCGGCACCGAGTTTCTGCTGCTCGTGCGCGACGCGCCCCTGTACGTCGTGCTGCAGGTTCTCGAGGAAGATCTGGGCCATGCCTTCTACGAGGCCAGCCACGCGCAAGTCCGCGACAAGTTGCTCGGCCTGTTCCTGCCCTGGGGCCGCGATTTCCCCTTGGTGGCCGCGCTCGGCGCGCGGCTGGAACGGCCGTGTGTCCGCCAGACCTCCGGCCGCCTCGCGGGCATCGACGTCGACGCCTTGTCGCCCATCGACGCCGTGCTGGCTCCCGAGCTGCGCGCCACCTCGCTATCCGTCGCGCACGTGCCCCACGGCGAGCTGCGCGTGACCGTGCCGCTGCGCCTGGTGGCGCTCGACAAGGGTCAGATTGCGGAGCCCACCGAGCTGTGGCGCGCGGGGCCCGAGATGCTGGAGCAACTGGCGACCGAGCTCTCCTGCGCCGAGGATCGCCTCGCCGGCCTGCTGGCCCAAGTCGTGCGCCTGGGCGACGACGCCGATCCCTCGGTGTTCATCTGGGCGCCGACCGGCGCCGACGAGGACGGCGAACGTCCGGCGTTTGCCGATCTGCCCGGCTTCGCGCGCGCCCGCCGTCGTCTGGGCAACCTGCTTCTGCCCGCGCGCCACGCGGTGCTGCCGACCCTGGCCGACGAGACCCTGCGCTCGGTGTTCGGCCTCGGCCAGGGGACGCTGACGTTGGTCGACGCCGCCAAGGACGCGACGTTGCTGAAGTACCGCCTGCGCGTCGACGATTTCCGGCCGCTACGCGCCACGCTGGTCGAGTACGCCATGCACGCCCACGAGCGCGAGCTGGCGCAGGTCTGCGCGGCGGCCGAGTTCGACTTCGAATCCGTCGAGCTTCCACCGGCCGAGCCCTGCGGCGAGGCGCCGGCGGCCGCGCCGGAACCGCGCCGCCCAAGCCCCCGTCCCGGACATCCGAACGACGACGAGGACGCGGAGGAGGAGGCGCAGCCCGCGACGGCAACGGCGGAGGGCTGGGCCGCCCCGGCAACGGCGTCCGAGGAGGCCGCGCCAACCACGCACTGGCCGACCCGCCTGGAGCAGGCAACGCAAGCCCTGATCGACGTCCCCGCGGACGAGGAGCGCTGGCTCGGCTTTCTCGAGGCCAGCCTGGCGCTCGGCCACCGGCTCGACGCGAACCTGGCCCTGCTACGCCTTTTGCCTGGCTGCGAGCCGACGCGCGCGCGCAGCCTGCTCGCCGCGGGCCTGGGCGTGGCAGGACGCGTCGCCGAGCGCGACGTGCTGGCCGCGCTGGCGGCCGCGGAAACGCCACTTGACACCCTCCCGCACGGGCTGGAGCAAGTACTCGGCCTGGCCCTGGTCGCCCTGGATCCGCCCGAGCCTCTCGCGCCGGATGTCCGCCGTGGCATCGGCCGGCTGCCGGCGCGCGTGCGCGCTCTGGGCTTGCCGAGGCTGACGTGGGCGGCGTCGGCCCTGGCCTGGCAACTGACTCGCGACGCGCAAGCGCTCGAGGACGCGCGGCTGTGGCTCGAGCCCGGGCTTCTGACACTCGGCGTGCGCGAGGCGGCGCCGCCGCTCGTGGCCGAAGCGCTGGAGGCGCGCAACGGCGAAGCCAGCCGGGCCGCGGTGCGGGTCTTTGCCGACGCGGCCGCGCTGGGGCGGCCCGAGCGCGTGTTCTTGCGCCTGGCCTACGCCTTGCGCTTGCTGGTGCTCGGCGGCGGCGTGGACGGCGCCTACTTGGCCGAGCTGTCCGCGGAGCTGGAGGCCGCGCGCGCCGACCTGGGCAAGAGCGCCGAGCAGGTCGATTCGGCTCTCCGCACGCTCGAACACGTGCGCGCGCACAGCCTGGCCAGCCTCGCCGATTTCGGCGTCGACCCGAATCTGCGCACCGTCCTGATCGAGGAAGGCTACTTGCCGCCGCAGCACGCCTCCGCGGAAACGCGCGTTCTGCGCGAAGGCGCCGAGCTGGCCGCCGCCAGCGCGGCCGACGCCGCCTCGCGCGTGGTCGAGCTGTTCGACGAGGTGTCGGGCGACTCCTACGGCGGGCTCGACGCCCTCTTTTCCGTCGTCAGCCGTCTGCGGCGAGCCGGGCATCGCGACGCCCTGGTCGCCCTGCGCGCCCGCGTGGCCGAAACCGCCGCGCGCACCGACGACGCGGGCCGCTGCGGGCTGTTGCTGGCGACCCTGGCGACCGGTCTTTCGGCGGCGCTCGACCCCGAACAGGAACCCACGCCCAGCTACGCCGAGCTGGTCGAACGCACGGCCAAGCTGCAGATGTGGGATCTCGCGGCCTCCGTGCGCGCCGTGCTCTCGGCGCTCGAACCCCTGCCCGTGGCCATGCGCCGGCGGCGCGCCGTGCCCTTGTACCGAGCGCTGCGCGAGCGGGGCGCCATCCGGCCATGGACCGGCGAGCGCACCATCCGCGTCGACGAGCAGCGCGCCCTGCTTCGCCTGGTCAACCTGCTGGTCGTGCCGGTCGAGGAAACCCCCGACGCCGAGCGGCTGTGCCACGCGGAATGGACCAGTCTGCGCGAAACCATGCGGCGCGATCTCGAACGCGCGCGGCCCGCGACCTGAATTCGCTTCACCCATGCCAAGGCGGGAACAACCATGAAGACCAACAGAACCAGCGAAGCCCGCGCCCAGGAGGCGCGCAGCAAAATCACCGGCCTGGTGAAATCCCTGGGCCGCTACCTGGTCGGCCGCGACGAGGCCATCCGCCTCCTCGCCCTGGCCACGGCCGCGGGCGAGCCCATGCTGCTGCTCGGTCCGCCGGGCACGGCCAAGTCGGACCTCATCTTCAAATTCGCGCAGGCCATCGGCATCGGCGCCGAGGACTACTTCGAGTACATGATCACCGCCTTCACCGAGCCCTCGGAGATCATCGGGCCCGTCGACATCAAGGCGCTGCGCGAGGACGGCGTGTACCGCCGCCGCCTGGAGGGCAAGCTGGCCGACGTCAAGGTGGTGTTCCTCGACGAGATCTTCAACGGCAACAGCGCCATCCTGAACACCCTGCTGACCGTGATGAACGAGCGCAAGGTGTACGACGCGGGCAAGCCGCGCCGGCTCGACAAGCTCATCGGCTTCTTCGCGGCCACCAACCAGATCCCCGAGCGTGAGGAGCTCGGCGCGCTCAAGGACCGCTTCGTCATCAAGGTCAAGCTCGACCCGGTCCAGCAGGACGACTTCGACGGCCTCATCGCCGCGGGTCTGCGCAACGAGCGCTGTCGGACGACGGGCCAGACGCCGTGGGCAAACGGCGATGTCACCCCCGAGGACTTCGCGGCCGTGCGCGACTTCGTGGGCGAGATCTGCCACGCCGACGGCAGCGACTTCCCACGCTTTCCCGAGTCCGTGCACCGGACTTTCCGCCGGATCGTCCTCGATCTCGACAGCCAGGGGGTATCGCTGTCCGACCGCGAGGTCATCAAGCTCTATCGCCTCATCGTGCTGCACGGCTATCTCTTCCACGGCCGCCTGCCCGGCAGCATCCAGCTTTCCGACCTCGTGGTCCTGCGCTACGTGGCCGAGTCCGCCGCCCAGTTCGTGGTAGTGCGCAAGTGCGTGGACGACGCCATCGGCGGCGCCGGCCCCTGATCCACACCCGCCATCGCATCCGACCATGCTGCTGCTCAGACGCCCAGACGAAGTCAGAAGCCACCTGGCGGCCTCGCGCGCCCTGTCCCTGGTGCGCCTGCAACCGGCGGCCGCGCGCGATCCGTCGGCCATCGGCGACGCCGACATCCTGGACGCCATGCGGGCCATCGTCAGCGACATCAGCCTGTCGGGACACCCCCCGCTGGCGGCGGTCGCCGACGTCTTGCGCATCGTCTTTCACCGCGACGAGGTGGACATCGTGCCCGGCGGCAGCGCGGCGGCCCGCGACTATCGTCTGAAGCTCGTCGTGCCTTGGCTGCGCGACGACGTGTCGCTTGCGGCCCTGGGGCAGGTGGCGCGCAACCGGCGTGGGCCCGCGCGCCTGCGTTTCCAGCGCTTCCTGGCGCGCGAGATCGGCCGTGCGCTACACGACCTCGGCCGCTTCGCCACGCGCATCGACTGCCCGCGCCTGCCGGCGGCCGAGGATCTGCGCCGCGCCGGGATCGACGTCGGCGCGCTCGCCACCGAGGCCGAGGCGCTACGCGCCCTCACCGCGGCCTGGCGCGAGGGCGCCCGCTTGCTCAGCGACGAGCAGGTGGCGCTCCTCAGCTACGTGCGCGACGAGGCCGACGTCGTGCCGCTGCGCGAGTACCACCTGGTCCGCTCGCGCCTGCGGCCGGTCGGCCTGCGCGCCGTGCAGCGCACGCGCAACGCCCGCTATCGCCAGCGCGAGGTGCGCGACGAGCGCAGCCCGTCCATGGGCGGCTACTCGGGCCTGCGCTCCGGCGGCAGTCTGGAGCACCTCGGCGCCGTCCTGCCCTCCGAGCTGGCGCTGATGGAAAGCGGACAGGACCATCGCGGGGAGGTCAGGAATCCCTCCCAGGGTTTCCAAGACTTCGACCTCTTCGATCTGAACCTGGTCGAGAAGCGCCTGCTCTACTTCAAGCGCGACCAGCAGATCGACATCCGCCGCAAGCGTCGCTTCCACGTCGTGTTCTGGTCGCCCGAGCGCTTCGACTATCGCCCGAGCGTCGTGCCCGTGCGCTGGCCGTATCTCTCGCTCGGCGTGATCTTCGACGTGGTCCGCTTCTTCCGCGACGAGCTGTCGATCACCAACTGCCCGTTCTACTTTGTGTTCGACGGCAAGAGCGCGGAGCTCGACCGCTACCGGCGCCTCATCGCCGCCATCCGCGAGCAGGACTTCCGCGACGTGGACATCGCCTGCACCGCGGTCGCCGCCGGCCAGTTGCAGGAGCGCCTGCTGGGCTTGCTCGGCAACGACGACGAGGAGCACGTGGTGCTGTGCCTCGCCGAGCGCGGCACCGCCGATCCCGGCATCGTGCCCCCCGAGATGGCGCTGCTCCAAATCGAGTTCGCCGCGGGCGCGGGCGTCGATGGGGTCGTGCTCGCCAACGGCGAGGAGCGCCACGAATTCTCGATCACCGACGACGAAAGCCTGGGCGTCGAGCTCAACCGTTTGCGCAACCTGCTGGCCGTGAGTATGGCCGGCGCCCCCGCCACCCGGAGGTCATGACATGCCGGCCATCCCGATCGCCAGTCTGCCCACGACCGTGGACACGAGAAAGGTCATCGAGCCCTGCCATGGCCGCGATCTCGACGAGATCGCGGACGCCTTGCGCAACCGGCAATCGGTCCTGGTCGAGTGCGACAAGCTCCTGGCCGGCGAGCTCTTCATGGCCCTGCGCCCGCGTTTTCCCCAAAGCTGCGGCATCGCCTTGCTTTCCGTGGATCACCGCCGCGACGAGGGCGACGGCGCCATCAACGCCACGCTCAAGGAGTTCCGTCGCGTGGTGCGCGACGGCGACGCGCAGACCGCCGTGGTGGTGGTGCCCAACTTCGATCTGATGGTGTCGGCCGACCAGACCGGCCAGCACGTGGATCTCACCACCCGCGAGGTGCTGGCCACGCTCTACGAAAACCCCGGCCTCTGCCTGCTCGCCTTCAAGGATCCCAACCTCTCGGTGCCCAAGGCCATTCTCGAGTTCTTCTCCCGGCGCATCGATATCGTGGGAGTGGACCGCCGCCACCTGCCCCACCTGGTCACCCAAACCGAGGCGCGCCGCTTCGACCTCGAAACCTTCGACCCCTATGCCCTCTACAAGTACGTCTCCGGCCTCAACGTCGTGAAGCTGCGCCAGGTGCTGTCGGGGCTCGCCGGCGATGCCTTCGCCGACCAGTCGCCGCACAAGGCGCGCGCCTTCCTCCGCCGCGCCACCCTCGACGCCAGCGACGCCGACCTGCCCAGCACGCGGCTCGACGACATCGGCGGCTACGAACGCGTCAAGGAGCTTCTGCGCAAGAACGTGCTCGACGTGCTGGCCGCCATCGAGGGCGCCTCGGCCACGCGCTCGGAAGCCGAGCTCGCGCACATGGAGCGCCTGGTGCCGCGCTCGATCCTCTTCACCGGACCGCCGGGCACGGGCAAGACCATGTTCTGCAAGGCCCTGGCCGCGGAGCTCGACGCCACGGTCATCGTGATCAACGGGCCCGAGCTCAAGAGCAAATGGGTCGGCGAATCCGAAGAGCGCATCCGCAAGATCTTCTCCCGCGCCCGCCGCAGCACGCCGGCCATCGTGGTCTTCGACGAGATCGACAGCTTCGCCGGCAAGCGCGGCGGCGCGAGCGCCGACGGCGAGCCTCGGCACGGCACGGGCACTTCGTCCGACCATTCCATGCTCAACCAGCTCTTGACCGAAATGGACGGCTTTCGCAGCCACGAATCCGTCTTCGTCATCGCCACGACCAACTTCGCCACCAACCTCGACGAGGCGCTGCGCAGCCGCATGCGCTACGAGATCGAGATCCCCTACCCCGACCGCGCGGACCGGGAGGCCATCGTGCGCGTGTACGACCGCAAGTACGGTCTGGCGCTCGAACCCGCGGTCATGCGGCGGCTACTCGACGAGACCGAGACCTGGATCGACCCCGCCACCTTCTCGCGCTTCGCCGGTCGCGATCTGGAGGCCCTGGCCGCGGCCCTGGCGCGCGCGCGGCTACTCGCCGCGGCCGAGAGCCGGACCGCCGTCGAGGCCACGCCGATCACGGAAGAGATGGTGGCACTGCTCGTGGCCGAGCGCATCCGGGCGCAGAGCCCGCTTCTGTCCTTCGCGGACATCGGCGGCTACGACGAGGCCAAGGAGAAGCTGCGCACCGAGATCCTGGACACCCTGGCGCTCGCGCAGAAATCGCCGCCGGACAAGCAGCGCCAGGTCGAGCGCATGGTGCCCAAGGGCGTGATCTTCGAGGGCCCGCCCGGCACCGGCAAAACCATGTTCGCCAAGGCCCTGGCGCGCGAGCTGCGCGCCACGGTCTCCATCGTCAACGGCCCGGAGCTCAAGAGCATGTGGCACGGCGAATCCGAGCGCCGCGTGCGCGAGATCTTCGCCGAGGCCAGGCGCAACGCCCCCAGCGTGATCGTGTTCGACGAGATCGACAGCATCGCGGGCGCGCGCGAGGGCGCCATCTTCGGGGTCGACCGCTCCATGGTCAACCAGCTTCTGACCGAGATGGATGGTTTTCACGGCGGCGAGATGGTGTTCGTCGTGGCCACCACCAACTTCGCCTCGTCCCTCGACCAGGCCCTGCGCCGGCCGGGTCGCTTCGAGTACGTGCTCAACATCGGCTACCCCGACGAAGACGCGCGCGCGGCCATCCTGAGTCTCTACAACCGCAAGTACGAGCTGGGGCTCGACGAAAAGCTCGTCGACCACCTGATCTTCCGCACCAGCGGCTGGGTCGACCCCGCAAGCGGCACGCGCTACTCGGGCGATCACCTGGAGGCCATCTGCCGCGCCCTCTTCCGGCGCCGCTTGCGCGAACCGGAGCGCGCCTTGACCATCGACGACCTCGACCAGGCCGTCGCCCAGCGCACGAAGAAGCCGCTCAAGGTCACGGCCGGCGAAGAGGAAGTCATCGCCGTGCACGAGGCCGGCCACGCCGTGGTGGCCCGCCACGTCGAGGGCGCCATGCCCGTGCGCAAGATCAGCATCGCCTCGGAGTACGACGGCAGCCTGGGCTATGTCCTGCACGGCGAGCCCGAGCAGCGCTACGTGCAGGACGAGCGGCAGCTCCGCGCCCAAATCGTCTGCCTGATGGGCGGGCGCATGGCCGAGCGCCTGGTGCTCGGTCGCGTGGCCAGCGGCGGCGCCAACGACATCGAGAAGGCGACGCTGATCGCCACCCACCTGGTCGCCGAGTTCGGCATGGACAAGGAAGTCGGCCCGCGCACCGTCATGCACCCCATGGTCCACGGCAAGAGCGCCGTGGGCGGCGCGTCCCCCGAGCTTCTGGCCACGGTCGAGCGCCGCGTGGGCCTCATGCTCTCCGAGGCCGAGGCCGAGGCCGAGCGTTTGCTGACGGTTCACCGCGCGGAGCTGGACGAGCTCAAGCGCGAGCTGCTCGCGAAGAAGGTGGTCGAGTTCCGGGACGTGGAGAAGATCAAGCTTTAGCAGCCCGTGGCGTGCAGCCATGGGCGTGTCGGGAGCCTTGGACTTGGCTTCCGCCTCGCTCGGGGCTCGCTATCTGCGACCACGTCCGCCCCTGTTGTCGTGGCGCCCGGCGGGCGCGGGACCGCGGTGCGGGCCGCCTGGGGGACCTCCGGCGCGAGGTCCCGGCCGACCGGGTTGAAAGCCTTGGCCGCCGCGAGGAGCCGGCTGCCCGGGACGCATCTGCACGGGCCTTCCCGGTCTCCGCTCCATTCGTCGACTATCCCTCGGCCCGATGGGCCGCGCCTCCATGCCTCGAACGCCCCAGGTGTTGTGACGCTGCCAGTGCTTGGTCTTCTGCCAAGCACGCCAGTTGCGTTCCAGGTGGCCGTGCGGGATCCGTTCGTGTTTCCATTCGCGTCCCTTCCAGCGGTGAGCCCGGTAGTCGTCCCTCCAACCGGGCGGCACCCTTCGGTAGAACGGCGGGGGGGCGGAACGGTAGTAGACCCAGCCGCGGTCATAGTATCGAGAGCGATACCAACGCCCTTGCCACGGGCGCCACCACCAGCCCCGGCTGAAGAAGATGTCGGCCTCGACATCGGGCACGGCGTAGACATAGGTTTCGGGGATGACGACCAGCTCCGGGGGCGCGGCAAAGACAATCGGCGGAGGCAGAGGCACATTGACGTTCACGCTCACGCCGACCTGCGCACTCGCGGAGAGGGGAAAGAGAACCGCCACGAGCAAAAACAGCGTCCCTAGCATCGCCTTTCTCATTCTTCGTCCTTTCTCGGATTGTCCGACCATGAAGCTTACGCCATCTGGCGGCCCCATGCCCGGGCGCGAACCGCCAAAAGCCCGCTGGCCAACCGCCTCCACGCGACCGGCCGGGTGCTTTCGCCGTCGGCCTACGGCGACGAGGTGTTCGATTCCTCTCCCGTCCGGCGGCCGGAGTAGGCCGCGGCACGGGGCCGCATCATGCGCGTCCACATCGTCATCAAGTTGCGGACCACCGGGCCGTCTGGCATCTCGGTGGCCGGCGGCACGTCGACGGTGAGTCCGTTGCCGGCAAACCGCGCAAAGGGATTCTGCGCGTCCGCCGTGATGATCTTGACCGAGGTGTCGGCGGGCCGGAAGCCGTACGCAAGAGCGCGCTCCTGCGACGGCTTGGCACGAAGGAACGCGATGTACTGGCGGGCAGCGCGGCCCTGTTCCTCGGTCACCCACGGCGCCGACAGCACGACCGCCGGATGGTCGCTCCAGAGGGTGGTCGCCGGGTAGCTGACCCTGAGCTTCCCCCAACGCCCTTCGGCCTCGTCCAACTCCGCGATGGCGCTCGATTCGTAGACCACGGCGATGTCGTATTTCGACGGCCCGAAGCGAAGCATGTCCGTCGCGAAGATGCCGGTCGACGCTTCGAACTTGGTGACGCCGTTCTCGATCCCGCGCACGAAGTCCAGGTTCTTGGGATTCTGCAAGTCCTGCTCGGTGATCCGCGATTTCCCGGTGTGCTCGAGCAACATCAAATAGAGCGCCTGCAGGCCGGAGTTCGATTGGGTCGGATCGGTGTGTCCCAGCTTGACGGTTCCCCACCGGGCTTCGCCTCCGATCGCCTTCCAGCCCTTGGCCGAGGTCACGCCCCGGCGAACGGTCCGCCAGTCGATGGTCCCGCCCGCCGACTTCTTCAAGACGCGGGCGCGGTCTTCCCATACGATGAACACGAGCGGCGAGAGCAGCAACGGCTGCGTCGCCTCGTCACCCGCGGCGAAGAGATCCGAGCGGTGTCTGGTCCGCCAGTCCGAGTGCAGCATCTTGAGGAGCACGGAGTCCGAGGGGCTCCAGACCGTGGGTTGCAGCCGCCCATCCAAGATCTCGCGCGCCGACTCGAACGAGCCGGTGCCCGCGAGGCCGACGCGAACGCCCGGATGGCTTCTCATGAAGTCGGCGGTGACCGCCTCGATCCAGTCGCGCTTCTCGGTCGAGTAAACGACCTGGATGCTCGTCCCCCCGGCGGGCTTGGCGGCATGCTGGGGCAAGGACGGAGCGGCCGAGCGGCCCGGCGTCGAGCTTCCCTCGGCGACTTCCGCCGGCGGCCGAACGCCCGGAGGAGGCGTTTGCCATCCGCGTGACCCACGTCGTTCGCTCAGGGCCAGCGCCGCGCCCGCCACCACCACGGTTGCGCCCAACCCCAGCAGCAACCACCGCCGTGGTCCCATGCCGGGACGGACGGCCCGGTTCTGGACCGGCGCCGCCGCAAGCCCCAGAGTCGTGGTGGGCTTGTCAAGGGCGGTTGCCGCCAACGGAGGGGGCGTTTCGGGCAACCTGACCGTGCGAACGTCGTGCTCGGCACCGACGGCTCGCGCGAGCTGGCGATGAAAGACCAGCGCGGACGGATAGCGATCATCCGGCGATTTCGAGAGTGCCTTGCGCACCACCGCATCGACCTCTGGGCCCACGGTTGGGACGACCAGGGGCATGGGCTCGGGGTGCTCGTGCACGACCTGGTAGAGGACGGACTGCACGGAATCGCCCCGAAAAGCCGGCCGGCCGGTGAACAGCTCGTAGGTGATCGCGGCCAGGGCGAATTCGTCTGTGCGCTCGTCGATCTCGCCCAGCCTGCCCTGCGCCTGCTCGGGAGCCATGTACTGCGGCGTCCCCATGATGGCGGCTTCCTGAGTGAGTCTCGTGGTGGCCTCCCGAACCTTCGAAATGCCGAAGTCCACGACCTTCACGACCTCGCGCTCCTCGGCGGGCAGACGCACCAGAAACAGGTTCTGCGGTTTGAGATCGCGATGAACGATCTTGTGCTCTTGCGCGGCCGTCAGGGCCGAGGCGCTCTGGCCCACGATGTCGAGGACACGACCGCCGGGCATCGGCCCAACTCGCGCGATTTCCGCCGCTAGCTCGACACCGTCCAAGTACTCCAACACCAAGTACGGATGACCGTCGGGGGTCACGTTGAAATCGAGAACCTGGACGATGTTGGGATGGCGCAAGCGCGAGGTCACTTCCGCCTCGCGGCGAAATCGCTGGAAGATATCCACACGACTCGTGATTTCGGCAGATAGGACCTTGATCGCGTAGCGGCCTGCCAGACGGTCGTGCGTGGCCTCGTACACTTCCCCCATGCCCCCCGTGCCAATCAACCGAACCACCCGGTAGGTGTCTGCAAGCACAGTCCCGGGGGTCAAACTGGCCATGAGGCGATGGTATCACGGTGGTGCCAGAGCCGCTTCGTTGGGAGCGATCGGGGCTACCAGGTTGTCGACGGGGTAGCAGCCCGGTGAGGTGAGACTGCCGCTCGACATGCGGATCTGGCTCTGGGGCCAGATCGAGAGTGCTTCGTGGGAAAGGGTTTCGCGCGCTCGCCAACCGCGGCTAACATCGCCGATTGCGTGATGCGCGGACGAGCCCTGGGAAGGAATCCTCCAAGAACGCGGGCTGGCGATGGCGCCGACCGCGCTGCCGCCGCCGTCCGCGCGACGGTCTTTCCCCGCGTGGGGCACGCGAGGCGATCCTCCTCGGCGCCATCGGATCGCCGCGCTTCGCTCCGCGATCCTCCACCTTGGCCGAGGTCCCGCCCGTGAGCGCTCCCGTGCTGCTCTGGTTTCGCCGCGATCTGCGCCTCGCGGACAATCCCGCGCTCGAGGCGGCGGTCGAGAACGGAGCGCCGGTCGTGCCGGTGTTCGTATGGTCGCCCGAGGACGACGGCCGCTGGGCCCCGGGCGCGGCCAGCCGGGCATACCTCGCGCGCTCCCTGACCGCACTGGACGCGAACCTGCGGGCCCGCCACGCGCGGCTCGTCGTGCGGCAAGGGCGATCAGAGGATGTCCTGCCGCGCTTGGCGACCGAACTGCGGGCGGCGGCGGTATACGGCAACCGCCGGCACGAGCCCGCCGCGGCGGCGGCCGACCTGCGGGTAGGCGAGCCACTGGCCAGCCTCGGCATCCCTTTTCGGCAAAGCGAGGCGGCGCTGCTGTCCGATCCCGGATCGGTGCGCACCCGCGGCGGGGGTCCGTTCCAGGTCTTCACGCCGTTCTGGCGGAGCTGCCTGGCCCGCCTGCGGGTGCCGGCGCCTCGTCCCGCGCCGCCTGGGTGGGCCTCGCCCCGGCACTGGCCGGCATCGGTGCCCATCGCGGATCTGCCGCTTTTGCCCGCCCATCTCTGGGCCGAGCGCATGTTGTCCCACTGGAGTCCTGGCGAAGCGGGGGCCTTCGCCCGCCTGCGCGCGTTCTGCGCGGGGCCGCTCTCCTCATATGCGCAAGGTCGGGATCTGCCGGGGGTGGATGGCGTGTCGCGCCTGTCTCCGCACCTGCACATCGGCGAGATCGGGCCGCGCCAGATCTGGCACGCGGTGACGGACTGGCAGAATCTCGGCCCGGACGGGAAGGTGGGCGCGGCCGAGGCGTTCCTGCGCGAGCTTGGCTGGCGGGAGTTCGCCCACCACGTCCTGCACCACTTCCCTGCCACCGACGAGCATCCTCTGCGTCGGGCCTTCGGCAAGTTCCCCTGGTCGCGCTCCCGAGCGGGCTTGCGCGCCTGGCGGCGCGGCCAAACCGGCTACCCGTTGGTCGACGCGGGCATGCGCGAGCTCTGGGCCACGGGGTTCATGCACAACCGCGTGCGCATGGTGGTCGCGTCGTTTCTGGTCAAGCACCTGCTCGTGCCCTGGCAAGAGGGCGCGCGCTGGTTCTGGGACACCCTGGTGGACGC
>JAFGPX010000243.1 GCA_016935975.1 Deltaproteobacteria bacterium
CCGCGCCCAAGGGCACCGCCACGCTCCCCATCAGGAGCAGCGGCGACGCCGGCAACACCGTGTGGTTCGCCCCGGCGGGCACGACGAGCTTCGCGGAAGGCGCCAACATGACCAAGGCGGCGGGAACCGCGACGTCGATCGCGGTCCCCACCACGGCAGGGACCTACAAGTTGTTCGTGGTCGACGCGCAAGGCAAGAAGCTGGGTGAGTCTTCCGCGTCGCTGAGAGTCGGCACGTAGACGCAACGGCGCATCTGACGCGGCTAGCCTCTCGGCTCGGGCTGGTTTCTTCCGAGCGTCGAGTGATGTTTGTGGCAACCTGAGAGTGATGTACCGATTCCCGTCGGCCTCCCGGTCCAACCTGCGCAACGCCCTTGGGATGGCCGCCGCGGTGTCCCTGCTCGCCTGTCTCGGCGATGGCGGCGCCGGGAGTGCCGGTGACACGGGCGGCACCCCGGGCGCCTCGGGCGGAACCGGTGGGGGCTCGCCCGAAGGCGGGAGTACCGGAAGCGGAGGACAGGGCGCGGGCGCCGGCGGCTCGACCGTTGTCCCGTCGGGAGGGACGTCTTCCTCGGGTGGCAGCGGCAGCGGGGGTACGGCCGGAGCGGCGACTGGCGCGGGAGGTGCGAGCCCCGTCGGTGGCGCCACCGGGACCGGCGGCGCCACGGGCAGGGGCGGCAGCTCTTCCGGCGGCACGACCGGCGGCGGCGCGGCCGGCAGGGGCGGTAGCATGGCCGGTAACGGCGGCGTGGCCGGCAGGGTCGGCAGAACGGGCGGCAGTGGCGGCGGGACGGGCAGGGGCGGCGGCTCGTCCGGCGGAGCGACTGGAAGCGGTGGTGCGACCTCGGCCGGGGGAGCTACCAGCGCGGGCGCGGCCTTCAGCCAATGCCGATTCCACTTCGGCACCATCGACAGCAAGGCGAAGAATGGGGGCTCGTCGATGATTGGCCAGCTCGACTACTTCACGCCGGGATGGATGGGGACCAACGGGGACGTCTTCGACCAAGGGTACGTGTGCGAGGAGGGCAAGCAGGGCGCCGTCCTCGGCAACCTGGTCCCCGTGGTCGTGTCCTATATCGCCGCCGGGTACGTCAAACGACATCACAACCTGTGCGACGCCAACGTCTCCGGCTGCAGCGGCGGCGACCTGGCCAAGAACGGCGCCCAATACATCGCCCAGGATTGGAACGCCATCCTCACCGAGTACAGGTCGTTTGCGACCGGGTACGCCAACTGCTGGGGAACCACGCGCCCCATCGTGTTCGAGATGGAGCCGGATTGGTATCAGTACACCATCAGCAATCAGACCGCGCCGTGGACCGCCGCCCAAGCGGGATCCAGGATGACCGAGCTGGTCAACACCCTCAAGGCCAGTCTGCCCAACGCGCGCTTCTCGCTCGACGTTTCGCCGTGGGTTGGGGAGAACGGCACCGACAATGGCAAGGCGTGGTTCGCGAACTTCGACATGAGCTTGTTCACCTTCGTGAACACCTCGGGTGGCGGCACCAACGCGAACACGACGAAGATCCGTTCCGCGAACAACATGACCTGGTCGGGCCTCGCCTCCGTCACGGGCAAGCCGATCCTCGCCGACACGGGATACGGGGCCAACGGAACGTCGGCGGGTCACGACGCGAACTGGGACGTGGTGGCCAACATCAATGCCCGCATCGCGGACGGGGTGATTGCGATTGCGCAATACAATCCCAATTCGAACTGGGGTTCGACCATCGCGGGCATCCGCAGTCAGTTGAGCACGCCGAAGATTTGTCCGTGACGCTGCGACGGTGTTTCCGGTTGGACTTGGGGCTGGCGCTCGGCCTGCTGTTGCAGGCCTGCACCAGCCCGGCCCGGCCGGGTGGCAAGCGGGCGGTCGAGATCGTGCCGCCCAGGCTCGACCTGGGCGTCCTGACCCAGAACGAGAGCGCCGGCGGCACGGTCGAGCTGCGCAACCTGGGAGGCTCTCCCGTGCGCTTGGGCGCCGGCGCCTCCAGCGCGCGCTGTCGGTGGCAAGGCCTGCCCGAGAAGCTGGCGCCGGGCGCGACGGCCCGGCTGGCGGTGCTCTGTCAATCGGATCTGCTGGGGCCGCTGCGCGAGGGGCTGATGGTGCTCGATGCTTCGCGCGGTGACGGGCTGGCCGCGCTCTCGATCGTGGGGAGGGTCGAGCCCATCATCGGATTCGATACGGCGTTCGTGGATCTGCGGCCCGATTTCGGTCAGGTACGGTCCGCGGACGTCCGCCTGATCGGCAAGCACGCAAGCCGGGCGCTGCCCAAGGTCACGACCACGGGTGGGGACGTCGTTCGGGTGTGCCCGCTGACGGCAAGCGCTGGCGGGACACCGGGCCTCAGGGTTTCGTGCCGGGGCGACCGCGTCGGCATGCACGCCGGCAGCCTGGTGGTCGCCACCGGCCTCGCGGAGCAGCCCACGCTGACCCTGTCGTGGGGGTGTCGGGTTCCCGCCACCCTCGAGGTCGAGCCGGCGACACCGTATTTCAACCTGCGCGAAGGCGGCGATCACGCCACCACCGTCGTCGTCCGGAGCAGCCAACCGGGCTTCTCGGTCAGGTCCGTGCGCATCATCGAGGGTCCGTTCAGCGCCACCCTGGAGAAGCCGAACCCCGACGGAAGCATTCCGATCACCATCCGGGTCAAGAAACACGCGATTCCGGACGACGCCCGCACCGCCAGCGGCAAGCTCTTGATCCACAGCAACGACGCGCGCGAGCCCCGCAAGGAAGTGCCGCTCTTCGGCTTCGGCAAGGTCAACAAGCTTTCGTCCGACTGATCTCGAGGAGAGCGCGCCGCTGCCACCGCGGTTGCTCCTTCGTGTTTCTTGTGTGACCCGTAGTGTTCAGAGAATCGTCGCCGAGAGTGTCCCACGCGATCGCGAAGAGACGGAGCTTGGGAAAGCAAGTCTGAGCCGACAAGG
>JAFGPX010000244.1 GCA_016935975.1 Deltaproteobacteria bacterium
CGCCATCGCCGTTCGCGGCTCTTGCTCCGATCGTGGGGCTGTCCCGGACGGAGTTGCGGGCATCCGCCGTGAGGTTGTCGGTCGGTGCCTCGTCGGCTACGGCGTCCACGTCCCACCTCGGGCAGATCGGTGCCTTTTTCGGCACGACGATGCGGGCAAGGTTGCCGTCCATCGGGGTCATGGGGCCTTGCGCTCAGGAGGTGAGGCGCGCGCCGGCGGTAGCCGCTGGCGCACGATAGTGCGTCCGTGGCAGCGAGGGCAGAGCAGCACGTCGATGCCGGTCAGGGCGAGCAATAGCTCCGGCCAGGGTAGCGTCGGGACGACGTGCCCCCCAGATGAGGTGCCGTCGTCTGGCTGGTTGAGGCAGGCAGGGTCGCTTGTGGCCGGGGGCGCGGGCAGGAGAGCTCGCGCAGATTCCAGCTTGGTCGAGACGTTGCCGGAAGCCATGAGACCGAAGTGCCTGATCTTGACGAAGTGGCTGGGCAGGATGTGCAGGAGGAATCGCCCGGTACTTCGGTGACGCGGTCGCCTCAAGCAGCCGGGCCACCTCCGAGCCGCTCAGGATCTCCGGGCAGCGCCGCGGGTGTTTGGCGTTGGGGATGCCTGCGGTGACGGCGCGGAAGCGGCTGGCGCAGATCGGGTCGTGGCTGGAGCGGAACGGCGAAGAGGATGCCCACCTGTGCCTGTTCCCCCGGCCGCCGTGGTGCTGCCACCCGTGCGGGCGAAGCCTCCTGTCTCGACCACGCCCCCGGTGTTGCCGCCGCCGGCCACAACGCCCCCGGTGGGCATGATTCCGCCGCTGCCGACGGCGCCACCCGACGACCAGACGCCGCCCATCGCCTGGCCGCCGCCGGGCGAGCCCGGATTCGACGCCGCGCAGGCGGTGAGCGCGAGAAACGGATTAGACGACAACTGCCAGCGCGCCCTTGCCATGCTTGCCTTCGTATGCTTCGGCAGTACTAGTTCACCACCCGAAGCCGCCCGGACGCAGCAGCGGGCCGCACAAACCCCAGGAAATGCGAAGTCACCGGGGCCCGCGCATCCCGTGCTTGCGCCGGATGGGGCTTTCGGACAGGCGTCACCGGACATGGCGGTCCCCATCCGCGAGACGGAACGCCCGGGCTTCTGCCACTGCAGCCCGCGATGGACTCGCTCGTCCCTGCTGGCATTGCGGGTCGTGGCTCGAAAGGAGAATCCAGCGTGCGAAACCCGCGAGGGGGCCTTCGGCTCGTGCTTCTGGCATCCGTGCTGCCGTTCGTTGTCGAGCTTTGGGCCGTGGCGGGCTGCCAGAGCAACGGCTCGGGCGAGGCCTCGCCGACCGGAGGCGCCACGAGCTTGGGCGGCATGTCCACCTCGGGCGGCAGCGGCGGAGTCGTGGAAAGCGGCGGCCATCCAGGCTCGGGCGGCGCGACCGGGCACGGCAGCGGCTCGTCGGCAACCGGTGGCGCGAATGACTCGGGCGGGACGAGCGCGGGGGGGGGCGCGATCGCCTCCGGCGGCCGCACCGGATCGGCCGGCGCGACTGCTGCGGGCGGAACCGCGGGCCCGGGCGGCGCGAGCGCCACGGGCGGAACCGCGGGCTTGGGCGGTCGGATCTCCAGAGGCGGATCCACGGGCTCGGCCGGGCGAACCGGTACGGGCGGAGCCTCGGCCTCGGGCGGCGCGAGCGCTGCGGGCGGAACCACCGGACTGGGGGGCACGAGCGCTGCGGGCGGAACCACTGGGGGAGCGGGCACGACGGACGCTCCCGGGCCTTGCGACATCTACCAATCCGCCAACACGCCCTGCGTGTCCGCGCACAGCACGGTCCGCGCCCTCTACGCCGCGTACGACGGGCCCCTCTATCAACTCCGGCGCGCCTCGGACAACGCCACCAGGGACGTCCCGGTCATCGCTGCCGGCGGCTTCGTCGACATCTCCGTGCAGGACGCGTTCTGCAGCGGCGCGAAGTGCACCATCTCGATCATCTACGACCAGAGCCCGAACAAGAACGATCTCCCCAAGTCCCCGAAGGCGCTGTGGCTGCCCGACGGCGGCAACGAGGCGAACGCCGCCGACGGCAAGCACACGGTGAGCGGGCACGTCGTCCACGGCATCTACGTCACCGGCTACTCGTCGAACGTCGCCTACCGGAACAACGCCGCCAAGGGCCTGGCCAAGGGCGACGAGGCCGAGGCCATGTACATGGTGGTCGATGGCAAGCGTTACAGCGACCAGTGTTGCTTCGACTACGGCAATGCGACGCCCACCGGCAACGCCGACGGGAACGGCACCATGGAGGCCGTCTACTTCGGCAACGACATCACCTGGGGGGGCAAGGGAGAGGGCAAGGGGCCGTGGGTCGCCGCCGATCTCGAGTTCGGCGTGTACAAGAGCGACAAGGGCGGTTGGCAGTCGCAAGACGTGTACACGCCGAGCGCCAAGTCCATCATCGCCAGCTACGCCACCGCCATGCTCAAGGGCCCCTCGGGCAACCACTTCACGCTCAAGGCGGGCAGCGCCCAGTCCGGAACCCTGACTACCATGTGGGACGGACCGCGGCCCTCGGGCTCCGGCTACAGCCCCAAGCGGCTGCAAGGGGCCATCATCCTGGGCACGGGCGGCGACGGCAGCAACGGTGGTACCGGAACCTTCTTCGAAGGGGCCATCACCAAGGGCAACCCGCCCGATGCCACCGACGACGCCATCCAGGCCAACATCGTCGCCGCGGGGTATGGCCGCTGATGCGTCGTGCGCGGGCGACGTTGCTCGCCGAGCCTCTCACTGCGCGCATGGAGGTGAGCTGCCAATGAAGAGACGAGTTCAGTCGAATGGGATCCTGCCAGTCGCGATCTTGGGCATCTGCGCATGGGGCTGCACGTCCAGCTCGAGCGTCCAGGACTCGGGTCCGGTCTCGTCCAGCGGCGGCGTGGCAGGGAGCGGTGGTATCACGGGCCCAGGTGGTCAAACCGGCTCGGGCGGCACGACCTCGTCGGGCGGTACGACCTCGTCGGGCGGCGCGACCTCGTCGGGCGGCGCGACCTCGTCGGGCGGGACGACGAGAGCGGGGGGCAGGACCGGCCAAGGCGGGGTGACCTCGACGGGCGGGACGACGCAGGCCGCGGGGACGACAGGAAGCGGCGGCGCCAGGACCGGTGGCACGCCGGCCACGGGCGGCGTCGGCGCGGGAGGCAGAACCGGCATGGGAGGAGCGACCGGCACCGGAGGTGGGACCGGTCGGGGCGGCGCGACGGGCGCGGGGGGCGCGACCGGCACGGGCGGGGGCACCGCCGAGCCCGGCGCGATCTACGTCGCTCCGGACGGCGACGACGCCAATCCCGGAACGCTGGCCGAGCCTCTGAAGACGGTGGCCAAGGCCCGGGACCTGGTGCGGACGAGGAACAGCGCGATGACGGACGACATCACGGTGTACCTGCGCGGCGGAACCTATCAGCAGACGAGCACCCTGACCTTCGGCAACGCGGACTCGGGCAAAGGCGGTTTCTACGTCAAGTACATGGCCTATCCCGGAGAGCGTCCCCTCATCACCGGCGGCAGGCCCATCACGGGCTGGAAGGTGTCCGACGCGGCGAACAACATCTACTCGGCGGACGCCGGCACCACGGCCTTCCGACAGCTCTACGTCAACGGCCAGAAGGCCGTCCGGGCGCGCACTCCGAACCTGCTGGCGAACAACGTCGCCAACTTCAACCGCCTCTCCGGCTGGGACAAGAACGCGAACAACGTTCAAGTCCCGAGCTCGGCGGTCGCCACCTGGAACAATCTCACCAAGGTCGAGATGCACATCATGATTGCCTGGGGCGACAGCATCCTGCGCCTCGCATCGATCAGCAGTTCGGGCGGCACGGCCTACGTGAAGTTCCAGAGCCCCGAATCGCCCATGGTCTTCATTCGGCCTAATCCCCGGATGGATCAAGTCGGCTGGGGGCAAGGACGGGCGTACTACTTCGAAAACGCGCTGGAGTTCCTCGACCAGGCGGGCGAGTGGTACCTCGACGAGACCACGCACACCGTCTACTACAAGCCGCGGACCGGCGAAGACATGGCGACGGCGACGGTCATCGCGCCGATGGTCGAGACCCTCCTGAGCGTGAAAGGCACGAGCACCTCGGACCAAGCCGGCTACCTGTGGTTCCAAGGGCTCACCTTCGCGCATTCGACGTTCATGCGTCCGAGCCAGTACGGCTTCCTGGATGGGCAGGCGGGCCAGTACAACCTGACGGCCGAGGCCAACAACAACCAGACCGTGGCCAGGCCGCCGGCGGGCGTCAGCGTGATGAACGCCAATCACATCCGCTTCGAGCGGAACCTGTTTACCCAGATGGGCGCCACCGGCCTCGACTTCATCTCGGGCACCCACGACGACATGATCGTCGGCAACGCCGTCACGGACATCGCCGGCAACGGCATCTCGGTCGGCAAGTTCACGGCCAGCGACACGACCGAGTACCACGTCCCCTACAATCCGAGCGACAAGAACGACATCTGCACGCGCGAGACGATCAAGAACAACCTCGTCGACCGGGTCACTACCGAGTTCCAGGGTGGCGTGGGCATCGTGGCCGGCTACCCGGCGTACATCGACATCCAGCACAACGAGGTTTCGCACACCAACTACACCGGCATCTCGGTCGGCTACGGCTGGACCGCCTCCGCGAACGCGATGACCACCAACAAGATCAACTACAACAACATCCACCACGTCAACGAGATCATGACGGACGGAGGCGCCATCTACACCCTCTCCAACCAAGGGACCGGCTCCGAGATCCAGTACAACCACATTCACGACTACGCTTGCAGCCAGTGGGCCGACTACGGCTGCAACGGGCTCTACCTGGACGAGAAGACCTCCGGCTACACCGTGGCTCACAACGTGATGAGGAATTGCCCGACCAACGTCGCCCAGAACCAAACCGGGACGAACACCATCACGGACAACGGCAACAATCCGCAAGGGGCCCAGGACACCATCGCGACGGCCGGCATCGAGGCGGCCTACGTCGACATCAAGAACCTGACGGTCCCCGCCGCCAACTTCTAGCGCATCACAGAAGTAGCCTGACGGAAAGAGCGGAAAGCTGCCACTGCTTTTAGTTGTGAGCTGCACCGCAAGAAGGATCGTTCAGCGTCTGGCATTGATCGCGGCCATTGCTGGCGCCTCGGCGGCAGAGGCCCGGTCGTTCTCCGAGTACTTCCAGCCCGTGCCCATCGTCAACAGCCTCACTTCCAGCTGCTGGGGAGCGTCCAACGTGCTGCCGCGCGACCAGGACAATGGGCTCGAGGACAAGGCCAACAAGACCTACTCCTACTGGGACGGCAGGATCCTCAAGGCGGCGGATGGCAAGTTCCACATGTTCGCGAGCCGCTGGAACCAAAGCGCCGGGCACAACGGCTGGTTCGGGTCGAGCTGCGTTCATGCGGTGAGCGACGCGAACGTGCTCGGCCCCTACGTCGACAAGGGGCCGTGTTACGGCGATGCCAGCGGACAGGGGCACAACGTCATGGCCTCCCAGCTTCCGGACGGCAGGTACTTCATCTTGGTCAGCGAGACGCGCCGGCCGGCGATCATCTACACGTCCACTTCACTCGACGGTCCCTGGACCAAGGCAGGCACGATCACGACCGAGGCCAATGGCTATCCGGTCGACGCCAGCTCGGGGAGCAACTTGCATTCGAACACCACCATGTGGGTCCGGCCGGACGGCAGCATCCTGGCGACCTCGCGCGATGGCGTCATCATGCTGAGCACGAACGGGATCCTCGGGCCCTACAAGGTGCAAAGCACGAGCGTCTACGATTCCAGCATCCGATACCCGGCCGGCGGTCCCCCCGAGGATCCGGTGCTCTGGTACAGCGGATGCCAGTACCACATCGTCTACAGCTATCCCCTCGATCGTAAGTCGTATCACCTGGTGTCACCCGACGGCATCAAGAACTGGGTGAACGTGGGATTGGCCTTCGATGCGACGAAACCGTTCATCAAGTACGCCGACGGCACCGTCAACACGTGGAACAAGCTCGAGCGACCGCAGGTGTACCTCGAGGACGGCCACGTCAAATACTTCTCCTTGGCCGCTATCGACGTGGACAAGGGTAACGACGTGGGCAACGACAACCACAACAGCAAGGTGATCGTGCTGCCCTTCGACGGCGTGCTATTCGACCAAGAGACGGGGCTTGCCGGCTGCACCAGCGGCACCGGCGGCGCCGCGGGTGGCACCGGCGGCCGCGGTGGTAGCGGCGGCGGGTCGGGCGGCCCGGGCGGCGCGAGTGGAGGAACGAGCGGTCGCGGCGGTTCCAACGGTAGCGGCGGTGGGTCCGGCGGCAGCACCGCCGCTTCCGGCGGCGCGCCCGCCTCAGGCGGGGTCACGGGGAGTGGCGGAAGCACCACCACGGACGCGGCTGTGTCCACGAGTGGACGCGCAGACGCCGGCGGTTTGGGCGGCCGTGGCGGTCAGAGCGGAGCCACCGGCTCCGGGGGCACGACCTCCCCGGGGGGCGCGCCCGAAACCGGCGGCGCGACCAGCAGCGGCGGCGCCGGGGGCAGCACGCCCACGGGCGGCAACTCGGCCACCGGGTCGGGAGGCTCGCAGTCGATAGGCTCGGGCGGCGCCATCGCAACGGGTGGTCAAGGTGGGACGGCGACGACTGCAGCCGGGGGAGCGAGCGGGGGCGGGGGCACTGCCCTCTCGCCAGACACGAGTGCCTCGGGTTGTGCCTGCTCCACCGGGGCGCCCGCGGAGCGAGTTCCCGTGGGTGCCACCGCGCTACTCTTGGCAGCCTTGGCCTGGCTGTCCGGGCTTCGCCGCCGGCGAAGCTAGCGACTACTCCTGCAGCGGCCAGTACACGGAATAGCGCTGGTGGTGAACCTCGTAGAGCGGCCGGAAGGTGATGCCCGAGGCCGCGCCCACGTCGTGCGTCTTCCAGGCCAGTGACGAACCGGCGACCTGGGAGAGCCAGTCGGCGGGATTCGTGGACCTGCTGGTGATGGTCGGTACCGTGGCCGGCGCGACGCTGAGATGGGCGTCCTTGTCCGCGAAATCGCTCGGCATACCGGAGCTGCCGAGCTCACCGGCCAGCAGGATGGGACCGAAGAACACCCCACCATGGAAGTCACGTCCTGGGCACGTTCGAGCCGCAGCGACGCTGGCAGCGTGAGGGTGATCACGTCGCCGGCCGTCCACTGCCGGCTGAGAGCCACGTAGGTAGAGGGGCCAAGCGACTGATTCTGCGGGCTGCCATTCACCGCCAGCGTAGCCGAGCCGGAGACCCAGAATGGTATGCGCAGGTTGATCGTGGCCTGGGTGGCATCGGCGCCCTTCACGATGGTGATGCGCACCGGCTCGCCGGCGGCGGGGCTGCCTTCCTGTTTGATCGTCAGTCCGGTGGCATCCCAAACCAGCTCGCTCGGGATATAGAGGTTGATCCACAGCGAATCCCCCCGCTGGAAGTAGATCCC
>JAFGPX010000245.1 GCA_016935975.1 Deltaproteobacteria bacterium
GGGCGGCGTGTGGGGCCAGGGCCTGGGCCAGGGGCATCAGAAGCTCTTCTTTCTGCCCGAGGCCCACACCGATTTCATCCTCGCGGTCGTGGGCGAAGAGCTGGGCCTGGTCGGGGTGCTGGCCGTGCTCGTGGCCTTCGCCGTGCTGGTGTGGCGCGGGCTGCGCGCCGCCGTGCGCGCGCGCGATGCCTATGGCTGCTACCTGGCCTTCGGCATCACGTGCCTGTTCGGGCTGCAGGCCCTGGTCAACATGTGCGTCGTGCTCGGGCTCCTGCCGACCAAGGGCCTGCCCCTGCCCTTCGTCAGCTACGGCGGCACGGCCCTGGTCATGAGCCTGTTCATGGCCGGGGTGCTGGTCAACATCTCGGCGCGCGCGCCCGAGCCGTCGCGCGCGGGGCTTCTGCAGTCGCTGCGCACGGTGCGCGCGCGCTCCAAGAACCGGCGCAGCGGCGCATCCGACGTCGAGGTCGTGGTCGAGGTGCGCTAGCGTGCGCGTGCTCATCGCAGGCGGGGGAACGGGCGGGCACCTGTTTCCCGGCATGGCCCTGGCCGAGGAGATCGTCCGGCGCGGCGGAGAGGTGCGGTTCGTGGGCGGAAGCCGCGGCATCGAGACGCGGGCCGTGCCCGCGGCCGGCTACGCGCTGGAGACCTTGGAGGTCAGCGGGCTTGTGCGCATGGGCTTTGGGGGCACGTTGCGCGGGCTCTTCCGCGTGCCTTGTGCGCTTGTGCGGTCCTTTCTGATCCTGCGGCGGTTCCGGCCGGACGTGGTGGTGGGTGTGGGGGGCTACGCCTCGGGGCCGATGCTGCTGGCGGCCGTGCTGGCCGGGTACGCGACGGCGGTCCAGGAACAGAACAGCGTGCCCGGCTTCACCAACCGCGTGCTGGGCAAGCTCGTGGCTGTGGTCTTCGTCGCCTTCGAGGACGCGGCCCCCCGCTTTCCCGCGAGGAAGCTCGTGCGCCTGGGCAACCCCGTGCGCGGCAAGATCGTCGCGGCGCTGGAGGGCGCGGCCGCAGGGCCTGCGTCGTCGGACAAGCCGCGCGTGCTGGTGGTCGGCGGCAGCCAGGGCGCGCGCGCGGTCAACGAGCTCGTGGTGGCCGCAGCGCCGCTACTGGTCGAGGCGGGCGTCGACTTCTCCCTCGTGCACCAGACCGGCGCCGCGGAGCAAGAGAAGATCGCCGAGCGCTACCGTGCCTTGGGCCTGGGCGACCGGGTGACGGTGACGGCCTTCATCGACGACATGGCCGCGGCATACGCGGCCGCCGACCTGGTGATCGCGCGCGCCGGGGCCTTGACCCTGGCCGAGCTGGCCATCGCCGGCAAGCCCGCGATCCTGATCCCGCTGCCCACTGCGGCCGACGATCACCAGAGCAAGAACGCGGCTCGCTTCGCCGCGGCCGGCGCCGCCGTGGTGCTGGATCAGCGCCAGGCCAGCCCCGCTGATCTGGCGGCGCGGGTCAGGGAGCTTGCCCAGTCGCGCGAGCGGCGCGCGGCGATGCGGGCCGCGATGCGCGGCCTGGCCCGGCCGCGGGCCGCGCAGGCGATCGTCGACCATCTGGAAGCCCTGACCCGCGGGCGGTGAGCGGGGCGGTGTCGCTTGCCGAAAAGGTGTCCGCCGCGCCGGGTTTCCGTCGGTGCGCGCACGGATTCACGGGTCCGGTACCGGGCGGCCTTGGATCGCAGGGGCCGCTTGGGGCTTCGCGCTCTTGAGATAGAAGGCGTGGTCTTGGTTGGCGAAGACCAGCCGGAAGCCCAAACAGGACGGATCGGCGAGGAACCGTGCGAACTCGGCATCGCCGTTCACGCGGGCGCTCCTGCGGAAGCTTGCGCTGACCAGCACGGCGTTGGCGTCGACCGCTCGGACATGGTCGAGAAAGCCCTCGCCGGCGGATTTGCGCAAAAGCCACAGGGACGCGCATCCTTCCGGATCGACGTAGGTGCACCATCCACCGTCGGCTTCGAGCATGCGCCAGGTCGTGCCGGACGGTTGCCGTGACCAGACTCTCTGCAGCTCGGCAAGCGTCGTCGCCACCGGCAGAGGCCGTCCGGGGCGCGGCGGCGCAAACCACAAGGCGAAGGTGAGCGCGGCGCAGGCGACCGCCGCGTGTTGGGCTCGCATCGCGGGCACGAAAGCACTCGCGGCGCGGGCCATGCCGAAAAGGAGCACCAGGAGCACCGGCAAGGCATAGACCGCTTTCGGTTCGACCAGCAGGCTCGGGAGTATCGAAACGCAGGACACGAGCAGCAGGGGCGAGACAGCCCCCCAGGCGGGTCCCGCCGGCTTTCGCGACCAGGCCATGGCCACGAGCAGTGCGAGAAGCAAGCCAGGGCCCACCACCTTGCCGGGAAGGGCCGGCGAAAGCGCCAGGCCGAGCAGCAGTCCGGGGTACTTCAGCAGGTTGTGCGCGATATGCGCCCACAGCTTGCCGGGGTGGCTGACCAGGGCCTGTCCCACCGAACCGACGCCCGGGAAGTCCGCTGCCACGGCCATGCCCCAGTCGGACCAGGGCTCGATCCGCGCTTCCGGATGGCGAGCCGCCCAGCGCAGGGAATAGTGCTGTGCAAAGCCGGTCCACATGCGACCTTCGCCCAACCGGGACGGTCCGGCGAGCAGCAGGGCGACGAGAGCGACCAGCGGCACGCCGAGCAACAGGCGTCGACGCCATCGCCGCGTCAGCCGCGGCCAGCAGCGAATGGACAGCCAAAGCACCAAGGCCAACCCATACTCCGGACGCGCGAGCGCCGCCGCGGCCAAGAGGATTGCGGCCCGCACCGGCCGCTGCGCGCGCTCGGCCAACGCCGCCAGGAGCGCCAGCAAGAGGGCGAAGAAGCCGACCCGCGGCACGTCCCAAGCGAAAACGAGCGAGGTCCAATAGGTGGCGACCACGTAGGCAAGCAAGACGCCGGCGCCGCTTGCCCGTGTCACCCCGTAGATCGCCACCGTGACGAGCAGATCGACGGTCAACCACTGCGCGTAGAGAACTGCAAGCGTATCGCGCACCAGCAAGTGCACCAGCGCGTACCACGCTTCGTAAAGCGGGCTGCCCGGCAGAAGCGATTCGGACGCGCCGTGGTGGAGCAGCCGCCAGCCTGCGGACAGGTACTCCGTCTCGTCCCACAGGGGGATGTCTACGAGGCGAAAAAAGCCTCGGTGCAGAAAGAGCCAAGCGAGCAGGAGGCACGCGAGCGGGACGATGTCTTGCCCCGCGGGGCGAGGGCATCGCCAGCGCAGGCACGACGCAAACCACGACTCGTGCCGCTGCGTCTGGAGGTGTTCGTCGCTCGAGGTCACGCGGATGTCTCCGACCAGCGCGCTGCGACGGCTAGCCCGAGCAGGGCCGCGAGGCAGACAAGCGTGAGCGCGATCCCCAGCGCCAGCCGGGGCGCAGCATAGTCCAACACGACGTGGTGCTCGCCGGGCGCCAGCCGAACCGCGCGCATCACCAGGTTCGCGCGCAGAACCGGCGCGGCGCGCCCGTCGATCGTGGCCCGCCAGCCGGGATCGTACTGTTCGTTGAACACCGCCAGCGACTCCCGTTCGGCGCGACAGCGCGCCTCCACATGGCGGGCGGAGTACTCCGTCAGCGTGCAGGTGCCTGCGCGCCCGGGTGGACCCGGCAGCGCGGGCGCATCGCTTGCCAGGAGAGTCGCCGCGCCTGCCACCACGGCGGGCGCGAAGAGGAGCGGCAGGCCGGCATCGTCGGCCACGGGGGTGCCCTGCCCAGCGAGAAACACCGCCGGCAAGCTCTCGGTCACGCGGTACAGGCGAGCGCCCGGCGCGGGACTGCCGAATGCCTGGAGGCCGGGCGGCGGAGCGCTCGTCGGGCGCGAAGCGCGGTCGGGCAGCACGGCGTAGTCGACTCCGAGGAGGCGCAGCGTGGCCAGGCGGGTCGCCGGAGCCCGCCAACCGGCATGCCACAGCCGCTCGAAGCGGGCCGGGATGGCCGCGTCGTAGCCGGGCAGGCTGGCGATCCCCCAAGCATTGACGGTATTGGGTACCAGGGTCGCAAGCAGGCGTTGCTCTCCGTCGGCGGGATTGGTCACGCGCATGCGCTGGTTCATCACGCTGTCGGTGGCCGGCGAGCGGTAGATGCGCGGCGGTTCCAAGTGCCCGGCGTGGTCCCGCGCGAGCCGGGTCACGGTCGTCGGTTCCCGGGCGGCGATGGCGCGCGGAGAGAAGGCTTGCAGGCCCCAGGTCGAAACCGCGAGATCGAGAACGACGACGGTCGCGAGCATGGGGGCCGCCAGACGCGAGCCGCGCGCGGCGAGCCCGTGCACGCCGAGCAGGGCCAAGAGCGCGATGGCGCCATGGCGCAAGCCGTGCACCATGAAACCCGACCATGGAAACGGCAGGAGGAACAGCGCGAGGAGGCCCGCCGCGACCACGCCCCCGAGAAAGACCGTGGTCCGTGGCCAGGCCTGGCGCTCTGCCGACAAGAGCCGCTGCGCGCCTAGGCCCGCCAGCAAGGCGACGCCGACCACCACCAGGGTCATGTACTTCTCGGGAAAGCGCATGTAGCCGAGCGGCGGAACGAGAAGCCGAAGCAGGGCGTGCGCCGGCAGGTGCTCGCCGAAGGCGACCAGCAGCGCGCAACCGGTCAGTCCCGCCAGCCCGACGACCAAGAAGCGGCGCCGGAGCGCAATCAGCGCCAGGCCGAGCACGCTCGCGCCCAGGTAGACGCTGTAGGAAAGCGGCAGTCCGTCCATGCCGGGCTCGCCGACGATGCGGGCCGCCGGGTAGTCGCCGTGGACGTCGCCCATGCACCCTGGCGCGACGAACTCCAGCACGCGCAATGGATGCAGCGATGACGCCTCCGCGTCGGCGCGCGACAGGGCCGTGGCGCGTGGCGACCCTGCCATCACGGCATGCGCCGGGACGAACGCCACGGCTCCCAGGCCCAGCGCCATCGCGACCGCCGCACCCTGCACGGCGAGCCAGCGCGGGCGAAAACGCGGCAGGCTCGCGTCCTGCCGGCGCTCGGCGAGGTGCACGACCACGACCAAACCGAGCGCGAGGCCGAGCCCCATGACGGCGAGGAAGAGCTCGCCCATGAGCAGCGCCAGCCCGGTCGGCAGCGCGGCCTTGACCACGCCCATCCTCCAGCGTCGGCCGCCGCCGCGTAGCGCGGACAGTAGCGCAAGGTGGCCCACCCCGACCCACGGAATCCAGGCCCCGGCGTGCAGGCGCAAGCCGGCCGTCCATTGCGCCGTGATGTAGCCCGACAGCGACCACGCCAGGGCGGCGATGCCCGCCGCCAGCGGTGCCGCGCGCAACCGGCGGGCCAGGAAGAACACGCCCAGGCCCCCCCACGCCATGTGCGAGAAATCGAGGGCGCCGAGCGCATTGGCCACCCACGACGAGCCCACGAGCAGAAGCAGCCAGTTGGGCGGGTAGAACACGCCGTACAAGGGATCTCCGAGCACGGGGAAGCCGAGGCCCTGGTAGGGGTTCCAGACCGGCAGCTCGCCCGCCAGCAGCGTCGCGCGCACGAACGCGCGCGCCGGGAAGATCCAGTGCGCGATGTCGCGCGTGAAGAGGATGTTCCCCAAGAACAGCGGGAAGTAGAGCGCAACCAGAATCAGGAGAAACCCAATGACGGCACGTCTCGCCGAGACGCAGTCGGAGGTTCGGGGCCTGGACGCAGAAGCTGGGATCACGGGCGGCTCTTGTGCAAGCATACAACGACAACGCGGGAGCCTGGCGCGATCACGCCCTCGGTGCGGCCCGGCGCCGCGGCGCCCGTCGCGGCCGCTTCTCCCGTCCGGTGAGAAGCGCAGGCATCGCGCGGGTCTGCGGTCGTCAAGGCGAAGTCCTCCGAGCACGGGCCTGGCTGCGATTGCCTTGGTGGCGCCGGCGGCTGCGGCCGACGGCTCTCCAGGAATCCGTTGCCCGCTCCCTTGATGTGGCCTCCTGGCGGTGGCGTGAGTGCAGATCTCGGCCGAGCCGCGAACGGCGGACGGTTTCGCCACGGCTCCACGTACCCTCGCCGGTTCGGACCTGGCTTTCCCTGCGGCCTGTCTCCGCGCATCTGTGGAAAGAGGCCAGCCGTGATCTCCCGGACACTACGCACGACGAGGCGATGCGCTCACCCGGGTTTCTGCAGATTGGTGAAGAGAAGGTAGTCGCGGCTCTGGCCCACCAACCACACCGTTCCCAGTGAGCGTAGCTGCGACCAGCGGTTGCGCGGTGCAATCGCGAACCAGCGAGCGTAACGGCTGGTGATCTTGGCGAAGTCGGTGGTCTCGACGGTTTCCCCGGGCAGGAGGTTGAAGTTGGGCTCCCACCCCCGCTTCAGATGCACCTCGATGGTGCGACGGTCGGCATAGAAGCGCGCGCTGAACGAGTACTGGTCCACCACAAACAGCACGTCGTCGGGCCGACTGGCGGCCGCGGCCAGGGTCGCGAGACCGGCAATCTCGTCGTCGGCCTCTGGCGTCCGGGCGTACGGAACGATATGGGTGATTGCCGCCAACACCAGGAAGGCGGCCGCAACCGGTGCCCGCCAGCGCGGCAGACCGCGCATGATGGCCAGCGCGGCCGCGAGTGCGAGCGCGGGAAGGGCCGGCAGCACGTAGTGGCTGTAGCGGGACTTGGCGATGGTGAAGGGGACCAGCACCAGCGCTACCCAGAGCACGACGAGCCATTCGCGCTTCCACGCGGCCCACAGCAAGCCGACTGCGGAAACCAGCACCAGGGGCCCCTCCAGGTACCACAGCATCAGGTAGTAGTAGGAGGGGGCGTTGCTCTGGTGCAGGGCCTCCGACGATCGGCGCAGGACGTTCTCGACGAAGATGGTCCGCCCGAACTCACGACCGTATTGGATGGCTGCGTAGGCAGGCCAAGGCGCGGCAAGGGCGAGCGCCACGAGCGCCGCATTGCGAAGCCGTCGCCAGTCGAGCGGTCGGCGCTCGGCCAGATCGGCAAGCGGCGCGAGCACGGGCAGAATGCCCACGAACGGCTTGGTCATCAGTGCTCCGGCGAGGCAGAAACCCCAGCCGTAGATCCA
>JAFGPX010000246.1 GCA_016935975.1 Deltaproteobacteria bacterium
GGCTTTCTCGCTGGAGGCGCCGGCGGTGGTTTCGGCGGACAGAGCACGGGCGGTGTGCACGGCTTCGGCGGCTCGGGCGGCTTTCTCACCGGAGGCACCGGCGGTGGTTTCGGCGGACAGGGCACGGGCGGGGTGCACGGCTTCGGCGGCTCGGGCGGATCCACCTATCAAGGGACGGGCGGACGCGTGGCCCACGACGCGGCCGTCACGGACGTGGCCGTGGACGGTGGTCCGCGCTCGGGGAGCATCACGGTGACGGCCCTCATCGATGGGGAGGACCTGCTCCACATCCTGCCCACCGGGCTCTATTGGGAGCACGTGACCCGCGCCGGCCCGGGAATGCACGCCTCGCAAACGCTGCCCACGACCATTACGTCGGACACGGTCGGCAACGTGAGCTGGTGTCCGCAATGGGCCAACGGCTGCAACACGTGCGACGGAAGCTGCGGGGAGCTGCGCGATCGCAGCATCTCAGCGGTGTTCCCCCTGGACGTGATTCCCGGAATTCTCGTGAGCGCGACGCTCACCTGCAGCGGGCGCGGCTCGTGTAGTCTGGTTCAAGTCCCGACCAGCGAAGCCCCGGAGGCGGTCATCGACATGGACGATGTCGCGCCCGCCGGCCCGAGCACCTACTCCGCGACGCTCTCGTTCACCTATGTGCCCCACCCAGGCTGAACGGTTCACCGTGCGGGCGGCGTAGCCTGGCCCATGGAGTTATTGCCCCAGCAGGCCACGGTGCCGTCGGTCCTCACGCCGCAGGCATAGTACCGGCTCGCGCTGACGGATGCGAAGGTGCCTGCTGGCGGCCTCGTCTCGCCCGCGGAGTTGTTGCCCCAGCAGGCAAGGGTGCCGTCGGTCCTCACGCCGCAGGCAAAATAGGCGCCCGTGCTGACGGATGCGAAAGCACCTGACGGTGACGTGGTCTCGCCGTGGGTGTTGTCGCCCCAGCAGGCGAGGGTGCCGTCGCTTCTCACGCCACAGGCAGAAAGGGAGCCCGTGCTGACGGACGTGAAGGTGCCCGACGGCGGCGTCGTAAGGCCGAAGGTGCTTTGGCCCCAGCAGGCAAGAGTGCCGTCGGTTCTGACTCCGCAGATGGAGCTGTCGCCCGTGCTGACCGAGGCGAAGCTGCCTGACGGCTGCGGAACGTCGCCGAAGACGACACCCCAGCATGTGACGGTGCCGTCGGGTTTGACACCGCAGCCGCGACCGTAGCCCACGCTGACGGAGGCGAAGACGCCATCCGGCACGACCAGGCCGGTGACGGCGCCCCAGCAAGCGACGGTGCCGTCGGTTCGCAGCCCACACGCGAAGCTGGGGCCGACGCTCACAGACGAAAAGGCGTCCGGAGGCGGCGTTGCCAGGCCAATGGCGTTGTCGCCCCAACACGTGATCGTGCCGTCGATGCGTAGCCCGCAGGTCGTCTCGACGCCCGTACTGACAGCCGCAAAGCCTACCGCCGCGGTCTCTCGATCGGGCGCGCGATCGCGAGGTAGGTCGGGCCCGAGGTCGGGCCGCAGATCCGGCACCAGATCGCGTCGCCGGTCCGGTGCGACGTCGGGTCGCAGGTCCGGCGCGAAATCAGGCCGCCGGTCGGGCGCGAGATCGGGCCCCGTGTCGGGCCCGAGGTCGGGCCGCAGGTCCGGTGCGAGATCGAACCGCAGGTCGGGCCGCGTGTCGGATGCGCCTCCCGGCGAGGCATCGACGTCCCCATCTCTCGGATCTGGACCGTCGGGGACATCACCGCCGCCATCGGGGCTGCCTCCCGGCACGTCTCCGAGCGAGGTGCGGTGGCACGCCAATCCCGTCGCACTCGCCACGAGCCATGCAACCCCGAGGCAGCCCGTCGCAAGCGGGCCCGTGATCCACGTCTTCGCCATACCTTCCGAGTATCGGCGCCTCGACCGACGCTCGTCAACCCACGCCGGTCCCTCATCTCCCCGGCAGAGGCGCCCGCGGTTCTTCCGTGGATGCCGCCTACGGCAGCACGATGAGCTGCGTTCGCAGCCTCGCCTTCTGGCCTTCCCGCACGACGGTGACGTCCACCACGTCCCCTGGCTCGTGTTTGTCCAAGGCGTTGTAGAGGTCGTCGTAGTCGTCCACCCGGTCGTTGTCGATGCCGACGATCACGTCTCCCAGTTGGATTCCGTTGTTGGTCTGCGTGACGCCTCTCAGCCCTGCCTTGCCCGCGGGGCTGTCCGGCGAGACGCCGAGGACGATGACGCCCCGAATGCCGGCGCTGCGCTCCAACCTCCGGGACGGATCGATGTTGATACCGAGGCCGACCTGTTCGGCTTTGCCCGTTTTGATGATCTGGGGAACGATGCGCTCGATGAAGCTCGCGGGCACGGCAAAGCCGATGCCCGCCGACGCGCCGGAACGGCTGAAGATCATCGTGTTCATTCCGATCAAGTCTCCGTTGGAGTCGAGCAAGGGGCCGCCGGAGTTGCCGGGGTTGATCGCCGCGTCGGTCTGAATCATGTCACGGATGGTCACGCCACCGATGCCTTCCACCTCCCGCCCCAGCGCGCTCACAATACCGGTCGTCAGAGTGTGATCCAGGCCGAATGGATTGCCGATGGCCAGCGTCTTCTGTCCCACCTGCAGCGGTAGCTTGCTCTGGCGTAGCCTGACGGGCACGAGATCCCCCGGCGGGCTCTGGATCTTGAGAACCGCGATGTCCTTGCGGGGCTCGGTTCCCACGACCGTGGCGTCGTAGCTTTTGTGATCACGCAGCGTCACCGTCACGGCCTGGGCTTGCAGGATCACGTGGAAGTTGGTCACCACGTGCCCCTGCCTGTCCCAGATGAATCCGCTGCCGGCGCCGGCCGGGATCTCCGCGCGCGCGCCGAAGAAGTCCCTCAGCACCCTTTTCTGCGTGACGAAGACGGTGGCCGGCGCATTCCGCTGGAACACGGACACGGTGTTCCGCTCGTCCTCGGTCGCAAGACTGCCGGGCGCCGGGGCCGGAGGCGCGGCGGCGGGCTTGGGCGTTGGGGGCGGCGCCGGCGCAACGGGCCGCGCGGGCGCGTTCTCCTGGGACTTGCCACGCGTCGTGCAGTCCACGGCGAAAACCAGCGCCGCCGCGCAGAAGAGCACCGCAGAGGTGCGATACATGGTCGATGGCAACATGCCCGCAGACTACCGGAAGTCTGCCGGGCGTAGCTACGGCCCCATGAAAAAGCCCCTGCCCCTCTTCCTGCCGATCCCACGGGAACGAGGATCGGGTAGTCTTTCGCCGTGCTCAGCTCCGAAGCAATCCTCGCCCAACTCCAGTTCATCGCCACCCGAGGCCAGCCCGCCGGGACCCTGTGGCACATCGCCGTCTTCATCGCGCTCGTCGCGATCATCGCGGGCTGGCGCCCCTCGCGGCGGACGATCGCGGTGGGCTCGGCGCTGCCCCTGGCATCCGTCGCCAGCGTGGCCTGGATCCACGAGGACTACTTCAACGGGGCGGTGTTCACGGTCGTGGGCCTCGGTCTGGCCCTGCTCGGGCGGCGCGTGCCCGAGGATAGCCCGGGCCGGCCATCGCGATGGGCGCTGGTCCTGGGCATCGCGATGGCGACCCTGGGCTTCATCTATCCGCATTTTCTCCAAGGCGGCTCGTACCTCTGGTACCTGTACTCCGGGCCGCTCGGCGTGCTTCCCTGCCCGACGCTGGCTTTCGCCATCGGCGTCGCGCTGCTCGCCGACGGGGTCGGATCCCGCGCCTGGGCCGCGCTCCTCGCGGTCGTGGGCCTGTTCTACGGGACCGTGGGGCTGGCGAAGCTGGGCGTGTGGCTCGACGCCGGGCTCGTCATCGGCGCGGCCGGGCTGGCCACGCATACCTTGACGGCAGCGCGGAAGGCGTGAAGCGAAGCTTCCGCGAATGCGGCGGTGCGAGCCCGTCGTCTTCCCCCCAGAAGCCCCCAGCACCTCCCCTGGCGCGCCGGCAGGCCTGCGAGGAGTCTTGGCCAGTGGGCTTTTGGGGATCGGCGCGGAAACCGCGGGCCAGGCGCGTGGCCACGGGGCCGAGATCGCGGAACACGGCGCCCATCGAGACCGAGGGAAGCCGGTCTGCGTCGCGCAACAACACGAGCTGGCTTTGGGCCGGGAGCCCGGCGAGCAGCCGATCCACGAGCACGAGATCGATCATCGACGGCAGGGCTAGCCCGTACCGGCAGCGGAGTCAGCAACGACCGCGGGTTTCACGGATGCCGCCTCCTTGCGTTTGATTTCACGCACGACGAAGAGAGACATGAGACCGGCAAACAGGGTGATCGGCACCAGGACGATCAGTACCTGCGCCGCCGTTCGACCGCCGCTGAGAAGCGCCCCGGCCAGCAGCGGCCCCGCGATGGTCCCCAGTCGGCCAGCAGCCACGGTCGCACCGACCCCCGTGTTGCGGATCGAAGCGGGATAGCAAAGCGGTGCGAAGGCGTAGAGCACCCCCTGACCAATCAACACGGCCGCACCGACGCCGAATGCCACGACCAGCGCCGAGTTCACGGTCAGTGAGCCGAACCCCAGAAGCGCAAGGAAGATGGCGAGTCCAACGTACGCCGCGGCCGGGGTCGAGTAGAGGAACTTCCGGTCGAGCAAATAGCCGCCCGCTGCCGTTCCCAGCGAGCCGCCGAGGTTGAAGAGCATCTGTGCGTACTGGGCCTGCTGCTTCGAGAAGCCCATGGCTCCCAGCAAGGAAGGCATCCAGCCCAAGAGGAGATACATCACCACCAAGGTGCTGAAGGTCGCCACCCACAAGTAGAGGGTGGTAGCGGCTTGGCCGCTCCCCAGAAGCCCGGAGATGACCCTGAGCCGCGGCCCAGTCTCTGTCCTGGGCCTCGTGGCGGCAGAAGGAAGCGCTTTCGGGACCAACAGAGCCAGCATGGGGGCGATGACGATCGGTGCGATTCCGCCGACCGCGTAGACCGGCCGCCAGCTCTTGCCGAAGGCCTCGATGGAAATGACCACGCTGGAAAGCATTCCCCCGATAGGGATAGCGCAGTAGATGAAGCCCACCGCACGCTTCTTCATCTCCACCGGGCTGTGATCGCTCGCCAGGGCAATCACGACCGGCATGGCGGCGCCCAACCCGATTCCCGTGAAGAAGCGCGCCACCATCAGAGTCCCGAGGCCGGTGGCCAACATCGTCGAGAGCGATGCCAGCCCGAACAACGCGACCCCGGCCACGAGGACCGGCTTGCGCCCGAAACGGTCCGCCAAGACACCTCCCAAGGCCGCCGCGAGGAAGACGCCGATGGCGCTCGCCCCTAGAAACAGGCCAATCTGGCCCGGGAGCAGATGGAAGTGTGGGGCCAGGCGTGGCACCGACACGCCCGCGGCCTGCAGGTCGAACCCCTCCAGCAGGATCACCAAGGCGCACAGAATGAGGACCCGTACGGTGTGGAGATCCTGCATGCTGGGTGCTTTCATTGTGTTGTCCATTTCCGTGTCCCTGGAATTCTGCGCCCCTCGTTGATTGACCTTGCGCGTGCCTTTCGGCCAGCGCCGCTGCTACCCGCGGTCCACGGGGCTATCCCAGATGCCGATTCTGGTGGGAGCAGGAGTAAGGTCTTGCCTTGTCTCTGTCTCCCGCTTCTCGGCATGGGTAGTGCGTGGCAAGCCACCGGGCGTATCTCCCTATGGTCGGGAGATCCGTTGCGGGGACACTCTCACAGAAGCGCAAGTTTGGGAAGCCGGCTGCTACTGTGTTGAATTCGGCGCATAGGGAGCCTGCTGATGGCACAAAGGCTGCCGGGCATTGAGCCTTCGCCGTACCGGAGCCCCGGGAGATGGAGTCGCAGTGATGCAGGCAGTGATGCAGAAGGAAGCCGGTCGCGGGTGATTGAGGACTGGCGGGAACGTTGCTCCGTTCGGGCTTCCCGCAGAACAGATGCTCTCTTCCCACTGCCGCCGGGGGCAGAACGCGAGGAACGGGACAACCGGTGGCGTGCGCAGCAGCGCGACAGCGACACAGCAGAGATCTCAATAGGCAGTTCTGCCGCCCATGCCCCCGGACTTGTCCGTAGGCTGTTGCTGAAGGGTTATTGCGCGACGCAGTTTGCCACCGCCGATTTCCAAATCGCATCGGCGGTAGCCTTGCTGCCCTCGGGCGTGGGATGGATTCCGTCCTTGGTGTATTCGCCGTGCCCGTTCCAGGTCGTGCGGAGGTCGATCCAGTAGCACTTCGGGGCCGTGAGCCCTTCGCACAAGGCCTGCATCTTGGGCCGGAGCTTGTCGAGACACGTCTTGAGGTTTGCGAAGCTGCTGCCGATGGGGTCTGGATAGAAGAAGTAGACCACCTTCTCGGTCTTGTTCGTCGCCATGGTCTGGAACAACGACGTTGCCGCGGTGAGAGCTGCGTCGCCATTGTTATTGATCAAGCAGTCGTTCCCGCCACCGTCCATGAAGACGTACCTGATGAAACCAGACTGTTGCACGGCATCGCGGTATTGCTTGGGGATCTGATCGTTTGCCAGGGTCGTGCCGCTCACGGCTTTATCCACATAATGCTCGCTCGCTGCGAGGGAGCCAGCGGCAACAGCGAGCTTCTCGAGCTCTGACGTGATCGTGCTCATGTCGATGAATGACTCGCCTATGATGGCAACGTCTTTTCCTTTGGTCTGGCCCTTGACGCACTCTCCCGTGCTGCCGCCAGGCCCCGTGCTACCGCCGGAACCCGTGCTGCCAGCCGTACCCGTCCTGCCGCCCGTTCCCATGGGACCGGTGCGCCCTCCGGTCCCGGCGGGTCCCGTCCTCCCACCTGTTCCTGGGTCGCCGCTCGTACCGCCTCTCCCCGTCGAGCCCCCATCTCCAGGGCCGCCACCCTGGCTAGTGTCCGTCGTGCCGCCCGCGGCCGAGCCGCCGCTGCCCGTCCGGCCGCCGCGACTCGTGCCACCGCTGCCTGTGTCGGTAGTGCCGCCGCTGGCCTGCGAGCCGCCACTGCTCGTCGTTCCACCTGTCTCCATGGTTCCACCACTGGCAGTCGTACCGCCCGTGACCGTGGTCCCACCGGTGGCGGTGGTCCCGCCCGAGCCACCCCCGCCCGAGCCGCCGCTGCCGCCCACAGCCGAACCGCCAGAGCTCGACGTGCCCCCCTGCCCGGTCGTGACACTACCACCGCCGCTTAGTTCGCAGCCCCAAAGGCCGATGCTCAGGATGGTTGTCAGGCAGAAACCCCTCGACAGCTTGCCAAGTATTTGACTCATGGGCACCTTTCCTCCGAGCGCTCTGTGCGCGCGCGAGCACGTTGATCCTCTGTTGCGCCGGTCGCAGGAAACGGTCCAAGAAAACGCGGACGCAGAGCGTCGCCGGGTTTTCCGGAGGCTAGGCTGGTTCCGGCGCTGGTGGTTCCGGCGCTGGCGCTTCTGCCGGAGGTGCCGCCGTTGGCGGTTCGGGAGGCGCAGCAGGTGGCTGGGTGGCCTCCGGTGGCTCGTTGGGCCCGCCGAAGAACCCCAAGCTGACGTCGAACATGTAGAGGATGCCCAAGCCGAACGCGCGCGTCGTGGTGCCCGGCTCGACCGGAACCACGAACGGGAACAGCCCGTAGGTCGCGGAGCGGCCGTTCCGCATTTCGTAGTAGGAGGCGTAGATGTCGAAGGTCTCCGCGGGGCTGAACGTGTACCCGACCGACCACTGGAGCCCGTTGAGACCATTCGTGGTGCAGGCCCCCCCACCCACGACGGTACAGCGGCCAGCTCCGGCAAGACCGAAGGATCCCCACAGCCGGTGTGCGCCGAGGCGCTGCTGAACGGCTGCGAAGAACGCGTCGCGCTGGTAGCCGTTCACCACTCCGGTATTGTCCTCTGCCTCGTCCGTCCGATACGTCAAGCGCTCTACGATTGCCGCCAGTCGGGTGCCGGTGGGCAATGTGTACCAGGCCAGGATTTGATGGGCATCGTCCCTCGAGGTTGGGTTGTCGCGCAAGGCGCCAGGCCCTCCGCCGAGCCAAGACACCCCGAAGTAGTCAAGGTGCATCTCGTAAGCGTAGTTGATGCTGAGCGATCCGCGATTGTAGCTCAGCAAGGCTGACCATAGGGTGGGATTGATCGACGGCTCGATTCCTTCGTTGGCTACCGTGCGGCCCTCGTTCGAGGAGATGGCCAATCGGGCGGACAGCCCATACAACGTGGGTGTCCAGTATTGCACGCTGTTGCCCTGCCTGCGGTTGAACGCTGCATCCGATCTGGTGCTGGCTCGCCCATTTTGCGTCGTCGTGCCCGGCACGTTGAATCCCGGATTGCCGGTCAGCGTGTTGTCGAATGGGTTCAGGCTGCGGACCGGACCCACGAACAGAGTCGGGTACTTGTACGGTGTGTCCCAGTTGCCGAAGAAGAGAGTGCCATAATCGCCGGTCACGCCGATACCGCTGTTGCGCGAGGCCCAGGGATTCGTGAGGACCGGCGCATCGCCATCGATGTTCACCATGGCCTCGACCTGGAAGAATGCCCTGAGCCCCTCCATGAGCCGCAACTCGCTCCGGAAGCCGATGTGGGAGGTGCTGGAGGTCATGCGCCACCGATTGGGCAAGTTGTCGCCCGTGTAGTCTTGGTCTATGACCTGAGTCGCGCCGCCGTTGTCGGGCGAGAGGCCCTCGGGGGTGGCTCCGGTCGTCCGGAAGTTGTCCACGAACGGGTGCAGGGAGCCGTAGAGCCGCACCTCACCCTCCAGCGCGGATGCAGATAGGGGGAGTGCGAGCCCTCCGAGGGCCAGAAGAGCCGTTAGCATGAAGGTCTCGAGATTTCGTTGGTTGGCCATGTCTCTCCCTTTTGGGTACGCGGAATACGTGACGATTCCCCCAGCGTATCCCCCTCCGGAAGACTCGTCGTCGGGACACTCTCACAAAACCGCAGCTATGAGAAGCCCGCCGCTACTATGTTGAATTCGGTGGATGAGAAGAAGGTCGAACAACATGTCGATTGCGCGACGGTTGCTGGTCATTGCGCCTTCGGCGCAGCGGCTTTCCGAGGAACAGACTCGCAGCCTGGTGGAAGACAGAAATTCGCGGGCTGCTCAGGGCCTGGCGGAAACGGCGCTCGGATCGCGCTCGCAGTCGGGCGGTTGTCCTCTTCCGCTCGCCGACGGGGGAGAAAGCGGCGGGCCCGCTCGGCGACGAGGAAGGCGAAACATGCCAGGACGACGGTCACGTGGTGCTGCCAGCCGCGATAGGTGCGACCCTCAAAGTGGTCGAGCCCGAGCTCGCCTTTGAGCTCTTCATGGAGGCGCAAGGCGCGGGAGCGCTCGTTGACCAACTGGACCAGTTGCTCTCGCGTCGCGCGCCTGGGCAGAGTCACCAACCAGAACCTGCAGGGTGCGGTCTCACCCGGCGGGATCTCCATCTGCAACCAGACTTCCTCGTCATCGGCGCCACCCCCCACGACGTCGGCCGGCCGAACCCGACAGGTTGCGAACCGCGACCGTCGCTGACCCTCCCCGCCTTCGCGCCAGCTCACCGGGCGGAACTGCCCCTTCATGGAGTGCCCCAGGTCGGCAGCGCTCATCGGCTTGCCGTATCGCTTGCCCGACTCATCGACTCGCCAGACCTTGGTGGCCGCCTGCACGCCGACCGCATAGTCGAGTCCCTGCTCGCGAAGCCCTCGGCGGAAAGCGCTGCTATCTCCATACGCCGAATCCGCTACCACCACCCCCGCGGGCACCTGGTTTGCCAGCGCACGCCGAATCATCTGCATGGCCAGGTCGGGCTTGGTCCGGAAGCCAACCTCGGAAGGAATGTGGGCTTCGCTCCGGCGCACGGGATCGTCGGACCAGCAGCGAGGCAGATACAGCTCGAAGTCGATGGGAACGTGCTCCGACCGCGTGGCGACCGAAAGCCCAATCCCAATCTGGCAGTTCGCGATTCTGCCCCCGTTGCCCATGGATTGTCGCTGCACCCCCACCGAGTGGGTGCCCTGTTTCGGGAATGCCGTCTCCTCGATGAGCCAGGACGAGATCCGCTCCCACTTCGTCATCTCTTCGAGCGCGTACCGTGCGGCGAATCGACGCACGGGAGCATCACTCCAGTCCGACTCGCTGAGGAAATACGTCAGGCGTTGGTGATACGCGTCCGCAAGCGAGGGATCCGCGCACGCCCGGGCCGCAATAGGCTCCGCGCTCTTTCGGGCGCCGTCGCCCATCAAACCCATCGCATACATGGAAAACGATGCACGCCGTCGCTTGTTGCCGAGCGATTCGCCTGCCCTCGTCAGGTACTGGGCCTTCCGAAACGTGGCGCTGCTGCTCAGGACGGACGTCAGTTCCCCCATGAACGACACATCTCCTTTCCTCGTGGATTCTCAACGCAGGAACGATGGGCACCCAACCGAGAGGTAGGCCTTCTCCGATCCGCATTCGTGGTCGGATCTCCGCCGCGTTCGTGGAAGGGGACGGCCACTCGACGCGACGCGGTTACGCCTGCAAGAGTGGCCGGCCAGAGCGCGACCGACTCCTCACTCTGCCAGCTGGACACACAGACCCTCAGGAATACCGCTACGTGTTATGCGCATGCTCCCTCTCCATGAGACGGCTTACAGTTGCGGAAACGAGAGAAACTGGGCCAAGTTTCAGCAGCTCTCGGTTCCCGTCTCGCCTGTCTTGTTCTCTGGTCTTCGGCAGCCGTTCGACACGTCGCGCCGGCAGCCCTGGCCTCCCGATCCGGGCAGAGTCGCAAGCCATCGCGCAATTGACGGCCATAGGTCCTGGCGGTGCGGTCTTCCTGGCAGGGCAGAGAGAAAAACGCCCTCTGAGCAGCCAAAGAAACCCGGCGACAAAGGATGTCGTGATTGCTCCCAGTGGCAGGCAATTCTCCGCAGCCGCGAACACCACCTCGACTGCAGACGGGTTTTCAACATAGTAGTGAAGATTGGAGCATCGGGCGAGCTTCGCTGGGCGCGCAATCGTAGATGGGCGATTTCTCGAAAACGGCAAGCGCAAGCCTCCACAACTGGGCGCGTGTGCTCGCAACTGTTGCAGTCAAAGCACACCAATGATAGGGAAGTATGTCAGGTATTCCTCGTCACCGACAGCAACTGCCGAGTGTTTCGCCTCAGAGACAGCCCATGAAAACGACAAAAGAAGCACTGGCTCGGATTGTCGGATCTCAGAACGTCGTGGATGCCCCAGCGGTTCTCGCGACCTTCTTCCCCTAGCAGCCCGTGGTGAAAGTCCCGAATAGGCACCAGACGCGCTTGGGCGCGTCTGGTGCTTGGGTGATGACCTGAACACCTGA
>JAFGPX010000247.1 GCA_016935975.1 Deltaproteobacteria bacterium
CTCATCGAAATGGGAACCCTCGAAGGGTTCCCAAACCCTCCCGCGCTCCGGCTGCGGCCGGCAGAGCCGGCCTCCGCCAACGCGCTCACGTCGCTAGAAATACAGGTACGCCCCGGCCCGCCCCTCGACGACCGACGAGAACTTCGATTCCGTGCCGTAGTCGCGCGAGCGCGGAAGGTAGCCGACCTCGGCGAAGACCCCCACGCCGGGCAGGACCGTGATGGAGGGGATCCCAACGCGCGCGCCAACCACGCCGCCGTAGGCGTACTCGCGCTCGCCCTTGAGGAGGTTGTTCACCACGAAGACGACGCGGCCATAGACCGGAATGACGGGCGGCACCAGCGAGACCATGGGGCGGATCTGCAGGTTGGTCTTGTTGGCGGCCGAGCCGTCGGCGATGTCCATGACGATGCCGAGCTGGAACTTGAGCATGGACAGCACGGGCAACGACGGCGCGTAGCCCGGCGACAGCTCGATGTTGCTCTGTTCCCAGAAGCGCGGGGTGGGCGAAACCTGGTAGCCCTTGCCGTACGAGGCCTCGAGAATGAACCCCGCGCGCGCGGCGGCGGGAACCAGGGTCATGGCGAACAAAGTGGCTGCGACTAGGAACTTACGCATGGGAGTCTCCTTCCGGGTTGGTCGGTAAGGCTGGAGGCGTATTCTTGCCTCATCCGCGGGAAATATCTACCCGAGTGATGATGGGGGGAGCGTGGCGCGGCTGGCGTGGGCGATACCCGTGAGCGTGAGCGTGGGCGGCTGGCGTGGCGCGGTTTGCGTGGGCGATACCCGTGGGCGTGAGCGTGGGCGTGAGCGGCATGCGTGCCGCGTGTCTGCAACCCGCGCCCCGCGACCCGCGCCCCGCGCCCCGCACACGAACACGCTCACGCTACCGCTCACGCGCCCCGCGACCCGCGCGCCGGCCCGGCAATCGGTCGACGCAACAATCGCCACGCTCGACCGATAGACATGCCATGTCCACCGCACTCCCCTCCTTCGACTACCAGCGACTCGACGCCTTCAAGGTCGCCCGCGAAACCCTGCGCCTTGGCGACGCCCTCGCGCGCCGACTGCCGCGCGGCTATGCCACACTGCAAGACCAACTCCGTCGTGCGCTGCTCAGCGCCTACCTCGGCATCGCGGAAGCCTCCAGCCGCCAAGGCGCCGACCGGCTGTGCCGCTTCCGCTGCGCCCGCGGGGAGGCATGCGAGGCAGCGGCCGCTCTGGAGGGCGTGCTGGCGCTCAACCTTGCTCCCGAGCCCGAGATCTCGACTCTGTTGGGTCTGCTCGACCGCATGTGCGCCATGCTGACGCGGCTGGCGCACATGGGCAAGAAACCTTCCGGGCCAATGCCGGCCGGCCAGGTGTCCGCGCCGTGTGCCCGCGAGCGGTAGCGTGAGCGTGTTCGGGGCGCGGATCGCGGTTTGCGTGGGCGGCTCGCGCGTGCGTGAGCGGGCCGCGGCCCGCGCCTTCCGCGCACCCCCACGCCCTCGTTCACGGGTCCCGCGGCCCGCACCTTTCGCGCAACGCCCACGAACACGCTACCGCTCTCGCTCACACGAGCCGCTCGCCGCCCCACCCCCGCGAGCCGGCCCTTCGGGCGGCCCGCTATTTCCGGACGCACTCTACCTGCCTAACGGTGCCGCCTTCCTCTTGCTGCGATGGGCGCGCAGGGCCAGGCGCAGGGGCGAGCCCTCGAACCCGTAGATCTTCCTGAGCTGGTTGGCGAGGTAGCGACGGTACGGCTGCCCCACGGCGTTCGGGAGGTTGGTGCTGACGAAGAAGGTGGGCGGGCGGATGTCGGCCTGGGTGACGAAGTAGAGCTTGACGTGCTTCCCGGCGGGCCCCGAGGGCGGCAGGCGCCGGGTCACCATCTCCTCAAAGTGCTTGTTCAGCTCCGACGTTGCAACCCGGCGCGACCATTGAAAAAAAACTCTCGCCGTCAAGTCCGGTATCGACGCCACCCCGCGCCCGGTCACGGCCGACATGGGCAGGAAGGGGGCGTAGCCGACGAAGTCCAGGACCTCGCGGGCCGCGGCGATGCGGCGGTCGCTCTCGGCGCGCCTGACCAGATCCATCTTGTTGAGGATGACCAGGCAGCCACGGCCGGACTCCTCGATGAAGCCGGCCAGCTTGGCGTCCTCGGCCGTGGCGCCCAGGCTGGCATCGACGACCAGGGCCACGACGTCGGCGCGGGCGAGCTGGTCGCGCGCCATCTTGGCGGCCACCGCCTCGGTCAGGGTGTCGATGGAGCGGCGGCGGCGCAGGCCGGCGGTGTCGACCAGGACGAATTCCCGGCCTCCGGCCCGAAAGGGCGTGTCGATGGGGTCGCGCGTGGTGCCGGGCTGGTCGTGCACCAGCACCCGCTCTTCGCCGAGAAGGCGGTTGACCAGCGAGGACTTGCCCGCGTTGGGCTTGCCCACGAAGGCCAGGCGGATGGGCGGCTCGGGCTCGGCGGCCGCGTCGGATTCGCCGGGGCCGCGCAGGATCGCGTCCCCGAAGTCGGACGTGGCGGCAGGGGCCGCCAGGGCCGCCACCGCGGCATCGAGCAGCTCGGACACGCCGCGCCCGTGGGTCGCGGAAACGCCGAAGACCTGGGGGAAGCCCAGCCGGTAGCCCTCGGCCAGGGCCGACTCGCGCAGCTCGGAATCGACCTTGTTGACGGCCACCAGGACGGGCTTGCCCGTGCGGCGCAGGACCTCGGCCACGTCCTCGTCCACCGCGGTCACGCCCTCGGCGGCGTCGAGCACCAGCACCAGCACGTCCGCCTCGTCCACGGCGCGCAGGGTCTGCCCGCGCATGGCGGCCAAGATGCCAGACGCCTTGGGGTCGAGCCCCCCGGTGTCGACCACGCGCAGGCGCGTCTTGCCCCAGAGACACACGCCATAGCGGCGGTCGCGGGTCACGCCCGGCAAGTCCTCGACCAGGGCCGGCCGGCCGCCCACCAGCCGGTTGAAAAGCGACGACTTGCCGACGTTGGGCCGCCCCACGAGCGACAGCACGGGCAGCCCCTCGCCCCGCTCTTCCCGACCGCCGCCCCGGCGATGGCTCATGACTCGTCCTCGCCGTAGCCCGCCTCGGCCAGGCCGGCGGGCGAGTCGGTCCAGCCGGCCTCGACCCGCACGTTCAGGCGCAGGTGCGCGGGCCGGCCCAGCAACGCCGCGATCTCCTTCCGCGCGGCCGTGCCCACCTCGCGAATCATGGCCCCGCGCTTGCCCACCACGATGGCCTTCTGGCTCTCGCGATCCACGACGATGCTGGCGTCGATCACGACGTCGCCCCCGTCTCGTTCCTGCCAGTTCTCCACCACCACGGCCGTGGCATAGGGCAGCTCCTGGTGCAGGCGCAAGAAGAGCTGCTCGCGCACCAGCTCCCCGGCCAGGAAGCGCTCGGTCCGATCGGTCAGCACGTCCGGGCCGTGAAGCGGCGGGCCCTCGGGCAGCAAGCGCAGCAGCTCTTGCACGATGCCGTGAAGCCCCTGCTTGCGGGTGGCGCAGGTGGGCACCACGGCCGAGAACTTGCCGAGGCCGTTCCACCACTCGATGAGCGGCAGGATCCGGCCCTTGTCCTTGACCCGGTCGGCCTTGTTCAGGCACAGGACGGCCGGCTTGCCGGCGGTCGCCAGACGCTCGACGATCCACGACTCGGCCTCGGACAGCTTGGCGGTCGGCGAGAGCAGGGCCGCGCGCTCGTGCGCCTCGGTCACGACCAGCACCGCGTCCACCCCGTCGATGGCGCCCATCGCCTCGCGCACCATGAAGCGGTGAAGCGGCGAGCGCGCCTGGTGCACGCCGGGCGTGTCCACGAAGACGATCTGTCCTTTAGCCCGCCGCCCGGCCCCGCGCGCATCGCCGGCCGGCAGCGTCGCCTGGCCGTTCCACACGCCCACGATGCGGTTGCGCGTGGTCTGCGGCTTGGGCGTGACGATGGCCAGCTTCTCGCCCACGATGGCGTTGAGCAGGGTGGACTTGCCCACGTTGGGCCGGCCCAGGATGGCCACGGTCCCGGCGATGTGGAGGTCGCCTTCCGGCGGCGCTGTGTGCTCGGCGTCTGACACTGGCGCGCCGTATAGCACGGAAGCCGTCCGTCCGGCGTCTCCGGCAGCGATACATTTCCAAGGTCTGACTTCAGATATGTATTTTGCCCCGCGGCCCGCGCCTACCGCGTACCACCCACGGACTCGCTCTCGCCCTCGCCCACGCGATTCGCAAGCCGCCGGCCGGCGAACTCCTCGATCTTCCATAAGTTCGGGGCCGTTCGATCCGA
>JAFGPX010000248.1 GCA_016935975.1 Deltaproteobacteria bacterium
ATCAACAACGGGGTCGCGGTCGCGGGGTGGATTCACTCGGCGCTCACGGTCGGCGAGGCTTCGGCCTGGCTCTACTGGTGGTACCAGGCCCTGTACCAAGACGACAACGAAGGCTTGGCCCTGCTAAAGAGCGGCGGGACCAAGGCCAAGCGCTACTACACGATGGGCAACTACAGCAAGTTCGTCCGGCCGGGCTACATCCATGTGGACCTTGCCGATGCCTCCAAGGACGTCCTGCTCTCGGCCTACAAGAGCGCGGACGGCAAGACCGTCGCGATCGTGGCCATCAACAAGGGCAGCGGAGCGGCGTCGCCGAAGATCGGCTTCGCCGGCGGCACGGCGCCGACCTCGTGCACGCCGACCGTGACGTCCGCGAGCGACAATCTCAAGGACGGCACCGCGGTCGCGGTGACCGGCGGCGTGCTGACAGCCTCGCTCGCCAGCAAGACCGTCACGACCTACGTCTGCAAGTAGTCTCGGCGGCATGTCCCAGAATGATGAGGCCATGGGGTCAGACCGGTCCCATGGCCTATTTGGGGGAATCTGCCGGCCGAAGCGAACGTCGGTGGCCGCACGGCCAAAGTCGCCGCCCCAGCCGCGGGCGATGAGCCAGAAACGTGACAAGCCGTGATGGCCAGCGGCAATACAGGTGGTGCCGGATGTCCAGGCACCCAGAACGCGGAATAATGCGTAGCATTGATAGGAGGTCGACGTGCGCAACATAGGGCTTCGTAGCGTGATTTTGGCGGGCGTTCTCTTCGTCTGGAGCTGCACCTCAAGCAGCACCGGCGGGGGCTCTGGCGGCTCCTCGGGCTCTGGCGGATCCGCCAGCGGTGGACAGAGTGGAGGCTCTGGCGGGTCCGCTTCGGGCGGGACGACCGCAAGCGGTGGAACGACGTCGAGCGGCGGAAGCTCGGCCACGGGTGGCACCACCACGAGCGGCGGAACGACGTCGAGCGGCGGAAGCTCGGCCAAAGGTGGCACGACCAGCGCCGGTGGTTCGACCGCTTCGGGCGGCAGGACAGGCTCCGGCGGCTCGGCCGGAAGAGGCACGGGGGGCGCCAGGACCGGAGGCTCTTCCGGTGCGACGGGCGGCAGAAGCGGCGCGACCGGCGGGTCGTCAGGCTCGGGAGGTGCGACGGGCGACGGCGGCGCGACGGGCCAGGGCGGCGCGACGGGCCAGGGCGGGGGCACGGGTGACGTGACGGTGCAGCTCGGTCAGACCCGCCAGACCATAGATGGGTTTGGCATCAACGACAATTGGAATGCCCTCTCGGACGCGCAGGCGAAGGAGCTCTTCGACCCGAATGCCGGCATCGGCTTGACCATTTTGCGTGTCGGCATGAGCCCGAGTGGCGGCTTCTACAACAACAACGAGTCGTCCAGTATCTCGGCCGCCAAGAAATACGGCGCTACCCACATTATCGGCTCGGTCTGGAGCCCTCCCGCCGACTGCAAGGACAACAACAAGACGACTGACGGAGGACACCTGAAGACGAGCTGCTACGATTCTTGGTCGACGAGCATCACCAACTTCGCGAAGAGCAATAATCTCTATGCCATGTCGGCGGCCAACGAGACCGATTTTGCCTCGTGTGGGACGAACGAGCCGTGCAATGGCAACTACGACACAACGCTCTACACGGCCAAGGAGATGGTGGCTTTCGTCAAGGTGCTGGCACCGAAGCTGAAGGCCGCAGGCATCAAGGTGATCGCGCCCGAAGCATCCGAATGGCTCCACCTCTGGAGCAATGAGTCGGCCTGCTGCTCAGAGCCGGGGGGCAAACCGAGCTCGGACCCGCTGAAGTGCGGCTGTTTCACCGGGAAGACTACCCCTTGCGCCGCCACGTGCCTCGAGGGGAACGGGTACGACTACGGTCACTGGCTCTACAAGGACAAGGAGGCGTGGGCCGGGATCGACATTATCGGAGTACACCAGTACGACACCCAGGTCGCGGAGCCGTGGCCAGCCGACGTCAACGACGGCAAGCCAGACAAGCCGATCTGGCAGACGGAGATGTCCGGCGTGAAGTGGTGGCCGGAACAGGGACCCAGCAAGGACATCAAGAACGGCGTCGCGGTCGCGGGCTGGCTTCACAACGCGCTCACGGTCGGCCAGGTGAATGCCTGGCTCTGGTGGTGGTACAAGGCGCTGGGCAGCACCAACGAAGGTCTGTACAACTCGAACGGAGACGACACCAAGCGCCACTACACGTTCGGCAATTTCACCAAGTTCATACGGCCGGGCTACAAGCGGGTGGAGGTTTCGGGCGCAGTCCCCCAGGACGTCCTACTCTCGGCCTACAGTGGCACCGGAACTGTCGTGGTCGTGGCCATCAACAAGGGCACCGCCGCGGCCAACGTGCCGATCACCATCGCCGGCGGAACAGCGCCGGCCTCGTGCACGCCGACCGTGACGTCAGCGAACGACAACCTCAAGTCGGGCTCCGCGGTCTCGGTTAGCGGTGGAACCTTCACCGCTGCGCTCGGCGGCACGACCGTCACCACGTTCGTCTGCAAGTAGCTTCGAGCCAAGCCGCGATCATCTCGCCCAGACCACGGGCCTTTCCTGAAGTACGATGCTGCCCGGCGAGTAGCGGCGGCCTCGTCTTGACGTTCTCAGAGGACCGGCCCTGACTCGATCCACGTTGCGTTCCTTGGGGGTTTCTTCAAGAATGCGCCATGGTCAAGGGAGCATTCGCGCCATGGCGCAACGTCCGATCTTGGTTCTGATTCTGGCTGCCGTGCTCTTCGGTCCGGCTGCCAGGGCAGAAGGTCCCGAGAGCAAAGAACGGACCGCGAGGACATCGTGTCTCTCGGGCGACTATGCCAAGGGCGTGGCCATCCTTGCCGAGCTATTCGTCGACACCCGCGATCCGAACCACATCTACAACCAAGGTCGTTGCTTCGAGCAGAACCGAAAATACGAGGACGCCATCGGGCGTTTCCAGGAGTACTTGCGGGTCGCGCGCAACTTGAGCGCGGAAGAGGTTTCGGAGGCCAAGAAGCACATCGCCGATTGCAGGCAGATACTCAGTGAGCAAGCGAGTGCCGGATCCCGGCCGGCGGATGCGCCCGCCACCGAGTCGACTGCGCCCGTCACCGCGGAGCCGCCCGGACCGGAGACCGTCGGGGTCGCTGCCGTGGCAGCACAGCCGTCCGGCGTGACCGAGCCAACGGTCAAGCCGCCCGGAAAACCGGGACGAGGCTTGCGAACCGCGGGAATCGTCGTGGGGACGGGCGGCGTGGCTGCTGTCGTCGCCGGTGTTCTGCTGAACCTGAAAGCCAGTAGCTTGACGAGCGAGATGGAGGAGCTCGACGGCTACGATCCCGACAAGGAGTCGAGTCAGAAGTCCTATCGAAACCTGGGGATGGTCGGGTATGGCGTGGGCGCCGCCTGCATCGCCGCGGGAGGCGTGCTCTACCTCCTTGGCCATAGGGCGGCCGCGACGCAAGCGCCCAGCATGGCCTTCGCTCCCATCATCGCTCCTGGGGCTGCCGGCGCAGCGCTCACGGGGGCTTTCTGATGAAGCCCCTGATGCGGATTGGCATCTGCGTTCTTCCCTCGCTCGCCCTGTCGGTCGCATGCGCTCGCAGCCCGGACGTGGGCAAATTCACATGTACGAGCAGCGCGCATTGTCCGAGCGACTACTCCTGCACCGGTTCGCCCGGCTACCCCGGCAGGTGCGTCCAGACTGCGGCGGCCGTAGATGCCGTCACGCCCACGGACAGCCCCCAGATCTCGCCCCCCGTGGATGCCATCATGCCGGTAGACAACCCCCAGACCACGGCTGACCTGGATGCCGCCACATACGTGGATAGCCCCGGCGCTGCCCACGATGCCGCGGACGTGAGCATCGCCATACCCGACGGCGATGTTGGTGGCAGCGGCGGCACCGCGACCGTGCCAGGAACCGGCGGCGCGGGCGGGAGTGGTGGCATCGCGGGGGCAACGGGAGGGGCGTTCGACGGCGGTGGTCAAGGTGGCGGTGGCGTAGGAGGAGCCTTGGGCACGGGTGGGACGATTGATGCCAGTCCTGCTGCGGGCACCGGTGGGAAAGGCAGCGGCGGCAGCCAAACCGGCGGTGTGCTGGGCACGGGTGGCGCCGCACCGCCCGGTACCGGTGGAACCACCCTGCCCGGCACCGGCGGCAGGCCTGGCACCGGCGGCAGCACTCCGCCCGGCACCGGCGGCAGGCCTGGCACCGGTGGCAGCATTCCACCCGGCACCGGCGGATTCTCGGGCGTGACGGTACAGCTCGACAAGACGCATCAGACAATCCAGGGGTTTGGCATCAACGTTGCCTTGATGCCGGGAAGCTTGGGCTCGTCGACGGTAGGCACGCTCTATGGCACCAGTGGCGCCGACGCGCTCGGCTTGTCCATCATGCGTATCGGCATGAATTCGAATGGCAGCCTATCTGGCTCAAGCTCCGACATCTCGGCAGCCAAGAGCGCTGGCGCCAAGATCATCGGAACGACTTGGAGCGCGCCCGCGAATTGCAAGAGCAACGGCAATACCATGGACGGTGGGTACTTGCTCGAGAGTTGCTACGAGACATGGTCGACGACCATCGCCAACTTCGCGCAGCAGCAGGGGCTCTACGCCATGTCGATCGCGAACGAATCCGATTTCGCGTCGTGTCCTGGCGTACCCGTGTGTACTGACTCGTACGATACGATGACGTTCACCGCCAAGCAGATGGTGGCTTTTCTCAAGCTGGCGGGACCGAAGCTCAGGGCCAAGAACATCAAGGTCATCGCGCCCGAGGCATCGGAATGGCTCCACGTCTGGAGCAACCTGTCGGCCACGGGCTCGCTCGTTGCCAGCTATCCGAACAGCTCAGATCCTCATAACTGTGGATGCTTCTCGAACACGATTACCGCAGCCAAGGAAGCGACGTGCGCCCCAGAGTGCCTCAATGGGGACGGCTACGACTACGGCCACTGGCTATGGAATGATCAGGAAGCATGGAATGCCTTCGACATCCTCGGGGTGCACGAGTACGACTCACAGATTGCGTACGCGTGGCCGGCCGATGTCAACGCTGGCACGCGAGACAGGGAGGTCTGGCAGACCCAAATGTCCGGCGTGATGCACTGGCCGGAGGAGGGGCCGTCGAATGACATCGACAACGGGGTCGCGGTCGCGGGGTGGATTCACTCGGCGCTCACGGTCGGCGAGGCCTCGGCCTGGCTCTATTGGTGGTACCAGGCGTATTACTTCGACGACAACGAAGGGCTGCTGCTGAAGGGCTCAACGGCGAAGACCAAGCGCTACTACACGCTTGGCAACTACAGCAAGTTCGTCCGGCCGGGCTACAAGCGGGTGGGCGTTGCGGGAAGCATACCCACGGACGTCCTTCTCTCAGCCTACAAGGACACGGACGGCACCGTGGTCGTCGCGGCCATCAACCAGGGCACTGCGCCGGCCAGCGTGCCCATCGCCATCGCCGGCGGGACGGCGCCTGCCTCTTGCACGCCGCACGTGACGTCGGCAGACGACGATCTTATCGCCAAGGCCGCGGTCTCGGTGAACGGCGGCGCCTTCACGGCTGCGCTCGCTGGCGCGACTGTCACCACGTTCGTCTGCAAGTAGCCTCGATCTGGCCACCATCGGTTCCTGATTCAGTGACGATGGGTCGGTTTCACCCGTCGCCGACGGGAGGACCAGTCCGCGTGCCCGGCTCGACGTGGTTTTTGGGTTCGCCTTGGCGTCGGTACGTCAGCCATCGCAGGTCGATGGGCGCGCGTCCCCGCGGCAGGTCGAACACGTTGCGACCGCTGGACCAGTCTTCGAACCATTCGGTGGGTGGCCAAGCCTCTGCCGGCAAGTGCTCCTTTTCGTAGCGAAGAGTCGAGACTTCGTCGACCTTGTGCAGTCCGAGCGCGGCCATCGTTTTGTCGAGGTCTTGCCGATCGAAGATCGAACACAAGGCCACCAGACCCAACTGCCGCGCGAGCGCGTCGGGCCTGTAGCCCTCCATGGCCAAGAAGGCATTGAAGAGCACGCAGCCGCCGGGCCGGAGCGCGGCCGCCACGACTTCGAACAGACGGCGCAGGTGGTCCAAGTCGTAGATGTGCGAAGAGACGACCTCGGCGATGACGACGAGGCCGTAGTGGTTCTTCGGCAAATCGAGCGTCCCATCCGTCGCGTCGCCCTCGAATACCCGGACCCCCGTGCCCGCCAGCCGTGCTTCGTCACGCAGGATGTTGGCAAGCGCCGGCGCGATCTCGACGGCATCCGTGGGAAATCCCGCTTGGGCGAGGGGAAGCGCGTTGCGTCCCGTCCCGGCGCCGATATCGAGAATCGGCGTCGAAGGCGGCTCGCCTTGGGCCCGGGCAAGAGCCATGACCTTGGCATCCGGGAAAGCACCGAAAAGCGCGGTGGTGCGGGGGCCGGTCCAGCGCTCGTACTCGTCTGCCACCGTGACGACCTCGACCGAGACGTTGTACGAAATCGTCGATATCGGCGGAGGCTCCGTCTTGTAGCGGACCACGAGGCGGGTGTGCGGCGACTGGGCCCAGCCGTGCTCGAGCCAGCGATCGAGGATCTCCCGCAGCTTGTGCGCCTCGGGCTCGTTGAACTTGCGACCGAGCAAGGCGAAAATGCCGAGCAGCTTCTCCGCGTACTGGTCGGCAAGGGCCGGGACGCACGGCAGCGCTATCTCGCCCTTCGTGTCGATGCGCGGCGGCAGCTTGCGCAAGACGGCCTGCCTCAATACCGCCGGATGAGTCTCGCGCGGCATCTTCTTCGCCTTCATGGGGGCGAGCGTATCAGACCACCGGAACCCCGACCGGGGGATCTGGTCTCGGGGCTGCTGTCGGCTAGGATCTTCGGCGCCAGCCATGCAGCGCCTCGTCAGCCTTCGGGCACGGTCACTCGACGGAAGGATCCGGGAAGCCACCGGGCTCGATCCGGCCGAGTTCTACGCCGCGCTGAACCGGCGCAGCCCCAGACCGGTCGTGGTCTTCGACATCGACGTGGGATGCGACCGGCGGTGCATCCACTGCCTCGCCCGAGTGAAAGGTGGCGCCGATCTCGATGCAGTCCGCACGAGCATCGTGAGCGCCCGGAGACTGGGCTACGGCACCTTCTTGTATCCTACCGAGCCCGCCGTCGAGGCGAGGACCATCCCGCTCTACGCACTGGCGGGGGAGGACTACCTCATCACGAATGGAATTCGGACCGAACCGCTCCTCGACCAGATCCACGCCGCCGGCGTGCGCAAGCTTGGGGTCAGCCTCCACGGGCCCGACCCCCAGACGCACTCGCTGCTCACGGGACACCCAGAGGACTTCGACCGCATCGTTTCCACGATCGAGCATGCCACCGGCCGCTTCGCTGTCCAGATCAAGACGGTCATGCACCGGCGGAACCTACGCCAGCTGGACAGGCATCTGCACCTGGCCCGGCAGCTCGGCGCGACCGAAGTCCAGCTTCTGAACCTGCTCCGCACCGGCAGCGCCGAGCAACTCCCCGAGAGCATGTTCTTGACCCCGGACGATGCGATGGACGTGGTGCGCACCGTGCTTGCGTTTGCCGACCACGATCGCCCTCCTCGGATCGCTTTCGGGGCCACCTGGGGCCCGAACTTCCACTCTCGCGGGGTCTACCGGTGGCTGCTCGGCAACACGCGTGCGGATTTGCCCGACGGCAACCGCTGGTGTCCGGCCGGGCGCACCTACTTCACCGTTGTGGGGAAGGACGTGTACTGCTGTCCGAACTGGACGGCTGCGGCGGATCTCGTGGTAGGCAGGTGGAGCGACGAGCGCGGCATCCACCTCACGGAAGACCGCTGGCAATGCGTGAATAGCGAAGACCTCGTCGGCATGTGCGCTCCGGACAACTGCGAGTACTCCCGCATCTGCCAAGGAGGCTGTCGCCTGTCGGCCTGGGCACATTCGAGGCAGCCGAACGGCAGCCCGCCATTCTGTCTGACGAGGATCCTCGATGAGCTGCGGGAGAAGTGACCCTGACGGCATGGCTCCGCGGTTCTTCCATGTGGGAAACCCTGCCGGGATTCCCCGGCGCGGCAGCATGCGAGACGGCGTGCAACGGAGCCAATTCTCTGTCGCAAGCGCCTAGGGCACGGGAAACTCGAGGAGCGGGGAGCGTGGCTCCAGCTCGAAAAACAGCGCGCCGGCATCGGCAACCGGTCGGACCTGATGCCCGGACACGACCGCGCGAAGTTCCCGCTTGGACATGCCCGGCGCCAGCACGAACACACGCCGGCCCCTGGCCAACAACTCGGCCGCCAGTCTACCCGCGTCCTGGCCTTGGTCGGCGTTGGTGTCGGCGATGACCAGGTCGCGCTCGAGCAACAGCGGGGCGAGCGCCGCGGGCTGGTGGGCCAAAAGCGCGGCGGGAACATCCGGCAGCAGGGCCGCCACCGTGATGAGGCGATCGAGATTGGCGCCCCGCAACGCCCGCGCGGCCCGCACGTCGTCCCCGAGGTGCACGGCCGAGGCCCATCCCAGCAACACGCCAAGCCCGACGGCCACGGCGCGACGCAGGCGCGGGAGCCAGCGGCAGGCGACGAAAAGGACGGTCGCCACGAATGCCAGCGCCAGCGACGCGTAGAGGAGAGAAAGCTGGCGGAACGACGAGGTGGGATGCCGCAGGAGAGGTCCAAGCGCGAGCAACGCGCCCGCCCCCGTCCCGACGGCGAGCGGGCGCCAGGTCAGGCCGGCGCGTTCGACGACCAGGGCGAGGGCGAAGGCGAAGAGCGGCACCAGATCGAACAGGTAGCGAGGATTGTGAGACCAGCCCTCGAAGCGGCGGGTGGCGATGGCGAACACGCCGAACGTCGCCGCGCAGAGCAAGGCTACCGTGCGCAGAGCGCGACGGTGGGCGCCGGCCTGCGTGCGCGGCGACCAGGCCGCCAACAGCGCGACCAGCACCACCAGGATCCAGGGCGCGGATTGCAGCAGTGCCTTCTTGACCGCCGACAGAAGCAGCAAGGCGCCGGCCGGGGTCCAGCGTCCGCCCATGGACGTCCAGAAGGGATCGTGGGGCTGCAGCGAGAAGTCCAGCACCCTCGCCAGGAACGTGCGCACGACAATCCAACGTGGCGCCACGGCTGCCACGCCGGCCGCGCTGAAGTCGCCGGCCGTGCTGATGTAGCCGACGCCCTTGCTGATGGGATTCCACAGGCCGGCGCGCAGGCCGTTGCAGACGGTCGATAGTGCGAGCGGCAGGGCGACGCCCAGGCCGTACATCGCCGCCAGACGCGGCCGTCTCCAGGTTGCGGCCAGCAGCACGAATCCCAGCATCGCCGCCGTGATCGCATGCTGGTAGCGGAGACCGGCGGCCAGACCGATGAGCAGCCCGGCCAACAGGGCCGTGCGGCCGCGACCTCGTTCCGCGGTCCGTAGTGTCGCGAGAAACGCGGACAAGGTCAGGCATGCGGCCAGGGCGTGCGGCCACACGCCCACGGCGTATTCGAGCGAGAACCCGGCCAGCGCGAAGGCCAGGGCGCCGATGGCTGCCGCCGGCGGCGAGGCGCCCGTCTGGCGAGCCGACGCGTAGAGCAGCGCGGTGGTGGCGAGCCATGCCGAGGTGTTGAGCAGGAAGAGCCCGGTCCAGCCGAAAAGCGAGAAGGGCAGGGCGAAGAGCGCGTAGAGCGGCGGCATGGTCGAGACGATCGGGCCCGGTGCGCGGCTGGCCAGCAAAGGGTCGAAGAAGACCAGCTCGCGCGAGAACGTCAGACCGTCTGTGCCGGGCGGGTGCAGCTCGAGCGCGCGCAGCGACACCACCCACGCCAGGTAGTTGCTCTCGTCGATGGTGAATACCCCTGGCACGAGCAGCAGGACGGCGAGAAGCGCCAGCACGACCAGCGCCAGCAACACCGCCTGTCGTTCGCTGACGCGGCGGCGCGGCGGAAGTGGAGGGAAGCCAGTCGGGGCTGCCTTGCTTGCATCGCTCATGGTGCGGCGCGGGACGCCTCCCGCGGCGGCTATCGTACCAGAGAACCCCGGGGCGTCCGATTCCGCCTGCCTTTGCGGCGTGGTCGTCCTGACGTACCATGGCCGCACATGAGTTCGCCAGAGCCAGCGGGTCCGCCGGAGGTTGCCCTGGGCGGGCGGCGCTCGATCCGCATTTGGCTCCTCGCGGTGCTGATCGTGGGCGCTGCCCTGCGCCTCGTCTACGCCGTTTCCGCCTCTGGCATCTTCCACCCCGACGAGATCTTCCAGAGCTTGGAGCCCGCCCATGGCGTCGTCTATGGGGTGGGGTTCCGCGCCTGGGAGTTCGCGGTAGGCGCCCGTCCCTGGTCGACGGCCGGAGTGTACGTGCTGCTCCTCGCCGCCCTCAAGGCCGTGGGGATGACCGAGCCCGAGAGCTACCTGCTCGCGATTCGTCTGTTCGATGCGCTCATCGCCTCGACATGGCCGTGGCTGTGTTTCCGCATCGGTCGCGCGCTGCGCTCGCCGCGCGCGGGTCTTCTGGCGGCGGCGCTCGTCGCCACGTGGTACTTCCTGGTGTTGCTCGCGCCCCGCGCGCTCAACCACACCTTCTCCGTCAGCTTCGGGCTTCTCGCGCTCGCCCGGCTGCTCGAACGTCGTTCGGGCGATGGGCCGCGCTGGGCGCCCTACCTCGACGGCGCGCTACTCGGGCTGGCCGCCGCGTTCCGCTATCAGGATGCCCTGTTGGTCGCCGGCGCCGCCATCTTCCTGCTGTCCGAAAGGCGCCCGCGCGAGCTACTGCCCGTGTTGGCCGGAAGCGCGGCGATTCTGCTCGGCGTGGGGCTGCTCGACCACTTCACCTGGGGCGCGCCCTTCCACTCGCTCTTCACCTACCTGCACGCCAATCTGGTCGAGAACGCCGCCGGCCGCTTCGGCGCCATGCCGGTCTGGTTCTACGCGTGGCAGATCCCCGCCGCTTTCGGCGTCGGCGCGCTTCTCCTTCTGCTTCTGCCGCTTTCCGGTCGACGCGCCTGGCGCCTGCTGCTCTCCGTCGGACTCCTCGTGCTCGTGGCCCATTCCTTGACGGACAACAAGCAGATCCGCTTCGTTCTGCCGGCGATTGTCGTGTTGCTCTGCGCGCTCGCTTGCGCCGCGGACGCCTTGCTGGAACGAGCGGCTTCCCGAGGATCGCGCGCGGCGATGGCGGCGGCCGTGGTCTTGCTGGTCTTCTGGGGCGCCGCCTCGGCCGGACGCTCTGTGGGGCTGACCTTCGCCGATCTGGGGATCTTCGCGGGCCAACCCGAGGCCGCCGCCGGCCCGTGGCACTTCCGTCGCGACCTCAATCGTTCACTGGAGCGCGTCGGCCGGGATCCCGATCTGTGCGGCCTCGTGATCTACCCCTATGGGGGATCGGCGGGACCGGCGCGGCTGGCGACCACGGGCGGGTACAGCCACCTGCACCGGGCCGTGCCGGTCAGCATGGGACCGCTCGCCGCCGAAGCGAGATCCTTCACGAGCCACGCCCTCCTGTGCCCGGACGGCAAGGGCCGAAGGATGGAGTTGCCTGGCTTCGTCGCAGTCGCTCAAGTCGGCCAGTGCGCCGTCGCGCGCGTTCCCGGGTTTCGCTGCGATCAAGAGGCGGCCCGGCGCTTCCTCGCACCCGCGCGCTGGACCGGCGTCCTGCCGCCGAAGCGAGAGGATCTGCCCCGATGACTCCACGACGTGCCGCCGGTCTCGCTGCCCTGGCGGCGCTTTTCGTGTGCTTGCCGGCTCTGCGCGGCGGGTTCGTCATCGACGACGCCTATTTGATCGTCGGCAATCAAGGGATCCGCAGCTTGGGCAATCTGCCGGACTTCTTCCTGCGGCCGTGGGGAGGCGGCGAAGGCGCCTCGGGATTCGTGGGAGTCAACGCCGCCTACTACCGGCCGCTCACCACCTCGCTCTTTGCCCTCGAGCACGCCGTGTTCGGGCCAAACCCGGTCGGTTGGCACTTGGCCAGCATCTCGCTGCACGCGACGGCCACCGCCTTCGTCGTGCTGCTCGCGTGGCGCTTGCTCGGCTCGGTCGCCGCGGCCTTGTTCGGTGGCCTCCTCTTCGCCGTGCATCCGGTTCACACCGAGGCCATCGCCGCCCTTTGCTACCAGACCACGCTGCTGGCCGGCCTGCTCGCCATGATGGCGCTTTGGGCGCTCGTCCGGCACGGAGCGGGCGGCACGCGGCCGTGGCGCCGGTCGCTGCTGCCGGCCTTGTTCACGGTCCTGGCCGGCCTGGCCAAGGAAGAGGCGGCGGCGCTGCCGCTCTTGGCCCTGGCGTGGCTCGCCCTGGCGCCGGCATCCGAGCAGAGACGCGCGAACATCGTGCCCGTGGCCGGCATGTTTCTCGCCGCGGCGCTGGTGCTGCTTTGCCGCCAAGCCGTCGTCACGGGATCCAGCGACACCTACTTCGGCGGCGCCGGCGCCGCCGTCGTGCTGCTGACGATGCTGCGCGTGAGCTTGCTGTACGCCGGGCTGTTGCTGGTGCCGCTCGTGCTGTGTCCGTTCTACGACTGGTTCATCATCACGCCATCGTCGAGCCTTTCCGTCGAGGCAGTGGCGGGAGGAGGGCTGATGGTCGCCTTGGTCTTTGGCACGGTGGCGCTGCGCAAGCGGGCGCCCGGCGCGGCCATCGGCCTTGCATGGCTCGTCCTCGCGCTGGCGCCGGTCATGCACATCGTGCCCATCCTGAACGTCGCGGCCGAGCGGTTCCTCTATTTGCCATCGCTGGGCTTCGCCATCGCCGTGGCCGCGCTCTTCGACTGGCTGCGCAGCCGGCGACCGAGATTGGTGCTGGGGGTATCGGCCGCGCTGCTCGGGTTGTTCGCCGCGCGGACCCTGGCGCGTTGGCCGGACTGGCGCGACGATCGCGCCCTCAATCAAGCCACCGCCGCCGATTTCCCGGAATCGCCCACCCCCCTTCTCAACCTGGCCCGCATCGAAGAGGCCGCGGGCAACCGCGCCGCCGCGCTTCGCCACCTGGAAGAAGCCGCGAAGCGGGCACCGGGGTGGCCGGTGCCGGTGCAGCAGGCGAAGAGGTTGCGGGCCGCCACGTCCCGTTGAGACGTCGACCTGGACTGCCGGGACCCCGCTCACCAGGCCGTGACCGGCTCGCCGTTCGACAGGATGCACTCGTGCTTCTTGCGGACAAGCATGTCGCGGGTCTGTCGCCGCAGGTCGAGGCAACGCGCCGAGCGTCCCCGGGGACTCGCCGGCAGAGCCTTAGGCCGAGAGTCGGCTGGGCCGCCCTCGACGCGTCTGCCTGGTCCTCCGGCCTCATGCCGCGCACGACCCGCGAAACCGGCCCGGCCGGCTTGGCCCTGGCAACCCCAAGACCGGGCCTCTAGGATATCGTTGCGCGGGACGTGCGCCACATGCGGACTTGGCAACGCGGAGTGCCTGTCGAAACGATCGAGCGCGGGATTCTCGGAATCCCGCTAGTGGGGCGTGTCTACAGAAACCATGCGGCCACCCTCAAGCGCGGCGTGTGTCTAGGCCTCCACCGCGTTGGGGTGCTCCGACCGATCAGCTTCGTGCAGTGGCTGGCCACCAACCAATGCTGTCTTTCCTGTCCCTTCTGCGAGTCGTCGTCGGGCGAGCCGGGGGCCAACGAGCTTGGCTACGAGGAAGCGCTCGACCTGATCCGCGACCTGGCGGGGATGGGGGTCAGGTATTTCGTGCTCTCGGGCGGCGAGCCACTGATGCGTCCGGACATCTGCGCCCTCATGGCGGAGGCGAACCGACACGGCCTCGTGCTGGGCCTCGTGACCAACGGGTGGCATGTCGCGCAACTGGAGCAGCGCTTGCGGTCGCTTCGTTTCTTTCTCTATTTCACCAGCATCGACGGGCCGCCGGATTTTCACGATCGCGTGCGCGGCCGCCAAGGCGCGTTCTCTCGCGCCATGCAGGGCCTAGACGTCTTCGCCCGCATGGACGTGCCCGCGCGTCTCGTGAACACGGTCGTCCATCCCGGCAACATCGATCAGCTTCCGGCTCTGCGGGACATCATCGCCGGCTCGGCCGCCACCTCGTGGCGCCTCACTCCGGTGTCGGCCGTCGGCCGGGCCGCGGGCAATCCGGCCTTCGAGCTCAGCTCATCGCAACTGCGCGAACTGGCCAACTTCGTCCGGGAGAGCCGCCGGCGACTGAACGCCGACTTCGGCGAATCGCACACCTACCTGGGTTGCCTCGACGGCCACGTGGCCGGCAAACCCTTCTTCTGCGGCGCGGGCCTGAGCCGCTGCTCGATCATGCCCGACGGCGATGTCCTCGGCTGCCACCAGATCTACGATCGAAGGTACTCGGAGGGCAATATCCGGGACAAACCCTTTTCCCGGATCTGGCGAGAGGGGTTCGCCCGTTTTCGGCGCAATGAGTTCCCTGCCGACTGCCGCACCTGCCCCCATCTGGCCGCCTGCCGTGGTGGCTGCTGGGCCGAGATGGAGAAACGCGGCGGCTGCCTGAAGTCGGCCTGGGACCAGGGAGACGGATGACGGCCGTGCGGGTGGTCGAACCTGCAGATGCGAACCTGCATGGGCTCGCCAGCCTGGTCAAACGGCTGGCCCTGCTGCCCCGTTGTCTGAGCCTCGCTCGCGTGGAGTTCGCCGCGCCGGGGGAAGGGACGGCCATCGTCTACCTCGGGGAGGGAGAAGCCCTCGATTTCGTGCGCGCGGTCCTGGCGCGGGATCTTCGCGAGGTGCGCGCTACGCGGGTTTTCCTCTGGCGTCTGGGAGAAGCCATCGAGCGCTGCTCGGCCCCGGGCATCATGCTCTGCCTGGAGCTGAACCGCCTCCTGGGCGGGCTCGTCCCCCCGGGCGGCAGGCTGGCCTTTCCGTGGATCCGGCAAGTGGTCTATCTGAAGAGCCCGCAGCACCAAGAGCGACGACGGGCCATCGAAGCGAACTTCGGCCGCAAAGTGCGCAAGTACGGCTACCGGTGCCACGAGGCGACGGACGCCCGCGCGGTTGAGCGATTCTATCGCGACCTCTATGTCCCGCATCTGACCGCGCGCCATGGCGCGGCGGTTCGCCTGCGCAGCCTCGACGAACTGCGGAAATGGGCCGCCACCGGCTTCGTCCTCCAAGTCCTGCAGGGGGAAACCTGGATCGCGGGCGGCATCTGCAGCGTGCGCAATGAGCGCCTGGCCGTTCCGGCGTTCGGCCACCTGCCCGAGGCCGCGTGGCCTTTGCGGCGGGGGGCGCTTTCCGCGGTCTACTACTTCCTCTTCGACTGTGCCCGGCGCCGCGGCCTCGACGTCGTGGATCTCTTGCGCAGCCGGCCCCACGCCCAGGACGGCGTCTACCGGCACAAACGCCTGTGGGGCGCGTGCGCGGAGCGAGATCGCTGGGTGCATTCCGCGCTCTGGCTCTATCCCCCGCGCGACTCGCCCATCCCTGCCTCCTGCGAGCCGCTGCTGGTCTGGGAGGGAAACGGCTTCGCCCAGTTGGGCGAGGTGCTGCGAGGAAGCGCCCGGGCCGGCCACCGGCAGGTGTCGAGCTCTGGCGGCAGTGACGGACTCGTAGATGTCGATCGGTGGTAGGGTCCGCGCATGCGACTCGTGTCCCTGTTGGTCAGCTTCGTCACTCTGCTCGCCACTGGCGTTCTCTCCGTCGCCGTGATCAAACTCCGGCGCGATCTGGCCAACACCCGCAGCAGCCTGGCGGCCTTGCGCGAGTCCTGTCAGGAAGCCGACGACGGTTTCGCGCGGGCCGACGGCGAGGAGGGCTGGCCGGCCGCGGCCCGCGCGCCGGAACGCCTGACCGCGGCCGCACCGCGCTTGGCCCCGGCCGCCCTGGCACCCGCCTCCGGCGGCGCTCAGACGGCCGCGTTGTCGCTGGCCGCCCCCGAGGTCCGGGCCGAGGTCAAGAAGCTGGTGGCCGAGCAGCTCGCCGAGGAGGAGCGGCAGCGGCAGGCCGTGCGCGAGCAGCGCGAGCAGCGGCGGCGGGAGCGTCTGGCGGCCGAGCTGGGCCTGACAGAGACGGAGAGGGGGCGCTTTTTCGCCGTGCTCGACGGCATGCAGGCCGAGTGGCGGCAACTGCGCGAACAGCAACGCGCGGGCGAGAAAACCATGGCCGAGCTGCGGCCGCAGATGGCGGCCATCCGCCAGAAGGCCGACCAGGAGCTGCGCGAGCTGCTGGGCGAGGAGCGGATGCAGAAATACCAATCGCTCGGCCCCAGCCAGCGCGGCTTCGGCGCGGGCATGCGGCCGCCCCGCCCCGCGCCGGGCGATCCCTAGCCCGCGGCACGAGAGTAGCGGCCGGTGTGTCGTGCTTCCGGAGGATCTTTGCGCCGCCCCCCATCGCGTCTCGACTTGGCAGGCTGCGAGCACCGGGCTTGCGACCGCCGTGCCGACCGCGCACCCGCACGGGACGAACCGGTGAGCCAGGGACGCGGGCGCGCCGCAATGGTTTTGGTTCGAGAGGATCCGGCAGTTGCGCGGTATGCCGAACCCGGCACAACCACGTTGCTCGCACGTCCTCTACGCCGGAGCGTGGGACCGCCAAGAGGCCCCCTCAGCCGCTCGCTCTAGCACGTTTGTGCTGTCAACCGGCGTTGCGCTTGCTGGGAGTCGCGCCTGGACATAGCATGGCCCCCTCCATCGACATCGTCCGTCCGGAGGTAAGCCAATGGCCAAGAAACAAGGTCCGACGCGACGGGATTTCATCATCGGAGTGGGCGCGACCGCGACCGGGGTCGCGGTGGCAAGCTGTTCCAACGGCAACAACTGCAAGTGCGAGGAGTGCGGGACCGGGGGCAACAGCCTCCCACCCAACACGCCGGGCTCCGGAGGAACGCAGACCGGTGGCGCCGGAGGAGCGGGAGCAGGCGGGTCGGGCGGCTTTGCCGCAGGCGGCTCGGTCGGCCCGGCCTCGGGCGGCGCGGGCGGAGCCGGAACGGGCGGCACAGGCGGAGCCGGGGCGGGTGGCGCGGGGGGAACGACGACCCCGTCGACGGAGTGTGAGATATGCCCGCCCCCTACTCAGTGTCCAACGCCGGCCAGTCTGCCGTCGGAATGGGCCCGAGAAGCCGACGTCGTCGTGCTCGGTACGGGCTTCGCGGCATTGTCAGCCGCCATTTCCGCCACCGACGCGAAGGCGAAGGTGCTTGTCCTAGAGAAGATGTCCCGGGCCGAAGAGGGCGGCAACAGCAAGGTATGCGGCAACATGTGGTGGACGCCCACCTCGGCGGACGAAGGCATCAAGTACATCACGGCCATGTGCATGGGTTTGACGGACGACAAGTGCATCCAAACCCTGGCCCAAGAGATGTCCGGGCTCAACGACTACCTGGCGACGTTGGGTGTCAGGGCGGCGTCCTTCGGGATATTTCAACCGGAGTACCCCGAGCTGCCCGGGGCGGCCTCGGTGCGCACCTGGAACAACGGGGCCGGAGTCGGTCTATGGCAACCCCTCAGAGACGCGGTCTCTTCCCGCAAGGTCGAGGTCCTGTACGACACGCCGGCGATCGATCTTGTCCAGGATCCGAGCACGAGAGAGATCAAGGGAATCGTCGCCAGAAGCGGCGGTCAGAACATCCACATCAAGTGCAAACGAGGGGTGGTCTTGGCCTGCGGCGGTTTCGAGTACAACCACGACATGCAAGCCCAGTACTTGCCGGGCTGGCCGGTCTACGGTCGCGGCACTCCGGGCAACACCGGCGACGGGATAGCCATGGCCCAGAAAGCGGGCGCGGCTCTTTGGCACATGAACAACGCGCTCGCAAACGTCGGCTGTTTCGTCCCCGATCCCAAAGACCCGAAGTCCATACCGATATCGCTCTCGCTGCCCACGGGTTGTATCCTCGTCGACAAATTCGGCTCGCGCTTCATGGACGAGAGGCGCTCGGAGCGCCACGGATTCGGCCACAAGGAGTATCTTCTCTTCTTCGACGGCCTGAAACAGGCCTTCACCCGGCTGCCGTGCTACGCCGTCTTCGACGAAACCACGCGAAAGGCGGGAAAGCTGCAAGGCGGCCTCGCGGGATGGTTCGGAAACCACAGCAGCTACACCTGGAGCGCCGACAACAGCGCCGAGGTCACCAGCGGATGGATCAAGAAGGGCGAGACGTTGGACGCCCTGGCCGCTGCCTTCGGGGCCAATGCCGCCACGTTGAGCGCGACCGTGACGAGATACAACGGCTTCTGCACCGCCGGCCAGGATCAGGACTTCGGGCGTTCTGCCTCGACACTGAAGGCGCTGACGACCGCGCCCTTCTACGCCATGCCCATCTACCCCATCATGTACAACACCCAGGGCGGCCCGCGGCGCAACGAAAGGTGCCAGGTCATCACCCCCACCGGCGAGCCCATTCCGCGCCTCTACAGCGCCGGGGAGCTGGGCTCCTTCTGGGGCTGGATGTACAACGGCGGCGGCAACGCAGCCGAGGCCGTGGTCACGGGACGCATGGCCGGCAGCAACTCCGCAGCGGAGGCTCCTTGGGCCTAGGCCTGCCGGGCAGGCAACCGCCGTGGTTGACAAATCGTGCTCTGTCCGACAACGTCGCTCGCCGCGAGGCGACGGGGCGGAAAGGGCGGAGAACACTCGCGGGAGGAAGGGCAAATGGCACATACACTAGGGCGAAGCAAGGCTTGGCTTGCCGCGTGCGCGTGGACGTTGGTCGGCGCGTGCGGCGCGAGCACGAGCTCGGAGAACGGCACGGGAGGCGCCACCTCGGCCGGCGGTACGACCGGCAGCGGGGGCGGCGCAGGATCGGGGACGGGCGGAACCAGCAGCTCGAGCGGAGATGGCTTCTGGACCGGAGCGTACGATGCGAATTGCGCGCCGGCCCCGGTGAACGGTCGAGACCAAACGGAGGGGCACCACAACCCTGGCAGCGACTGTATGACCTCGGGTTGTCACCTGGACCCGAAGCCGGCGCCGCACAACGCGGCCATGGACTGCGCGGACTGCCACTCGGGAGGATCGCCGGATGGCTCTGGGGCGCCCGCGTTCCTGTTTGGAGGCACGGTGTACCAAGCGGGGACTACCACCGGCGCGGCCAACGTCGAGGTAGGGGTGATGTCGCAAGGCGCGCTCGCCGTGGCGTGCACCGCCGCCAACGGCAATTTCTGGGTTCTTGCCGGGCCCACCATCACTTGGTCCTCTGCCGAAACGCGCATGCGTAGCGGCGCGGGGCAGGTGTCGATGGCATCTGCCCCGAGCGCCGGCTGCAGCGCCAGCGGTTGCCACGACAGCTCCGGCGCCTTGCGCCTGAACGCGCCGTAGTCGGGCCACCCGGACGGTCTGCGCCATCGCCGCCCCCGTCTCCGGTCATCTCGGCCGCGAGGTTCGCCGCCGGCGAAGATGAACGCCGCGCGCATGACCAGAGCGCCCAGCACACCCCAGAAAAGCACGCGGTGTTACAGTGCGGCGGGCACGCCGAAGGTGGCGAAGACGACCGCGAAGACGAAGAGGTTGTCGACGGCCAGCACCTTCTCGATCAGGTAGCCGGTGGTGAACTCCGGGGGCTTGTCGGCCCCGGAGAAAGCGTACACGCCCACGTCGAAGACCGCAGCCAACCCGACCCAGACCGCGCTCCACGCGAGTGCTTCCTTCGGGCCGACCGCGTGGGTCTTGCGGTGGAAGACCCCGAGGTCGACGGCGAGCATGGCCAGCACGAACACGACGAAGCCGAGCCAGATGGGGGAGAGCCGATGGATGCTTGCAGCCCGGGCAGGCTCCTTGCGACGAGCTTCGCCTACCGCCCGCCCGAGGCGAGCTCACGTTGCCAGCGCGGACGGAAAGCCCGCTCTTCCGCCAAGGCGCGCAGGCGGCGGACGCGCTGGGCGGTGCTGGGGTGGGTGGAGAACCACCGGGCCACCGTCTCCATGGGTCCGAACGGGTTGACGATGAACAGGCTGGCGGTGGCGGGCCTGGCCTGACTGGCCGGCACGACCTCGGATGCGCGCTCGAGCTTCACGAGCGCGCTGGCCAGGGCCTCCGGGTCGCCGCATGTCTCGGCGCCGCTCGCGTCCGCCAGAAACTCGCGCGAGCGCGAGATGCCGAGCTGAACCAAGGTCGCCGCCAGTGGTGCCACCAGAGCAACCAGCAATCCCTGCCCGGCCGAGGACGACTCGCCGTCGGAGTCGTGGGAACCGCCGAAAAGCGCGCCCAGGCTCACGGCGTGGGCCACGTAGGTGATGAGCGAAGCGGCGGCCGCCGCCAGGCTGGCGATGAGGATGTCGCGGTTCTTGATGTGGGCCAGCTCGTGCGCGAGCACGCCGCGCAGCTCCCGTCGGTCGAGCAGCCGCACGATGCCCTCGGTGACCGCCACCACGGCATGCTTGGGGTTCCTCCCGGTGGCGAAGGCGTTGGGCTGCTCCTCGGGGATCACGAAGACGCGCGGCTCGGGGATGCCGGCGCGCGCCGCCAGCTCTTCCACCATGGCGAAAAGCTCCGGCGCCTGGCGTGGCCCCACCTCCCTGGCTCCGTGCATGCGCAGCACGATGCGGTCGGAGAAGAAGTAGGCGGCCAGGTTCATGGCCAGGGCCAGGGCCGCGAAGAGGTACAGGTAGCCCGGGGCGACCAGAACGCCCAGGCCGACGAGCAGCGCCGACATCACCCCGAGCAGAACGATGGTCTTGAGTTGGTTTCGAAACGCGATCATGACGCTCTCCTTTCCGCCTCGACGTAGCGCTCGCGCGCGCGGGCTATGCCGCGGCCGACCGCCTGGGAGAGCCGCGCCAGCGCGCGCTCGACGCCGCCGTAGAAGTCCTCGTGCAGCTCCTCGATGCGCAGCAACCCCAGTCCCGGGCCGTGCGCGATGACCTGGCAGCGCTTGTCGCGTCCGCCGCGGGGACCGTTGACATCGCTCAGGCGGACTTCGACGCCGGCTAGGCGGTCTCCGAAGCGGCTCAGGTGCTGGTGGACCCTACGCGTGGTGTGCTCGACCAGACTGTGCGAGTGCGGCAGACCGGTGCAGCGAACGTGAACTTTCATGGTTTCCTCCTTCGTCGAGCGCGACAGCTTGGCGCTCTACGCATAGAATGGCCGCTGTGTTCAAGTCGTCTTTTACGAAATATCGACATTACACGTAGAAGGGAACGACATATACTCGCGGGATGGACACGCTCAACTACCACCACCTCCACTACTTCTGGGTGGTCGTTCGCGAAGGCGGACTGGTCGCCGCCGCCAAGGCATTGCGGTTGTCTCACCCGACGCTGAGCGCCCAGATCCACGCGCTGGAGGACAGGTTGGGCGAGAAGCTCTTCGCCAAGGTCGGTCGCAAGCTCGCGTTGACCGACGTGGGCCGCGTCACCTTCCGCTATGCGGACGAGATCTTCACCCTGGGCCGCGACCTGGTCGACGCCGTTGCCGGCAGGAACCCCGACAAGCTGCTGAGCCTCGACGTCGGCGTCGTCGACGTGTTGCCCAAGATGGTGGTGCGCCGCTTGCTCAAGCCCGCGCTGGACTTGGTTCAGCCCGTGCGCCTGGTGTGCCGCGAAGGCGACTTCGAGAGACTACTGGGCGCGCTCGCCCAGCACGATCTCGACATCGTCATCGGCGATTCGCCGGTCCCGTCGGGCAGCGCGATCCGCGCGCACAACCATCTTCTGGGGGAGTCGGCCGTCGGTTTCTATGCCGCGCCCTCTCTGGCCAAGGCGTTTCGTGCCGGATTCCCCGGCTCGCTGGACGACGCGCCCATGCTGCTGCCCACCCAAGGCGTGACGCTCCGGCGCTCCCTCAATCAATGGTTCGACCGGCACGGCATCCGTCCGCACGTCGTGGCGGAGTTTCAAGACAGCGCGCTGCTCAAGGTCTTCGGCGCCGAAGGCCTGGGCGTCTTTCCCGCGCCCAAGACCGTCTCCGAGGATCTCCGCATCCGCTACCAGGTCGCGTACCTGGGTGACGCCGATGGTGTGATCGAGCGTTTCTACGCCATCTCGGCCGAGCGGCGCATCAAGCACCCGGCCGTCGTGGCCATCGCCCAGGCAGCCAGGCACGAGGTCTTCGGCGCGACGCCGCCGGCCAGACCATCGTCGCGAGCCCGCACGGGGCCAAGGCCCGGCTCCACGTAGTTCCGTGCTTCCGGGAGACCGTCCCCGCCCTCTTCGATCCCCGGGGACGGCCCCGGGCTGTCCTGCGCGATACGAAAGGGAGCCGTGCGCCGGCTTGTGGCAACGTGCCGCCGCGGGCCGCGCACGCACCCACGCGTGCTCTCCCGCGCACGTTGGCGCGTTGGCACGTTGGATCGTTGGATCGTTGGATCGTTGCCCGCCGTCCTGGTCAGGACCAGCGGAAGTAGCGCAGGCCGAGCGCGAAGGCAGGCACCCCCCAAAGCGCGAGGACGACGAGCGAAGGCAACACATCGACCAGGCCGGCGCCGTCGATCATCACGGTGCGCATGCCGTCGCACATCGCGGTCAGCGGCAGGGCGCGAATCACGGGCTGCAAGGCCTCGGGGAAGTTGCTGTACGCGAAGAACACGCCCGAGACGACGAACATGGGCATGGTGATGAGGTTCATCAGGCCGCTCACGGTTTCCGTGTTCTGCGCGCGGCTGGCGGCGGCGATGGCGATGGCCGCGAACGAGGCGCTGCCGGCCACGGCCACCGCGAAGAGCGCCAGGTACGAGCCCGTGACCTGGACGGAAAAGAAGACGCGAGCGAAAGCCAGAATGACGAGCAACTCGGCGGGGATCACGAGCAGGCGAGCCAGGCCGAGCGCATAGAGCAGGTGCCGCCGCTTCATGGGCGCGGCCAGGAAGCGCTTGAGCAGCTTGCGCGTGCGCATGTGCACGATGACCCAGGCCACGCCCCACATCGAGCCGGACATCAAGTTCATGGCGACGAGCCCGGGCACGAGGAAGTCGATGTAGCGCGACCCGGGCTCGTGCACCTCGTGGTCGGCCACGGCCAGAGGCTCGGTCTGCCCGGCGGCCCGCTGCACGGCCGCGTTCACGACGGCGCGCGCCGTGCGCGCCTCGGCCCGCGCCGGATCGAAGCGAAAGCCGAGCTCCCCTTCTGGCCCGGCCGGCGGCAGTAGCAGCAGGCTGACACGTCCGGCACGCAGCTCGCGGGCAGCGGAGTCGGCGTCGAGATCCTTGACCTGCACCCGTGCGGCGGCCAGGGCGCGGCGCACCTCGCTGCCGATCCCGGGCAGCGCGCCCACCACCACGGGCTCGGGTCCGCGCGCGCGGAAGGCGACGCCGAGCGCGATGGCCAGTAGGACGGGGAAACCGAAGACCCAGAACAGCACCCCCGGCTCGCGCGCCATCTCGCGCAGGCGCATCAGCGTGAGCTGCACCACGGGGTTCGGCGGGCGGGCCGGCCTCTCAGCCATCGCGCAGGTGCCTCCCGGTCAGGGCCACGAACACGTCTTCGAGCGAGGCCTTGCGCGTCCCGAGCCGCGCCAGGCCGAGCCCCTTGCGCTCGAGCAAGGCGAGCGCCTCGGCGGCCGCGCGCTCGGGCTCGGACACGGCCAGCGACCACACGCCCTCGGCGGAAAGATGCGCCTCGCCCACCGACCGCAGGGCGCGCAGCTCTTCTGCGGCCAGTGCGGCGCCGTTCCGCTCCACCTCCAGCTCGACGACGTGGCCGCCGGGCAGCGCCGCGATCAGCTCGGCCGGCGTGCCGAGCCGCACCAGCTTGCCGTGATCCACGATGGCCACGCGATCGCACAGGCGCTCGGCCTCCTCCATGTAGTGCGTGGTCAGCACCACGGTGCCGCCGCGCGCGCGGTACGAAGCGACGAGCCCCCACACCTGACGCCGGCACTGCGGATCGAGTCCGGTGGTCGGCTCGTCGAGAAAAAGGATCTCGGGCTCGCCCACCAAGGCGCAGGCGATGGCCAGGCGCTGGCGCTGCCCGCCCGACAGCTTGCCCACCCAGGCGCTCTGCTTCTCCTCCAGCTCGACGTCCGCGAGCAGCGCCGCGAGCGGACGCGGCTTGGGGTAGAAGCTGCGAAACAGCGTGAGCAGCTCGGCCACGGTCAGCTTCTCGGGCAAGTAGGTCTCCTGCAAGGCCACGCCCATGCGCTCGCGCAGCTTGGCGTCGTCGCCCCCCCAGCGCCGTCCCAGAAGCTCGACCTCGCCCGCGGTGGGTGCGAGCAGGCCCTCGATCATCTCGACGGTCGTGGTCTTGCCCGAGCCGTTGGGGCCGAGCAGGCCGAAGCACTCGCCCCGCTGGATCTCGAGGTCCAGCCCGTCGACCGCCACCACGGACGGGGAAGGCTTGCGGAAGATACCGTGCCCGCCGTCGTAGACCTTGCGCAAGCCGCGGCACAGGACGGCGGGTGGGCTCGGTTCCGGGTTCACGCACGTTTCGTATAGCGTGGCGCGGCCCCGACCGCCATCCCCCTGGCCGCCGCTTCCGGGTTTCTCCGGGCAACCTCCACGGCAAAGCCCGGTTGCACCCGCATGTCACCGCGGCGAATCCTGCTCCATCGGTGAAACAGCGTCTATTCGCGGCCGGCGGTGCTAGTAGGGGAAGAGGTGCGTGCCGAGATTGATGTTGTTGTCTCGGACCAGGCCGACCGTACCGCCCTCGATGCGACCGATTTCGTTGTACGCGCCGTCGAGCAGGTAGAGCCACCACTGCGTCGTGGTCTGGGTCCAGTCCGAGGGATAGGGATAGGGCAAGCTCGTGCCCTGGCCGTCGGTACAGTAAAAGCGGCTCGTGACCGGCTGGCTGGCTCCGACCACGGAGAAGTCGAGCTCGACGTAGGCCGCGCCGAGAGCGGCACACACGCTTGCCGGCGCTCCCGATGCGAAGGTCCAGCCGACCACGAAGGAGCGAACCAAGAACTCGGCGGTCGTGGCCCGGTAGTCGTTGGGCCCGGGCCTGATGGCGAGGGTGATCCTTGTGTTGTACTCGTCAGCCAGATCGAAGCTGTCGAGCAGGGATGCGACGCCGCCATGGACAGACGGATCGCCGTAGAGATCGAAGCCCACGAAGTAGCTGCCGGTGGGAACCTCGGAAGTCGAGATCTCCCCGCCGGCGCAGCTCGCGCTGTCTTGCGCAACCACGGCGCCGGCGCCATCGAAAAGCGTCACCATCACCGTGTTGGCGCCGATCTGCGCGCAGGACAGAGCCTCGCCCGTGCCGATGTCGTAGATGTTCCACCTGAAGCTGGCATAGCCGCTGCCGGACTTGCGGCCGCTGCCACAGCCGAGCAGCGCGAAGGCGGCGAAAAGACCTGCCAAGCGAAGCAATCGTGGTGCTGAAAAATGCATGCCGACCCCCTTTGACGTCCTTGGACGTAGGTGCTGACAGTTATTGTAAACTAGACGGCTGCCGCAGGCATTCGATTCGATCGACCGCGCAAGGCGTGTAGAAAGGGAGGACATGCAACTCATGCAAACCGTCGGCATCCTGCTCGTCGTGGTCGGTGGGCTCGGTTTGGCCATCGCCCTCCTCGGAAGACTGCTCATGCGCTGGCCCTCGGCCGGCAAGGTCGCCGGCCTTGCGGTGGGCGTCGCCGTCATCGGCATCGTTCTCTGGGTCGCTGCTCCGCCCGCGCCGTCCCAGGACCAGACTGGCTCGGACGCTGTCCCGCAAGACAGCCGCGAGCCGGCGCCCAAGCTCTACCGCCCCTCTCCCTATCCACCGCCACCCCCGGCGCCGCGGCCACCGCCGCCGCCACCGCCGCCACCGCCGCCACCGCCGCCACCGCCGCCGCCGCCACCGCCTCCTCTCCCACCGCCACCGCCACCGCCACCACCCACCCGGTAGGGGCTGGATTCATCGCGCCCTCGCGCTTCGTCGCATCGCGGATCAGAACGCGAAATACGGCCCCGGGCCGGCAGGCGTGCTCTGCTTCTCGATGGAAACGTAGACGCTGCGGCCGAAGAAGAACGGCAAGCCCCAATCGAAGGCTGGCACCCCCGTGTCGTCGGGGAAGCCCGGCATGGGGCCTGCCAGGTCGTCGAAGGCGAAGGCGCAAACGTCCAGCTTGGACACATCGGCAACCCGGAAGTCGATTGCCGCAGAGGTGCCGTCGATGGCGAAGATCCTCGCGCTCAGGTTGGTGGTGGCCGCAGGACAGTAGAAGTCCTTGAGATTGCCGCTGCAACTCCGGATCCCCGACGTGGCCTCGTCGAGGAAGTACAGACCGTTCGAGCCGCTGTCCAGGTAGGCCGTGTACGAATCCGTGCCGTCGGCCGGAAACGCCGTGCCGACGTAGCCCCTCTCGTCCAGGGGAAAGACGCTGGCGCTGCCCAGCCCGTTGTTGGCCTGCGTGCCGATACCGAAGAAGAGGAGGCCCGGCACGGAGAACGCCCCCCCTTCCGGTACGGCGGGCAGCTGAAGGATGACGCCGTTGTTGTCCACGGCAAAGGCGGCCACGGGATTGGCGACCTGCTCCGCGAGCGGAACCGCGACGACGGTGCAGCCGCCGAAGGGATTGCTGCACGAGAAGTAGGGGCCCGGATTCAGGACCGAGCGCGCCGGTTGTGCGCAAGCGGGGCCGCAGTCTTGCAGATAGGTGCCCACGCCCAGGATGCCGTTGGCGCCGAGCGACTGGAGATCCGTGATCGGCGTCCCCGTGCACGCCGACGGCATCGCGTAGCTCAGCTCGCCGACGAGCTGGATGCGCAGGCCCGCGGCCGCCTCGCCGCCGATGCGCACGTCCGCGATCTTGACCGGTCCCCAGGCCGTGCCGTCGACGAAGGGCGTGCATTCCGCCAGGGCCTGCCCGCTTGCGCTCGTGGCGGCGGGAAGGTTCAGCTTCACCTCGCTTTCGAGCACGCGCACGCCCGTCGAGCCGGTGTCGACCAGCAGGTGGTTGAGGGTCTGGCAGTTGCCGGTGCCTGGCTCGCACAGAGTCACGCTGGCGAAGATGCCGTTGGTGTAGCCGACGTCCTGGGGACCGGGATCCACGATGGCCGGCACCACGTTCGGCTCCGCGGGCGCGGCGCCGGCGTCGCCGTACCATGGTGGCACCGGGCAGTAGATGGTTCTGTCCCTAGAACCGCCGGAGCATGCGGCGCACGCGGCGAGCGCCGCGAGCCCGAGCCGTGCTACGAAACCATCCCTCATGGCCGCGCCCTCAACGAAGATCCTCGGGTGCGACGCCTGCGGGCAGCATGTCCGTCAAGGTGACTCGTCCGAAGCAGGCGCGCTGGGGCCCGCCCATGACCACCACCATGCCGGGCAGCTCGATGCGCGCCACGCCGCGCGCCACCCGTCGGCCGCGCGTGCCCACGATGAACCGATCGTAGTGTTTGCCCAGGACGTCGCGCAGGTTGGGCCGCCACCCGCCCGACCAGGAAACCGCGAAGACCTTGCCGGCCTCGCCGACGAACTGGCGCACCTTGGTACCGGTGGGCAAGGCCAGCTCGTGAACCTGGTACTTGGCCCGCCGGACCATGCGCAAGGTGGCCCCCAGGCGCGCCTGCTCCGCCGCGATCGCGGAGGCGTCATCCCCGAGCGCCGCGCTCGCGGTTGGCGAATCGTGCACGGCCATGGCGAAAACCACGGCAGGCAGGCAACGACAGAAGGTCCGGACCGAGGCGAAGACCAGCCGCATGACGAAGCCCGAGTATAGCAGGCACGTCCGGCCTGCCGGCACGGGGAGCCGTTCTGGCGGCACGACCGGCCAGTTCGCCCGCACCCCGGACCGCTCTGCGCCACGCGGCACAGGCCGGGACCCTGTCGTTTGCCGCCGCGACGCCCTCTGCGCGCAACCCGACACGCCAGTCTCGACCGCGAACAGCTCGCGCGCGCCGCGGGCCCCTACCCGGGGCAAGTGGTGTGTGGTCGGCGCTGGCCCGTCCCTCCCGAGCCACCGCCAACCCTCTGACGCGACCACGCGTGCGCGTCGATGAAGAGCTTGCGGCGGGTTCGCAAAACCGGCTAGAAGAGTCTCTGTTCTAACTAGTTGCGCGATCGCGCGGGAAGCGCTCCGGCTTGGCCGGAGGCGAACCAGCCCGGTTTTCAATCTCCAGAAAGGATCCCGTCCATGTCACAGCCAATCTTCGCCGGTATCGAAGCCATCCCCTTCAAGGGCCCCGAGTCGGACAACCCGCTGTCCTTTCGTTTCTACGACAAGAACCGTGTCGTACGCGGCAAGCGCATGGAGGACCACCTGCGCGTCGCGGTCTGCTACTGGCACACCTTCTGCGGCGATGGCAGCGATCCCTTCGGAGCGGCGACTCTGATCCGGCCGTGGCAGGGCGAGGGCGACAAGCTCGAGCTGGCCAAGATGAAGGCCGAGGCGGCTTTCGAGTTCTTCACCAAGCTGGGCGCGCCCTACTACTGCTTCCACGATCGCGACGTGGCGCCCGAAGGCAAGACCCTGGCCGAAAGCAACGACCTGCTCGACCGAATCGTCGAGGTGCTGGCCGGCCTACAGCAGAAGACCGGCGTCAAGCTCCTGTGGGGCACGGCGAATCTCTTCTCGAATCCGCGCTTCATGGCGGGCGCCTCGACCAACCCCGACCCCGAGGTCTTCGCCTACGCCGCCGCGCAGGTGAAGAAGGCGCTCGACGTCACCCACAAGCTGGGCGGCGAGAACTACGTGCTGTGGGGCGGTCGCGAGGGCTACGAGAGCCTGCTCAACACCGACATGAAGCGCGAGCTCGACCAGATGGGCCGCTTCATGAATCTCGTTTGCGAGTACAAGCACAAGATCGGTTTCAACGGCCCGCTCTTGATCGAGCCCAAGCCGCGGGAGCCGTCCAAGCACCAGTACGACTACGACTCCGGCAACGTGCTCGCTTTCTTGCAGAAGTACGGCCTGTCGCCGGCGGACTTCAAGCTCAACATCGAGAACAACCACGCCACGCTAGCCGGCCACAGCTTCGAGCACGAGGTCGCCTTCGCCATCGCCAACGGCCGCTTCGGCAGCATCGACATGAACCGCGGCGACCTGCTCCTCGGTTGGGACACAGACCAGTTCCCGAACGACGCGGGCGAGATGGCTCTCGTCCTGCGGCACATCGTGGCGGCCGGCGGCTTCACGACCGGCGGCTTCAACTTCGACGCTCACGTGCGCCGTCAGAGCATCGACCTGGCCGACCTGTTCCACGCGCACATCGGCGGCATGGACGTGCTCGCCCGGGCTCTGCTCATCGCGGACAAGATGGTCGCGGACGGCAAGCTGCAAGGCGCCGTCGACGCGCGCTACCAGGGCTGGAACGCGGGCCTGGGCAAGGAGATCATGGACAAGAAGCTGGACCTTGGCGGCATCTCCGACCGCGTGGTCAAGGGCAACATCAATCCCAAGCCGCGCTCGGGCCAGCAGGAGTTGCTCGAAAACCTCGTCAATCGGTATCTGTAGACGACCCTACTTGAGCAACTTCCACACCGGGCGGAAGTCGGTGGCACGCAGCACGGGATCCTCGACGGCAAGGATGTAGTCCGCGCGCCGGTTGCGTGGCTCGTCGGTGTTGTCGGGGGTGGCCACGCGCAGCGCCTGCTCGCCGAAACCCTCGAAGGCGATGGGGATGCGGAGACCGTTCTTGCGGAACCACGAGGCGATGGACCGTGCGCGTCTAAGCGACAGTGACAGGTTGTACTTGTTCTTCCCCACCGTGTCGGTGTGACCGGCGATGTAGAGCTTGATGCCGGCCATCTCCTTGTGCTTGGCCAAGGCGTCGCTGATCTTGGCCAGGCTGGCTTGCAGCTTGGGCGCCTCGGTCGGCGCGATGGCGGCCGAGTCGGTGGCGAAGGTCACCTCCTCGTGCGGAATATAGACCGACCAAGGCGACAGCGAATAGCTGCGGAAGGCGCCCATCGGATCCGTCACGCGCACATCCAGGCGGCCGACCTCGGCGTCCTTGGGCGGCGACGGCCATCGCACGACGAGCGGCAGGCCGGTCTGGTGGTCCGCGAACGTCTGCTCGTGCTCGACCAGGGTCGCGCCGTCGGTGGCCGAGACGAGGTTGACCTCCACCTTGCCCTCGGGAATGGACACCAGGATTTCCATGCGGCCGCGGCCGAGATCGACTTTGGATTTGTCGATCACCGCGGTCACGCCGCCCGACACCACGGTGGAGAACGACACCTGCGACGCGCTCGGCTCGCCGCGGGCCACGGCCGTAATGCGTCCGCTGTACTGGCGCTTGCCGACCGTACCGTCGAGCAGGATGTCCCGCGAGCTGCCCGGCGCCAGAGCCCCGACCGTCTCTTCCACCATCTTGCCGTCGTCCCGATTGAGCAGCACCTCGACCTTGTCCACCGCCTCGAGCGCGGTGATGGTCAGGCGCGGCCGCTGGCCGGCCGGCACGGTGGTGACCATCTTGACCGAGATGGCGTCGGCGCTCGCCGCGGCCGGCAGCAAGGCAGCAAGCAGGGCAAGCAGAGCGAGGATTCGGGCTCGCGCGTCGTGCATCGGACACAAATCTAGCAAAAACCGCGTTGCAAAACCCCTTGCGGCGATTGATCGTCGAGGGCGATGACCAGCGACGCGAGGCCCGCCGCCTCGGCCAACCCCATCAAGCAGCCGCCCGGCCTCTACCTGCTCTTCGGCGTCGAGATGTGGGAGCGCTTCTCGTTCTACGGGATGCGGGCCTTTTTGACCCTCTTCCTCGTCAGCACGGCGGGCGGCTTCGGCTGGAGCAAGGCGGACGCCAGCCACCTCTACGGCTGGTACCAGGGCCTGGTCTACCTGACACCGCTTCTCGGCGGCTACCTGGCCGATCGGTTCCTCGGCACGCACCGCTCCATCATCATCGGCGGCATCGTCATCGCCTCGGGCCACTTCTGCCTGGCCGTGCCGGCCCGACCGACCTTCTTCCTCGGCCTTTGCCTCATCATCGTCGGCACCGGCTTCTTCAAGTCGAACATCTCGACCATGGTGGGGCAGCTCTATTCCGAACGAGATCGCCGCCGCGACGCCGCCTTCACCATTTTCTACATGGGCATCAACCTGGGCGCGGCCATCGGCCAGATCGTGTGCCCCAAGCTCGCCTACCGCTACAACTGGCACCTCGGCTTCAGCGCCGCCGGCTTCGGCATGGTGCTGGGGCTTGCCACCTACGTGATCCTCAAACGCCGCTTCCTGGGCACCATCGGCGACGTGCCCGCCGGCCGCCGCGCGCGCGTCGAGAAGACCGCGCCCTCCGGCCAACCCCTGACCATCGAGGAGAAACACGGCATCGCCGCCATCGCCATCCTGGCCTTCTTCAACATCTTCTTCTGGATGGCCTTCGAGCAGGCCGGCTCGTC